>CAYRGY010000001.1:0-380100 GCA_964424075.1 uncultured Candidatus Peribacteria bacterium
AGACACAGGCGCAGCACATCTCGCCAATCTTACTAATCTCACCAGCCTGGATTTAGAGAGTAACCAAATCGGAGACGCAGGCGCAGCACATCTCGCCAAGCTTACTAATCTCACCAGCCTGATTTTAAGTGATAACAATATCAGTCAAACCGTAATGGATAAGCTCTATCAACAACTGGGAATCAAATAGCAAAATCAAGCTGGAAAACCTAAGAGTAGTAATTTGATCAAGTTCAATCAAATCTTTATATTTAAAGTAAAAATACTTCCGTAAATCAAACAGATAACTTTTTATAGTCTTAGAACTGTAGTTTGCAATCTCAAATTCACACTCTGTTCTCAGTAGCTCTGCTTGCATATTTTTATTATAAACAATAAAACCACACTGTGCTTCAAACAATTTGATTATTTTACGATTTCGCATAATACACAAATAATAGTGTAAAAAAGAAACTGTTGCCTCCATTGTAGTAAAAGCATTACTTATAAATTCGACCGCCAACAAAAACATCACATAACAGGCATATATTTGGCTCCATTGTCTGTGCCTTACCAGCCTCCCACTCCGCCCAAACCCAACAACGGTTGTCCCACATACGTGGAACGGCTATTAGACTACTGTACGGCTTCACATATACCGAAACGTTGTCCAACATATTCCTTTTCTTTTCTGGGCTATTCCCCCTTCACTCCTTCGGAGCTTCAGAGGGACAGGCGCCCAATTGTTTTAAAAAATTTTCAAATTTCTTTTTCTTTAATTTAAGAGGAGTATAATGAGTTTTCTCTGCTTCGCTCCGAAAACATTTATTTATAAGGGAAAAACGAATATACTACAATTAATTAATAAAAACATGAAAAAAAACAACCTCACTCTCAAAATCTCTGTTGGCATTGGCTACATTGCCATGGTCACCGTCAACTTCTTAGCCAATGCCTTGCCAATTGGCGGGGTGACTACTGGCGAGGCTTCTGATTCTTTCGGCAACCTCTTTACCCCTGCTGGAGTCACTTTTTCTATTTGGGGGCTTATTTATTTACTTCTCTTTGGCTACACCATCTATCAGTTTGGCTTTGGTAAAAAAAGCATAACCAAGCAACGAGAAAAGCTTTTTGCTACCATCAACAAATATTTTCTCATCACCTCGATTGCCAACATAGCCTGGATATTTGCCTGGCACTATGGCGTTATTTGGCTTTCAGTAATCATTATGTTCGCCTTGCTCTTCTTCCTCATAAAAATTGCAGATGTTATAAACAAAGAAAAATATAACGCCCTAGAAACAGTTCTCGTGAGCCTGCCATTTAGTGTCTATTTTGGCTGGATTACTGTTGCAACTATTGCCAATATCACTGTCTTTTTAGTAAGTATAAATTGGAATGGATTTGGTATTGCCGACTCAATTTGGACCGTAATTATTCTATTGGTAGGAGCTGGGATTGGAAGTGTGCGAATACTCAAAGACAAAAACATTTTCTATGGCTTGGTGCTGGTCTGGGCATACAGCGGTATACTTTTGAAACACTTATCACCAAGCGGATTTAATACACAATATCCTTATATAATAAGTACAATTGTTATTTGTATCGTTATATTTTTGGGTAGTATTGGTTTTTTGGGCTATAAAAAAATTAATACTAGCGTATTATAACTTAAATAATTCTAGGTATTCTCTGTAAATTTATTTTAAAAAACATGTATTTAAAACTTTTTATCATCGCCTTGCCCGTATTTTTTGCCATCGACATGGTATGGCTAGGCCTTGTTGCGAAAAACTTTTATCAAAATCAGATTGGTTTTTTGATGACATCAAATATTAATTGGGTCGCGGCCATCATTTTTTATTTAATCTTCATTGCGGGTCTTGTTTTTTTTGTCATTATCCCAGCACTTCTAAAAAAATCATGGATCCACGCACTACTCTTTGGGGCATTTTTTGGGTTCGTCACTTATGCTACCTACGATCTGACTAATTTGGCAACACTTAAAGATTGGCCTTTGCTGGTAACTCTAGTTGATCTTGTTTGGGGGATGGTGCTAGGGGCACTCGTATCTTTTGCAACCTACAGAATCTATACTAAATTTTTTCAAACTAAAAACTTATGAATATACTGATTGCTCTCATTATTGCGCTGGGGCTAAATATACTCATGTTTATTCCCGCATACATATGGAAAACAGATAAACTGACTGACATTTCTTATGCCGTTACCTTTGCACTGCTTGCAGTAATCGGTCTTATCGCTGGTGGCATTTCTATTCCTTCAGTTATTTTGGTTATCGCAATAGTGATTTGGTCCATTCGTCTGGGGAGTTATCTTTTGATACGAATTCACAAAATGGGCAGAGATAAGCGTTTTGATGAGATGCGAAAGAGCTTTTGGCAATTTGGAAGGTTTTGGGTATTGCAAGGCATCACTGTATGGGTCGTTTTAATACCAAGCCTGCTTTTTCTGGCAAAATCTCCAACAATGCTTCCTTTATATGCCTATGTTGGTTTAGCCATTTGGGCTTTTGGAATGACCATAGAAGCAGTTGCCGATATGCAGAAATTTAGATTTATTAATAACACCAAGAACAAAGGAAAGTGGATTGATACTGGTATTTGGAAATATTCCAGACATCCAAATTATTTTGGTGAAATAGCTCTCTGGTTTGGTCTCTATATTTTTATTTTTTCAAATTTATCAGCCACAGAAGCCATTATTGGAATCATTGGTCCACTCTACATTGCTCTTTTAATTTTATTTGTGAGTGGAGTTCCACTTCTGGAAAAAAGAGCAGATAAAAAATGGGGTGATAATCCAGAATATATAAAATATAAGCAAAGTACGAGCATTCTAATTCCTTGGTTCAACAAATAACGTTATGCGAAGCGGCGGTGGCAACACCGGATAACTCCGGAGGATATAATATTTCGAAGCACAGTAGTAAAATTGAGATAAATACACTTAAAAGCTCTACTACAACACCTACTATTTTAACCGACGCGCTTCAAATCTTAGATACACATATTTCGAGCACCTCCATCGCCTTTGATGTCAAAGATGCCAATCTGACTAACGGCGATCAGTATTTCATGGAATGCACCGAAGTCGGGAATGAACTGTGGGACAAAAATCCCAGGCAGATACGAGACCAGATCTCCAATAACACTTCGAGCTATATCCAAATGATGGTCAGTAATTTAAAAGTAAATACCAAATACAATTGCTATGTAGCAATTAAGAAGCCAAATGGCCAATATGTAAGAAATAGTGCACAGAAACTTATAGTATCAGGTGGAACAAAAGAATCAGTAAAAACATTTGCTCCTCCCGCCGGCTACGAAGATGAAGTTTTTACCACTTTTGAAAACAACCCGTTTCCAGACACTAATATTAATAACATAGAGGGTAAAGCAGCTGCCGAATTATACCGCCGAGCTGTTATCGGCGGATTCCCTGATGGTGAATTCAAAGGAACACGTGATGTTAACCGAGCTGAGGCTGCTAAGTTTTTACTGCTAGCAAGAGAAACGCAAGTTCAGGAGCTGTCAAATAACGGAAAATTTTGGGATGTAAAAGAGGGTGAATGGTATGTAAAATATGTTATGACTGCCGCACAGAAAGGGATTATCAATGGTTATCCTGATGGTTCATTCAAACCTGCAGACACAGTAAATACAGCGGAATTTCTTAAAATGTTGACACTGACTTTCAATTTGGAAAAAAACCTAAGCTATTCATATACAGATGTAAATTCAAGCGACTGGTTTGGGCAATATGCGGGTGCGGCACAAAAGTATAATTTGTTTCCCAAAGGATCTGCCAGCCAATTGCAGCCAGGAAGATATTTATCCAGAAATGAAGTAGTGGTAGCTATTTATCAGTATTTGGCAAATAGATAAATCATGAATTGCTGGGTCGTATAAAACTATTTATTACAACCTACAACTACAAAAAAGATGACGAAGTGCAGCTGATTCTTGGTACCTCCCTCCTTCACCATAAGAAATGACTCCCGGAGCGAACTGCGCCCGGGAGCCAAGAGGGGTAGAAGGTCGATCGCAATCGAGAATTACTTCTCGACCAGGCGATACGCTGGTCCGTATGTCCGATCTGCGACCCTGACGACGCCAAGATCAAGCATGTCGGCGAACAGATAAACGACGTCACGAAAGTCGTCTTCGTTGCGAATGCACACCGGCGCGCAACGCTTGTCGTCTCCGTCCGGCCATTTGACCGGCTCACCGTCTTCGGTCTTGGCCAGCACGATCAACCTGCCTTCTGTGTAGTAGGTAATCAGCACCATTGTCCCATCTTCCCCATTGGTAGTCCTCATCATTTTTTTCTCCTTTCGTTGAAACTTAACCAACAATGCAAATTAAAACACCTTTACCCTATCGTGTCAAGCTAATTAAAGTTTAAATCAATTCCTTCCCCATATACGGAATCAAATATGTCGGCACCTTAATCCGTCCATCTGACTGTTGGTAATTATCCATAATAGCAATCAGCGCCCTTCCCATCGCCATACAAGTATCATTCACTGTGTGGCAAAAATGCTTCTTGCCGTCCACATCCTTATATTTAATATTAAAGCGCCGTGCCTGAAAATCTGTAGTATTAGTATCCGTCCCCAACTCCATAAATTCCTGCTGCCCGGGCAACCATCCCTCGGGATCGATTTGATGGGCAGAAGCATGATAGCCGGCATCGCCGGTACACTTCAGAACTAGTTGATATGGGATTTCCAAAGCCTGCCACAGCCACTCATTAATACCCAAAAATTCATTGAATATTTCTTCAGATTGATCAGGTATACAAACAGCATTCATCTCAATTTTATCAAATTGATGCACACGCTTTATCCCGCGCACATCCTTCCCCCAAGACCCCACCTCACTTCTGAAACAGGGAGTATAAGCAAAAAGCTTGCGCGGCATCTCCTCCCGCTCCAAAACCTTATCTGCAAAAAAAGCAAAATTAGTCGGCTCGGAAGAACCCACCAAATTGAGTTCCGTCCCTTCCTCCACATAGTCGCTCTTAATCTGATAAACTTGATCACGTTGCTCCGGAAAATGCGACGTACCATAAAGCACATGATCCCGAACCATCAATGGAGGAATCACCGGCATGAAACCCCGACGCAAAAGCTCATCAAATAATAATCTTTGCAGAGCGTACTGCATCAACACCAAATCTCCGGTTAAATAAGCAAAACGTGAACCGGATGATTTCGCACTTTGTTCAATATCAATCCATCCACGACATTGTCCCAAATCCAAATGATGTTGAGGTTGAGCCAGTGCATCATCCCAATGCTTAGAACGTGTCGGCATACCTGTTTTGTTGAACACACCGGGCTTTTCAATGTAACCCTCATAGGGAATCCAAGTCTTCAAGACCACATTGTCCTCTTCACCCTTACCAAAAGGCATTAGCTCTTCAGCTACCGGCATATTCGGCATCCAATCAAGGATTTCCTGCCAATACGCTTCAATCGCTTTCAGCTCGCCCTCCTTAACTTCCAAGCCCTCCTTAAGTGATTTCACCTGCTCGATCGTTTCTGGATCCGGTTTACCTTTCAGCGCCTTAGACAAATCATTCCGCTTGCTGCGCAGCTCATCAGTTTCCACAATCAACTTACTGCGCTCCTGATCAAGCTTCAGCCACTTCTTCACATCAGCCTTTTCAGAATTCGATCTACCCGACTCCACTATTTTCTGAACATATTCTGGATTTTCTCTGATTATTTTTGGGTCGAGCATTTTTAAGACACGTTAAAATATACGCGCGTATTATATACGTTATGCCGTTTTGCTCAAGACTAAACAATTGTGTGCTGACGATACCTTACACGGAGTGCAATTTGTTTTCCTTTTGCATTTCAACAAGCTCACTCACAACATCTTTCGCCGCTTCTACCATCTCTTTCTGATTCCCGACATCAGTTATCGTCGCAATCATCGCAGCCTCAAGCGTAAAACGACACTTCAGTGTTAGCCCGCCAAATTTCGATGTGGCATAATCACATATAGTATATACACACAACCAAAAAACCGCACTCCACTAACGCTGCGGCCTGCTCTTCCCAACCGCACCCCACTATGCTAAAATATTCTTAAGATAAATAAAACCAATATGCTAGCAATTTGTACCGATAGTTTAAAAGGCTATGGCCTCAATCGCATCTTCGAATTAGTCAAGGAAGCTGGTTATGATGGAATTGATCTGAATATCAATCCAACACTTTACGATACTCACAATGCCGATTACATAAAATCCTTAATCGACCAATATCAATTTCCGGTTTTGGCGATTTCTACACCACCAATTAATAATCCCAAAAAAATTCTGGGTGCTGTCAAAATGGCTCAGCAGCTCAACACTAGAATTGTGGTTATTCAACCACCAAAAACTTTCGATTTTAAATATATTTCCTGGCTCAAAAAAGAAATTCCCAATATTCGTCAAAAGGAAGAAATCTCTATTGCGTTGGAAAACTCACCTTCAGCGAAGTTTTTAGGAGTAATTCCGGAACATGCTTTGAATAATTTGGCTGACTTGAAAAATTTTAAGCATGTTTGCCTTGATACCACTCGCCTCAAAGCCAAGAATTACGAATTAATCGAGACTTACGATCGATTAAAAAAATTCCTGGTGCATGTCCACCTTTCCAATATCAAAGGAAGTAAGCTCTATTATACTCCCATGAAAGGGATATTGCCTGTCGAGAGTTTTCTAACCAAATTAAAACAAGATGGCTTTCCCGGGACTATTTCGCTTAAAGTTGACCCTCAATACCTTGCCCTAGATGATGAAAAGAAACTGCTTAAAAATTTGCAGGAAATGAAAGAATTCTACGACACCTATTTCACTCAAATCGATACTATTTCCAAAAAGGAAACTAAAGAATAATGCCCGACTTCGCTCTTGAACTGGTTAAAGTAAGAAAAAGTTTTCCTGTCGGAAAGCAATCAAATCAAGTCATCCATGACATTTCCCTGGAAATAAATCGAGGTGATTTTGTCAGCATCGTCGGCCCATCAGGTTCAGGCAAATCCACACTCTTACACTTGATGAGTGGAATGGATCAACCAACCCAAGGCAATATCCTGATTAAAAATCAAAATATTAGTAAATTAAGTGATAAAAAGCTCTCGTTGTTTCGTAATCAGCATTTTGGATTCGTTTTTCAAGAGTTTCATTTACTGGGAAATCTAACCATTGCAGAAAATATTTCCCTTCCCCTTCTAATTGCCGAAAGAAAAAATGTACTTACCGAATCAGAGCAAAAGCGACTACTTGATTTAATGGCTGAATTACAAATTGAGCATCGCGGGCATCACTATCCCAGTCAAATCTCTGGGGGTCAAAAACAACGTGCTGCCATCGGACGCGCTTTGATCAATCAACCAGAAATTATTTTTGCTGATGAGCCAACCGGTAATCTTGATTCTCAAACCGGCCAGGACATCATCAAAGTACTTCGTGATATTCACCAAAAACGTCATATGACCCTGATTATTGTCACTCACGATCAATATATAGCCCGCAAAGCCGATCGCATCATTGAAATCAAAGACGGTAAAATTGTCAAACGACCGCACACCAAACTATATACTCAATAATGAAACTCAAGCTAACTATCAAAAATTTAACCGTTAAGCCGTTACGCAATATTTTGACTGTTTTCGCAATAACTATAAGCATTGCTGCTCTCACACTTTTTGCCGCACTTAATCAGGCTGTTACTGAATTTGTCTTTACCAGTGTCAATTCTCAACACCCCCTCAATCAATTAACCGTCAGTCCTCAAGGACAAATTATCGGCTATTTAAATCCACTGGATTCATTTGAAGTAAAGTCACTGACCAATGAGCAAATTACAGCACTAGCTAAAATTCCGCATGTTGAAAATGTCTACCCTCAAAACTCCATCAGCGGAATATCTTCCCTGCAGGTCAATCTGTTAGGTCAATGGTTTCAAACCGATTCACTTATTTTCGGCTTACCTTTTGAAATTTTTGACAATCCAAAATTCACGGCTAATCAATGGTCAGCGCAGACAAAGCCAATCCCCATCGTGCTATCTTCCCAACTACTTGATCTCTATAACTTTTCATTCGCCTCTATTAATAATGTGCCCAATCTTCAACCTGAAAACCTAGTCGGCACCAAAGTAAAAATTCTGCTCAACAAATCAACCTTTATTAATATTCAAGAGAATCAGGAGCATCCGGCCTTGGATGCAGAAATTGTGGGCTTTTCGGATAAAGTTAAACTGATTGGCATCACAATTCCCTCCGACACTATTGAACAAATCAAATCTGAATATCTGAATCAAGATGAACAAAACTTTTTGAATGCCTATCTAACCATCGACAGTCAAAAGAATATCGACCAAGTATCAGACTCACTAAAAAGGATGAAGCTTGATGTCACTTCATTTAATGACAATTTCAACAGCATCAATAATTATTTCCGAGTATTTAGCATCACATTATCTATCATCAGCATCACTATATTATTACTAACCGCCTTGATGATCGGTAATACATTCGCCGCCAATCTAAATGAAAGAGTGAAAGATATCGGAATCTTACGCGCTTTGGGCACAACCAAATCTGATATTGCACAATTATTTTTATTGGAATCCGGCTTACTGGGAATTATCGGAGGAATTTTCGGCTATGCCATCGCTTGGCTAATCTCCATAGTTTTAAACAGTTATTTACAAATAATAGTAGCGGATCTGGTTAATAAACCTGATAACTTCTTCCAATTTGGATTAATCCAATTCATTATTATAATAGCCTTCTCTATTCTTCTGAGCTTGCTGGCTGCCTTTATCCCCGCTCGTAAAGCCGCACAACTTGAACCACTCAAAGCTATTTATAAATAGAACAATAAGCCTGTCAATTCAAAATGCTTTTATATTTGACAGACTGGACTCTTCTAATTAATATCCGAATGCTGTGCGCTTTCTACCTATAGTTGCGATTGTGTTGCGAATGAAGGCAACTACACATTATTACAAAGCCAAAAATTACCCGCTTTGTAAGCGTTAATATATCCTTCAGCATTTTACAATATGGCAAAATCACCCTCCCCCAAGAAATCTTCCAATACTAAGAAAAAAGTAACCGCTACTAAGACTAAAGCGACCAAGACGAAAAAAGAGTCGACTAAAGTTTCCAAAAAGACAACTGCTAAACAAGCACCGGCAAAAAAAACTGCTTCAGATAAAAAAGCAGCCCCGGTGAAAAATACGCAGAAAAAAGCTCCTCAAAAAGAGACTACTAAAACTACGGTTAAAAAAACTGAGGTCAAAAAGGCTGCCCCCAAAACTAAAGCTGAGCCCAAGGCTAAAAAGGTAACTAGCAACAAACCATCAACCGCTGCGGCTGCTGAAGGCATTTATCAGCTTCTCCCCAAGGAAAACATTGTGATGAAGGAAACTAGTAATCGTAAGTTTTTCAATGAGAGAATTGACAAAGATATTGTCCTTCCTGATTTAATTGAAATCCAACTTGATTCATATCGTTTGTTTTTGGAAGAAGGGATTCGTGAATTACTTGATGAAGTAACTCCTATTACTGACTTTTCTAATAAAAAAATTGAATTACACTTTTTGGAGCATTCCATTGATGAGCCAAAATATGATCCATCAATTTGTAGTACCAAGAATTTAACCTATGAAGCACCGCTCAAAGTTCATGTGCAATTAATTAATAAGGAAACAGGTGAAATTAAAGAACAAGATGTTTATCTAGGTGCCATTCCTCTAATGACTACCAAAGGAACATTCATTGTTAACGGTATTGAAAGAGTGGTAGTATCACAAATTGTCAGATCACCCGGTGTTTTCTTCTCTGAGAATCCTACTGCGCCCGGAATGCATACGGCCAAAATTATCCCCAAACGTGGTGCTTGGCTGGAAATCGAAACTGACAAAAAAGGGCTCATTTCCGTCAAAATAGATCGCAAGCGCAAGATTCCCATCACAGCTTTGATTCGTGTTTTCGGTTATCCAACCGACGAAAAAATTCAAAATCTGTTTGCCGATCAAATTGATTCGCCTGAACGCGATTTCATCTTAAAAACTTTAGAAAAAGATCCGGCCAAAACTCTTGAAGATGCTTATCAAAGTATTTATCGCAAAATCAGACCCGGCGATTTAGCCACACCTGAAAATGCCAAGGCTCTGATTCAATCCATGTTTTTCGATCACAAGAAATATGATATGGGGCCTGTTGCTCGCTATAAACTAAATAAGCGTTTCAACTTAGATTTGGAAAATACAAAAGAAAATCATGTTTTCCAACCAAGTGATTTAATTCACATTCTAAGACATCTAATTAGGCTTAATAACAGGCAAGAAAAAACTGATGATATCGACCATCTTTCTAATCGTCGTGTCAGACCGGTTGGAGAATTGGTTCAACAAAAATTCCGCGTTGGTTTACTCCGCACTGATCGTATTGCCAAGGACCGTATGACAGTAATGGATCTGGAAACCGTAACGCCAACTCAACTTATTAACTCACGTCCGATAACTGCAGCTCTCCGTGAATTTTTTGCCAGCTCACAGCTTTCTCAATTTATGGATCAAACCAATCCCCTTTCAGAATTGGCCCATAAACGCAGACTTTCAGCTATGGGACCAGGTGGACTTTCACGTGAACGCGCTTCCTTTGATGTTCGTGACGTACATCCTTCACATTTCGGAAGAATCTGTCCGATTGCCACACCGGAAGGCCCCAATATTGGTCTAGTCGTTCACTTGGCAACTTATGCTCGCGTCAATAAATACGGTTTCATTGAAACTCCGTATCGTAAGATGAATGAGTCTATTGATATTGATAAAGCAAAAGAACTGATCGGTCGTAAGATTCGACGAGACTTGGAAGATCCCAAGACAGGGAAAGTGTTACTCAAACAAGGTGAAACTATAACTGATAAAGTGATCGAAAAAGCCAAAAAACTTGGCTATAAAGAACTACTTGTCCACAAACATTCATCTGATGATGTACGCTATTATGCTGCCGATGAAGAAGATGATTTGGTAATTGCCCAAGTAAATACTGATCTTGATGACAAGAAACAAATTATTGCACCGCTGGTTTCAGCCAGAGTGAAAGGTGAACCGGAACTTGTTTCCGCCAAAACTATTACTCATATCGACATCTCCCCGAAACAAATTATTTCTGAAACAACTTCATTAATCCCCTTCCTTGAACATGATGATAATACACGTGCTTCCATGGGGTCAAACATGCAACGTCAAGCTGTTTCGTTAATATCACCGACTGCACCGATTGTCGGTACCGGTATGGAAGAAATTGTTGCCAAGAGCTCAGGCCAATGTTACCTGGCAGAAGACAATGGAACAGTTTCCTATGTCGATGCCGATGAAATCACTATCATTTATGACAATGGTAAGAAGGTTACTTATAATCTACACACTTATCAAAGATCCAATCAATCTACCTGTATCCACCAAAGAGCCAAAATTAACAAAGGACAAAGAGTAACTCGTGGTGATGTACTTTCAGACGGACCAGCTATTGAAAATGGTGAGCTGGCTCTGGGAAGAAATGTTCTAGTAGCCTATATGGCTTGGAAAGGTTACAACTATGAAGACGCCGTCATCGTTTCTGATCGCGTCGTGAAAGATGGATATTTTGATTCAATTCATATTGAATCATTTACTATGGATGTTCGTGACACTAAGTTAGGACCCGAAATTGTAACTCGAGATATTCCTAATGTGGGTGAAGCCAGACTAAAAGATTTGGATGAAAATGGAATCGTTCGCATCGGAGCTTCAGTTCGTGAAGGAGATATCTTAGTTGGAAAAATTACTCCTAAAGGTGAAACCGAGCTTTCTGCTGAAGAAAGACTACTACGCGCAATTTTTGGAGACAAAGCTCGTGATGTTAAAGACACATCATTAAGACTTCCCGGTGGTGAAGGTGGAAAAGTTGTCAGCGTACAAATTTTCTCTCGCGCCAATGGTGACGAACTTTCAACGGGTGTTAATCAACAGATTCAAGTAAACGTAGCACAGACCAGAAAAGTATCCATTGGTGATAAAGTTGCCGGTCGCCACGGAAATAAAGGTATTATTTCAACTATTGTACCGGCAGAAAACATGCCTTTCCTTCCGGACGGAACACCAGTCGACATCATCTTGAATCCGCTGGGTGTTAACTCCCGTATGAATATCGGTCAGATTTTCGAAGCACATATCGGCTGGGCCGCCAAAGAACTTGGCTTCACTGTCGCCTCACCCGTTCTGAATGGAATCAGTTACGAAAAAATCGTCGAATTACTCAAAGAAGCTAATTTACCCGAAGACGGAAAAGTACAATTATTTGATGGAATGACCGGTGAACCTTTTGATCATAAATCCACAGTGGGAATATCCTACATCTTGAAACTTTCTCACTTAGTAGAAGACAAAATCCATGCTCGTTCCGTCGGTCCTTACTCACTTGTCACTCAACAACCTCTTGGTGGTAAGGCTCAACATGGTGGACAGAGATTCGGAGAAATGGAGGTGTGGGCTCTGGAAGCTTATGGTGCTGCTCATACACTTCAAGAAATGTTAACAATTAAGTCAGATGATGTTTATGGACGTGCCAAAGCATACGAATCAATTGTTAAAGATGAACCGATTAAGAAACCTAAAACTCCGGAATCATTCAATGTCTTGATTAAAGAATTACAAAGTTTGGGCTTGGCTGTAAATTTCACCAGCTCAGAAGACGTTGATATAAACAGTACCTATGTAGGTAATCCGGAATTGGATGAGCAAAAACTAATGATTACAGACGGTGAAGAAGATGCAGAAAAAACAAGTGACTCTGAAGTTTCTCTAACCAAGGATATCAGCGATGAATTGTCAGATGAAGCTATAGCAGACGAAAGTGTGGAACACGAAGTTCCAGGTGTTGTTGTGATTACAGATCAGGAATCTGAAGATATAGAAGAAAGTGAAATAAAAGAAGGTGGCGATCCCGAAGACTTAATTGATTTCGCCCAAATGGATGCGGAAATTGAAAAATTGGAGGATCTCGATGCTCCGGATGAAGAATTGGCTGAGCTGGAAATGTCAGGAGAAACTCCTGAAGATGATCTTCCCGTTACTATCGAAGAGCCAAAAAAGGCAAAAGGCATCAAGAATGACGAAGATTCCAAATAATCAACAATCGACTTAATAACCCCTAAACCATGAGAAGCGTAAACAAAGTAATTTTGATTGGAAATCTAACCCGTGATCCGGAAATGCGTCAGACGCCCAGCGGACAAGCAGTATGCACATTTTCAATTGCTACCAATCGTGAATGGGTAACCAAAGAAAGTCAAAAACATTCATTAACTGAATACCATGACCTCGTTGCCTGGGCTAGACTGGCAGAAATCTGTAGCGAACATTTAAAAAAAGGAAAACTGATTTACGTTGAAGGTTATCTTAAAACCAGAAGCTGGGATACTCCTGAAGGCGTGAGAAAGTTTAAAACTGAAATAGTTGTACAAGATCTAATCATGCTGGATCGCCGCGAAGGTAAAAGCTTTTCACAAGATGACAGTTATATACCGGAAGAGGAATATACAAACGATGGACCAGAGACAACTAATACAGTCTCAACAGAAAGCAACGACAATTCTTCCATTGACTCAGCTGTAGCTGAAAACAATAGCCAACAACCTGCTGAGAAAGCAGATCAAGATAAAGACAAGAAAGTCGACATCGAAAGCGATTTGGGATTATAGGCAAATATAAGTGGAACAATAATCAAGAAAATAACACACTCTCTATGAACAATATGGCAACACACCATAAGCAAAGAAAGAACAATGACTATTTTGACAACATTTCTGTATCGGTAGCATCACCGGAAGAAATTATGTCTTGGTCATATGGTGAGGTCAAAAAACCGGAAACTATCAATTACCGCACACAAAAACCGGAAAGAGATGGTCTTTTCTGCGAAAGAATCTTCGGACCTACCAAAAACTATGAATGCTATTGTGGAAAATATAAAAGAATTCGTTACAAAGGTGTGATTTGTGAGAAATGTGGAGTTGAAGTCACTCACTCGTCTGTTCGCCGTAATAGAATGGGCCACATTAAATTGGCCGTACCGGTAACACATATTTGGTTCCTCCGCTCTACACCAAGTCGTATTGGACTTTTGCTAGACCTTCCAATTAAAGCAATTGAACAAGTTGTTTATTTTGCAGCCTATATCATTACTGAAGTTGATGAAAAATCCAAAGAAGAAACTTTGGAACAACTAAAAGAAGAATTTAAAAATTTGAAGAAAAAAACTCAGGATAATGCAAAGCAAAAAATAGCTGAAGCCGGAAAATCCAAGCAAAACATAGAAAAACTGGAAAAAGAATATGCACATAAACTGGATGAGCTAGATAGTCAATTTCAACAAAATAAAGATCAACTGGAGGATGTCCAGGTGACCAAAATTTATTCTGAGCTGGAATATCGTGAATTATCCACCAAGTTCGGACAAATTTTTAAAGCCAGTATCGGAGCTGAAGCTATTCGTCATATAATACAAAATCTTGACCTAGCTAAGTTGATTGAAGATTTACAAACTGAAATGAAAAAGGCCTCCGGTCAAAAGCAAAAGAAGATTATTAAGAGATTAAAATTGGCAGGGTCTCTCCTTAAAGCTGATATCAAACCTGAATGGATGGTGATGACAGTTTTACCGGTTATTCCGCCCGACCTTCGTCCAATGGTTCAACTAGACGGTGGCCGTTATGCGGCATCTGATCTTAATGATCTATACCGCAGAGTCATCAACAGAAATAATCGTTTAAAGAGACTGATTGCCATTGGTGCTCCGGAAGTTATTGCCAGAAATGAGAAACGTATGCTGCAAGAAGCGGTTGATACCCTGCTTAATAACAGCGCCCGACAAGGAAAAACTGTTTTCAACTCTGGTGACAAACGTAAGCTGCGCTCGCTATCAGACATGCTTAAAGGTAAACAAGGACGCTTTCGTCAAAACTTACTTGGTAAACGTGTCGACTATTCAGGCCGTTCCGTAATTGTGGTTGGACCTCAACTTAATTTGAATCAATGCGGACTTCCCAAAACCATGGCTATGGAACTTTTCAAACCATTTGTTATTGGAAGACTGATTAGAGATGGTCTCGCTCATAATATTAAAAGTGCTGAAAAGCTTATTCAATCGGGAGAAAGAGCAGTTTGGGATATTCTCGAAGAAGTCACCAGCAATCGTTATGTACTATTAAATCGTGCTCCCACCTTACACCGTTTGGGTATTCAAGCCTTCAAGCCAAAATTGATAGAAGGTAAAGCTATTCAAATACATCCTCTAGTTTGTGTAGCTTTTAATGCGGACTTTGATGGTGACCAGATGGCTGTCCATGTACCTTTATCAAAACATGCTCAAGAAGAAGCACGCATTTTGATCTCTTCCAACCAAAACCTAATTAAACCGTCTGCCGGTGAACCGATTGTTACTCCAACTCAGGACATGGTGCTAGGATGCTACTATTTGACCAAAGAAACACCTGGCAAACCGGGAGAAGGTATGGCTTTTGCTGATATTAATGAAGCAATTCTAGCTTGGAAATTAAATTACCTTCATTTGCAGGCTAAAATTAAGGCCAAAATAGAAGGTGCAATAATTGAAACCACTTTAGGAAGAATGATTTTCAATAGCTTCCGACCAAGTGAATTATCTTACTACAATGAAACTATTGGTAAGAAGCAATTATCCTCTCTTCTCAATGACAGTTTCCTATTGGCTGGTGCAGCTAAAACTGCACACTTAGTTGATCACTTAAAACGCATCGGTTTTGAATTTGCCACTTATTCCGGACTTTCTATTGGTGCTTCAGACATGATTATTCCTGAAGACAAAGGTAAGATCATTCAAGAAGCAAACAAAGTGATTAAAACAGTCAACACACTATATCAACATGGTTTAATCACAGATAATGAACGTTATCTGCAAACAATTAAGATTTGGAGTCAGGCTAAAGCAGATGTTACCAAATCAATGATTGCCGGCATAGATCCCGAGAATGATCTTCACTATATGATCAACTCCGGCGCTCGTGGTAACTGGGGGCAAATTACTCAGCTTTGCGGAATGAGAGGGAATGTAGCCAATCCGGCTGGTAAAACTATTGAGCTTCCTATTCAATCCAATCTTAAAGAAGGACTTTCCATTTTAGAATACTTCATTGCTACGCATGGTGGACGTAAAGGTAAATCAGATACCGCGCTTAAAACTGCTGAAGCGGGTCACTTAACTCGTCGTTTAGTAGATTCCGTTCAAGATGTAATTATCCGGGAAATTGATTGCGGCTCCAAGGAAGTACACACTATTACCAGAGAAGAAAGTGAACGCATAGGTGAAAAACTGGAGAATAGAATTTATGGTCGCACTCTGGCCAGCGATTTAATTGATCCCAAAACTGGTGAAATTATCAGTGAAAAAGATGTCACCATTGACCGTGGTCTACTTAACAAGATTAACGAATTAAACATCAACGAAATTAAAGTCCGTTCAGTAATCACCTGTAAGACCAAAGGAGGAATTTGTACCAAATGTTACGGACTCGATCTGGGAACAAATCTAAGTGTGGAAATTGGAACAGCAGTAGGTATCATTGCCGCTCAATCCATTGGTGAGCCGGGAACTCAGCTAACCATGCGTACTTTCCACATGGGTGGTGTTGCCAGTGCTGAAGGGGATATTACTCAAGGTTTATCACGTGTTGAAGAACTTTTCGAAGCTCGAGCACCAAAATTCCCTGCTGTGATGAGTGAGCTTGATGGAGTCATTACCATTCATCATAAAGGACAATTGACTGAGATTTCAGTTAAAACCGAGGATCCGGTGCAAAAAACTTATGAATTCGGATCTGATTTCGAACCTACTGTTCGCAAAGGAGATACAGTGAAAGAAAAAGAAATTATTGCCCGTTCCACCAAATCTAAAAACCATATCCGTTCTGAATATAATGCTAAAATTACTGAAATAACTCCTTATAGCATATCTATTAAGAGTACTACTAATATTGAGCATAAATATAAGATTCCATTTGGAAAAATTATCAAAGTTACCAATGGAGATAAAGTAAAGAAAGGACAAGCCTTAACTTCCGGTCACTTGAATTTGAGACAATTGATTGAATTGACTGACGTCTATCCAGTTCTCAAATACATTGTTTCTGAAGTTCAAAGTATTTATGCATCACAAGGTCAGACCATTAATGATAAACATATTGAGATTATTGCCCGTCAGATGTTATCCAAAATCAGAATTATTGATCCGGGTGATTCTGCACTTTTGTCAGGCGAAATCTCTAACATTCTGGAAATCGAAAACATTAACGAAGAACTTGAAAAAGCAGGTAAAAAGAAAGCCATTTTTGAAAGACTATTGCTTGGCTTGACTAGAATTTCTCTTTATACCGACAGCTGGTTATCAGCAGCTTCCTTCCAGGAAACAATCAGAGTACTGGTTGAAGCTTCAACAACAAAGCGCATTGATAATCTTGAAGGACTCAAAGAAAATGTCATTATTGGTAAATTAATTCCGGCCGGAGAAACCTATAGAAAGAAGATTTCCGAAGAACCGACAACCATTTCTGTCATTGCCAATCAAGACGACGAATATCAAAAATATGCGGCTGAATCTAAAAACTTCCCGATACTATAAAAAAATCTTGCGAAGTCATGCAAGCTTATGTAGACTAACATGGCTTCAATTAGACAACATTAATAACTAATTGTAAACACCACTCAAAACTATGCCAACAATTAACCAACTTATCAGAAAGAAAAGAACACCTAAGACTAAGAAAAGTAAAGCTCCTGCCTTGCTGTCTACTTTTAATACGATTAAGAATAAGACTATCCGCAGACCCAGCCCGCTAAAAAGAGGTGTATGCATTAAGGTTGGAACCTTAACTCCCAAAAAGCCAAATTCTGCTTTGCGTAAATTCGCCAAAGTCAGACTCACAAATGGAGTAGAAGTTAATGCCTATATCCCGGGAGAAGGACATAATCTTCAAGAACACAGTGTAGTATTGGTACGTGGTGGAAGAGTAAAAGATTTACCAGGTGTCCGTTATCACATTGTCCGTGGTACTTTTGATACACAAGGTGTTAATGAAAGAAAACAAGGTCGTTCCAAATACGGCACCAAGAAACCTAAAAAATAATTAATTTAATTTAACAATGGCACAGAAGAAAGCTCACTATATTCCTGAAAACTCAAGCGCACTGCAAGAGAAATTCATTAATTGCATTATGCAAGATGGTAAAAAAAGCACTGCTCGACATATTTTTGATGATTCACTGAAACAAATTTCTGAAAAAGTTCAGAAAGATCCTATAGAAGTATTTGAAAAAGCTATTGAAAATATTAAACCAAATCTTGAAGTAAAAGCTAAAAGAATTGGGGGTGCTGTTTATCAAATTCCTATGGAGGTCAAACCGGAAAGACAAACTACATTAGCTATTCGTTGGCTTTTGGCAGTTACCCGAGGGAAAAAAGGTTCAAATATGTCCAAGAAACTGGCTGATGAATTAGTATTAGCAGCCAACGGTGAAGGTTCTGCCATCAAGAAAAGAGATGATGTTATCAAAATGGCACAAGCTAATAAGGCCTTTGCTCACTACGCCAAATATTAACATCCGATTACTGCACTACAAAACCGTCCTTACAGGGGCGGTTTTTTGATACTGAAGGGAATTAGGGCAAAACCTAAAGCTAAACTGATTAATACTATATATATAAGTAAAATTAGATCACAATCTACAACAAATAAAAATCCGCCAAAGGTATACATTTTACAAACCTCTCCCTTCTTCGCCGATACATTAGTCTTACCGGAAGTAATTCCATCGATGTCGGGACAAATCAAAATATCACAGATGAATTCCTCAGCAACTTCTCTAACTTGTGCTTCTGAAGGAATTTGAATTATCGATGGCTCAATAACTCGAATACCTGCACGCTCAAGTGGAGATAGAATTTCTACCTCTGACACATCAGTCATTTGCTCCGGCAACTCAGGACTTAAAGGTTCTTGGGGAACAAATGGTTGTTCTGGGGCAACAGGTCGTGGCTCTACCGGCGGTTGAACAGGTTGCACCGGAGTTTCCGGTACTTCAGATTGTTCAGGAACATCAGGTTCCTCAGGCGCTTCTGGCTCCTCTGGCTGCTCGGGCCCATCTGGTAACTCCGGTTCTTCGCTGCAGGGATCCCCTAATTGGCAAAAAGGTCCCACATAGGCTCCTCCTCCGCCGCTCCCGCCCGGAGGTGGTGGAGGTGGAGGTGGTGGAGGTGGCGGCGGGGGGGACTCAACAAAGTTGCAATTTGAATAAACTGCGTAATCACCGGTACACTCTACATAGTTAGAACTTGTGCTAACTCCGCCATAATAGTCAGTGCTGCCTTGAAGCTCAAAATTGGCAGAATCAGTTACTGCACTGGATGAATTAATAAAATCCACAATTTCAAAACTTGATGAAGTACTTTGAGCCACCCCCAGAGCAGGAATCGCCAACAAAGCACCTATTAAAGCCAATTTTCGTAAGTTATCAAGCATATTTATCCAAAATATCCTATAATTATAACATATTTTCGCACTTAAACAAAGGCTTAGCGGTGCATTTAAATAGTTTGACTTCAAAAAAAGAAACCATATAATACCGGAGCAAAAGTTAATATTTGACCCACTTTTTATATGACCGCCGATTTAAGCAATCTACGCAATTTCGGGATTATCGCGCACATTGATGCCGGTAAAACTACTACGACTGAAAGAATCCTTTACTACACCGGTAAGTCCTACAAAATCGGTGAAGTTCATGAAGGTCAAGCCACTATGGACTGGATGGAACAAGAAAAAGAAAGAGGTATTACCATTACCTCCGCCGCCACCACCTGTCAGTGGAAAGATTGCCGCTATAATATTATCGACACTCCCGGCCACGTTGACTTTACCGCCGAAGTGGAACGTTCCATGCGTGTACTTGACGGTGGTGTTGTAGTTTTCGACGGATCACAAGGTGTTGAACCACAATCTGAAACAGTTTGGAGACAAGCTGATAAATATGGTGTACCCCGCATGTGTTTCGTCAATAAAATGGATAAAATCGGCGCCGACTTTATGATGAGTTTAAAATCAATTTGGGATCGACTTTCCAAAAATGCCGCTGCTGCGCAACTTCCTATTGGTCAGGAAAATGAACATAAGGGAGTTGTCGACCTTGTAGAAAGAAAAGCTTATATATTTGAAGGTAAACTGGGTGAAGAAATCAAAGAAGTGGATATTCCCGAAAATATGAAAGCAGATGTGGAAACTTATCGTGATCAGCTTATTGAAAAAATTTCTGAATACGACGATGAATTCATGGAAAAATACTTAAATGGTGATGAATTAGATATAGCTGAAATTAAAAAAGTATTACGAAAAGCTGTTATTAGCGGTCAGTTTTATCCTGTTTTCTGCGGATCAGCCCTAGCCAATGTTGGAGTACAAATCCTACTTAATGCTGTGAATGATTATCTCCCCTCTCCAAATGATATTGGCTATATCACCGGTACTAATCCTGACACAGGGGAATCTGACAAGAGATTGCTAAATGATGACGCTCCTTTTTCAGCATTGGTTTTCAAGATTGCCACGGATCCCTATGTAGGTAAAATTGCTTTCTTCCGGGTTTATTCAGGAAAATTGTTGGCCGGAAGTTATGCTACTAATATGAACAATGGGAGAAAAGAACGTATTGGTCGTATTCTACAAATGCACGCCAATTCCCGAGAAGAAATCAAAGAAGTACATGCCGGTGACATCGCTGCACTGGTTGGTCTGAAAGATACTTTAACCGGACACACTTTGGCTGATGAAAAGCATCCGATCATACTTGAATCAATGGACTTCCCTGAACCGGTTATTCGTATCGCCATTGAACCCAAAACAAAAGCTGACCAAGAAAAACTGGGTATGGCTTTGAACAAGCTTGCCGAAGAAGATCCTACTTTCCGTGTCAGTTCTGACGAAGAAACCGGTCAAACCATTATTGCCGGTATGGGAGAGCTTCACCTTGATATTTTAGTAGATCGTATGAAAAGAGAATTCAAAGTTGAAGCTAATGTCGGACAACCACAGGTCGCTTATCGTGAAACAATCACAGGACCTGCTAAAGCCGAAGAGAAATACGCCAAACAATCAGGTGGTCGCGGTCAATATGGTCATGTACTAATAAATATTGAACCAAATGAATCCGGGAAAGGTTATGAATTTGTTAACAACATCGTCGGTGGTAAAATCCCCAAGGAATATATTCCGGCTGTGGACAAAGGTATTCAAGAAGCTCTCACCAGAGGAGTTGTGGCCGGATATCCACTTGTTGATATTAAAGTAGAATTATACGACGGTTCTTACCATGATGTGGATTCTTCAGAAATGGCTTTCAAAATTGCCGGATCACTGGCCTTCCAAAAAGGAGCCCGAGCTGCCGGAGCTATTCTACTAGAGCCAATTATGAAAGTTGAAGTAACAACTCCGGAAGATTATTTTGGAGATGTAATGGGTGACCTTTCTTCACGACGAGGACAAATCCTACACACCGGAGACAGAGGTAACGCTAAAATCATTGACTGTCGTGTTCCACTTTCTGAAATGTTCGGTTACGCCACAGCCTTGCGTTCATTAACCCAAGGACGTGCAGCATTCAGCATGGAATTCGACCGCTACGAAAAAGCTCCGAACAATGTCACTGAGAAAATTATTACCGAAAGAGGCAAGAAAGGATAAATGGCTAAAAGAAGCCGCAATTCTCCATATAAAAAATCAAAAAAAAAGGTTTGCAATCAATATGCTTTTCCGATAATATCACTTGGCATTTGCCCCCTCAAAGGCATTACTTACTTATATTTAACAGGAAAATTAAAAACAATTTACTAACTTCTTAATACTATGGCAGACGTATTTCAAAGGACAAAACCACACGTTAATGTAGGTACCATCGGTCACGTTGACCACGGAAAAACTACTTTAACCGCAGCAATCACTTTCTACTGTGCTAAAAAAGGTATGGCGCAAGCAAGAAAGTATGATGAAATTGATGCAGCTCCTGAAGAGAGAGCAAGAGGTATTACCATTGCTACTTCTCACCAAGAGTACGAAACTGAAAAGAGACACTATGCCCACGTTGACTGTCCAGGTCATGAAGACTACATTAAGAACATGATTACTGGTGCCGCTCAAATGGATGGTGCTATTCTAGTAGTATCGGCTGCTGACGGTCCTATGCCACAAACTCGTGAACACATTCTTCTAGCTAAGCAGGTAAACGTTCCATACATTGTTGTATTCATGAATAAGATGGATATGGCTGATCCTGAGATTGCTGAGCTATCTGAAATGGAAATCCGTGAACTTCTAACTAAGTATGGATATCCTGGAGATGACACTCCAATTATTAAGGGTTCTGCTCTTAAGGCTCTTGAAAATCCAAATGATGCTGAAGCTACCAAATGTATCCAAGATCTTCTTGATACATTAGACAGCTATCTTCCAGAACCAAAACGTGATCTTGATAAACCATTCCTAATGCCGGTTGAAGACGTTTTCTCTATTAAAGGACGTGGAACTGTCGCTACAGGAAAAATCGAGCAAGGTATCGTTAAAGTAAATGAAGAAGTGGAAATCGTAGGTGTAAAAGATACAATTAAAACTGTTGTTACCGGTGTTGAAATGTTCAAGAAGCTTCTTGATGAAGGTCAAGCTGGTGATAATGTCGGTGTACTACTACGTGGTGTGGAAAGAGATGATATCGAAAGAGGACAAGTTCTTGCTAAACCAGGATCAATCAAACCACATACTAAATTTGAAGCTCAAGTATATGTCCTAACTAAAGAAGAAGGTGGTCGACACACTCCATTCTTCAAAGGTTACAAACCTCAATTCTATATCCGAACAACTGACGTAACTGGTGCTCTTGAATTACCGGAAGGTGCTGAAATGGTAATGCCTGGTGATGACATCAAGATCAAAGTTGAACTAGGTGCGCCAATCGCGATGGATGAAGGTCTTCGCTTCGCTATCCGTGAAGGTGGACGAACCGTTGGTGCAGGTGTTGTAACTAAAATTATTGAGTAAACTTACTGATCTATCTCATTTAACTAATCTCTTTGACAAATGGCAGCTAAACAGAAAATACGCATAAAGATTCAAGCTTATGACCACAAGATTGTGGACAACTCATCTCGCTTGATCATCGACACTGCAGAACGCACAGGCGCCATTGTTGCCGGCCCGATCCCCTTACCTACCAAAACAGATAAGGTAACTGTAAACAGATCAACATTTGTTCACAAAAATGCTCGGGACCAGTATGAAATCAGAACTCACAAAAGATTAATTGACATTACTGAATGTACTCCTAAGACAGTTGATTCGCTAACTAATCTGGATCTACCTGCTGGAGTTGACATTGAGATCAGAATGATAGCAAATGTATAAATTATGTTATCAGGTTGCGGGCTCTCCTAAGTCTTCAACCATTACCTACCCTCTTGCAGGGCATTAGGAATAACCTCTAATCATTTTATATGAAAGGTATACTAGGAAAAAAACTAGGAATGACGCGAGTGATTAAAGACGACGGAGTTGTCGTACCGGTCACAATTATTGAATGCAGCCCCAATACTATCACTCAAGTGAAAACCGAAGATAATGATGGCTATAATGCTATTGTTCTTGGGTATTCTAAACGTCGTCAACCATCAAAGACTAAAAAGTATTATTATTCAAAAGAGATTAAAGTTGAAGACACTGCGGGACTTGAGAAAGGAACTGAGGTAACTATCGGCATTTTTGAAGAAGGAGATAAAGTTTCCTTAACTGGAGTCTCCAAAGGAAAAGGTTTCCAAGGTGGAATTAAAAGATGGAATTTCTCACGTGGTCCTGAAAGTCATGGTTCTCATCATCATCGAGAACCTGGTTCAGTCGGAGCCTGTGCTTCACCTGGCCGAATTCACAAAGGTAAAAAAATGCCGGGGCACTTGGGAAATGCGAAGACTACTATCAAAAGAACTGAGATTGCTTATATTGATCCTAAGAAAAACTTGATTGGTATTAGAGGACCTGTTCCTGGATCAATCAATTCCTATGTAACTATTAATAAACTGACTTAAGCTTTAACATGGCGAAAATTACTATTTACAATCAGGAAGGTAAAGTCAAAGGCGAATTTAGCGCCTCTCCTGTAATCTTTGAAGCGGAATTTAATCGAGATTTAATTCAACAAGCATTAGTTCGACAGCTATCTAATCGTCGTGTTGGTTCAATTGCGCATACTAAAACTAAAGCTGAAATTGTAGGTGGTAAGAAAAAGCCATATCGTCAAAAAGGTACCGGCTATGCCCGCCAAGGTTCAACCGTCAATCCGCATCAAATCGGTGGTGGTGTAGCATTCGGACCTCGCAATAACCGCAATTTCAAAAAAAATATGCCTAAGAAACAGAGACGTCTTGCTCTGTTTTCTGCCTTATCTCAAAAGGTACGTGAAGACAAAGTTTTAGGACTGGATAAATACGAATCTCCTGAAATTAAGACCAAGCAGATCTTGGAAGTGCTTAAAAAGCTCCCTCTGGGAAAAGACACTCTTTTAGTCCTACCTGAAAGAAATGATGTGATTGCCAAATCAGTCCGTAATTTACCGCATGTGAAGACTATCATTGTTAACTATCTCAACATCGCAGATTTACAAAAATATGAAAACATCGTCTTCATGGAGGAAGCCCTCAAAAAAATCGAAGACGTTTTTTTAAATAAGAATTAAATGAAAACCTACGAAATCATCTACAAACCGGCTCAAACTGAAAAGACTACTTTGCTTCAGGAAAAGAATGTCTACGTATTCTGGGTAAATCCTAAAGCAACCAAAGTTGACATTAAGAATGCTATCAAGCAAATCTATGGCGCCGATGTGCAAACAGTTCGAGTCACCCAATCTCCTTCCAAGGAGAGACGTATCAAATATGGAACTATGACCAAGAGACCTACTCAGAAAAAGGCGTACATCACATTAGCCAAAAGAGCCAAACTCGACGTCACAAAACTGGAAAAGGAAGTTAAAGAAAACAAGCTGAAAACTACTAAGAAAGCTGCTGCAGCCAAGAAAGATACAAAAAAAGCTAAGACTACATCTAAATCTAAATAATCATGGCAGTCAAAACTTATAAATCATCAACACCGGGACAAAGACACAAAACAACGCTGTCTTTTAAAGAGGTAACCAAAACTAAACCAGAAAAGGGTTTAACTTCTGGTAAAAAGAAAATATCTGGACGCGGTAGCGCTGGTAAAATCACAATTCGACACAGAGGTGGCGGACATAAAAGAAAATATCGAGCAATTGATTTCAAACGTGTTGATAAAATGGGTATCCCGGGTAAAGTTGCCGCAATTGAATATGATCCAAACAGAACGGCTCTAATAATGCTAGTAAATTATAAGGATGGGGAAAAGAGATATCACCTGGCTCCTGAAGGAATCAAGGTGGGAGATGAAATTATAACCAATGATAAAGCAAAAATTGCTACCGGAAATCGCATTATGCTCAAACATGTTCCTGCCGGTTACAGCATCTATAATCTTGAACTGGAAAAAGATAAAGGTGGCCAAATTGTACGTTCCGCTGGGGCAAAAGCATCACTTATGGCTGTAGAAAAAGAATATGCTCAAGTCCAATTACCTTCCGGTGAGACTCGCTTAATCAATAAAAACTGTTTCGCCACTCTAGGTGTTGTCAGTAATGTAGATCACAGTCTGATCAAGATCGGTAAAGCTGGACGCAATCGTTGGTTAGGAAAGAGACCACAAGTCAGAGGTAAAGCTATGAATCCAGTAGATCATCCTCATGGTGGTGGTGAAGGTTTGCAATCCATCGGTCTAAAGCATCCCAAAACACCTTGGGGACTTGCCGCTCTTGGAGTAAAAACCCGCAAGAGAAAGCAAAGTGACAAAATGATTATTCGCAGAAGAAAAGGTAATAAACTTAAAAAATAACATCAGTAAACTAACTGTATTATGTCTAGAAGTTCAAAGAAAGGCCCTTACGTAGACGAAAAACTCATGAAAAAAATTCAAGCAATGCTTGATAATGGAGACAAGAAAGTTGTTAAAACTTGGGCTCGCTCAAGCACAGTTGCTCCAGAGTTTGTTGGGTTCACCATTGCCGTACACAACGGCAAACAACACCTACCAATTTATATAACTGAAGAAATGGTTGGACGTAAATTGGGAGAATTCGCTCACACTCGCAAATTCAAAGGTCATGGTGGTAAATTAGCTAAAGCACAAGGATAATTATTATAAAAAGACATGAAAGCAATTTTAAGAACAATTAGAATCACTCCTCAAAAAGCCAATCTTGTAGCCGGCATGGTTCGTAAAAAACCGGTAAATGATGCTTTGGAAATTCTAAAATATACACCCAAGAAAGCGGCAAAAATTCTGTATAAACTTTTAAATAGTGCTGTAGCTAATGCTACAACTAATTATAAGCAAGAAAAGGGTAACCTTTTTGTCAGAGAAATAGTCATCAATAAAGGGCCTACCTATAAAAGAAGTGTACCGATTTCCCGAGGTAGAGTTCACCCAATTGCTAAAAGAACTTCACATATTACTGTTCTTCTAGGTATTCAAGATGCAGCAGCAACCAAGAAGACAACTAAAACTGATAAGACTGAAGAGAAAGCCGAGACTGCAACTAAGGAAGAGAAACCTAAAAAAGCTGCACCTAAATCCACTAAAAAATAATAATATATTGCTATGGGTCAAAAAGTAAATCCTATCATACAGCGAATCGGTATCATTAGAACTTGGGATTCTAGGTGGTTTGCTCCTAAGAAAAAGTACAGCAAATTCCTTCACCAGGATTTCGAGATTGAAAGTATCATTCAAAAAGAATTACCGGATGCGGGAGTTTCCACAATCGAGATACATCGAACCGCCAATAAAGTAATTGTCACAATTCACAGTGCTAAACCCGGTATTATTATCGGTCGCCAAGGAGCCAATTTGGATGCACTGCGTGACAAACTCAAAAAGCAATTTAACGAGGAGTTTTCTGTATCAATTAAAGAAATTAAGAAACCTGCACTTGATGCAACTTTGCTTGCTGATAGCGTTGCTAAGCAAATTGAGAAAAGAGTTTCCTATAGAAGAGCTGCAAAAATGGCCATGGAAAAAGCCATTGAAGCGGGCGCCAAAGGTGTGAAAATTTCCCTTGCCGGTCGTCTCAATGGAGTGGAAATTTCCCGTTCAGAATTCTTCTCTACCGGAAAAATCCCTCTTCACACATTCAGAGCCAATATCGACTATGCAAATTTACCGGCTCGAACCACTTATGGAACCATTGGAATCAGCGTTTGGATTTATAAGGGAGATATCTTTAACCAAAAGGGCGAATACATCAATAAATAATCTTGACCAAAAATCTATCACATAGTAGATTGCACTGGCTTTAAACTAAGCACATATGTTCGGACCAAAGAAATCAAAATATCGCAAATCACATCGCCTTCGTGGAAGCCAAGAAGGATTGGCTACCAAAGGACATTTGCCGGCATTCGGCACCTTCTGCTTGAAAGCTACAACCGGAGCGGAAATTACTGCCCGACAAATTGAAGCAGCTCGTCGTGCCATGACCAGACATATTAAGAGAGGAGGGAAAATCTGGATTAGAGTCTTTCCTCACAAACCTATTACCAAAAAAGCAGCGGAAGTACCTATGGGTTCAGGTAAAGGAGCATTGGATCACTACGTAGCTACAATCAGAAAAGGAACTATCATGTTTGAAATGGATGGTGTAACTGAAGATCTGGCTAAAGAAGCTATGAAATTGGCTGCCCAAAAGCTACCAGTAAAATGTAAATTTATTAATTCGAACGAAATCTAATGTTAACAATAGAAGAATTACGAAAATTAGACGCTAAAGCATTGCAAGAAGAGCTTAACAAAGCTCAACACGATTTAACCAAACATAAGTTACTGGTTGAGAATCAAACTTCTCAAAAAAGCGATACTCTTAGCAAAATCAAGAAATATATAGCTCAAATAAATACAGTACAAACTGAACAAAAATCACTAACTGCTAACAATGTCTAGAAGTAAAAAAGGAACCGTTATCGGAGACAAAATGGAAAAGACTTTAGTGGTGCAAGTTCACACATATAAGCTTCACCCTAAGTATAAAAAGAGATACAGAATGTCCAAAAAATATATTGTAGATAATCCTCAGGGAGAATATAAAGTCGGAGATGAAGTCACTATTTATGAAACCAGACCACTAAGTAAAACCAAGCGTTGGACAGTGGTTGCACCAGAAAAAAAAGCAGCAGCTAAAACTGCCTAATCTTACTAAAAGATGATACAACAAGAATCACTATTAAAAATCGCAGATAACTCAGGAGCCAAAGAAGCTAAATGCATCAAGGTTCTGGGAGGAACACGCAAAAGATACGCCCGCATCGGAGATGTGATAGTAGTAGCTATCAAACACGCTCAACCTAAAGGTATTGTCAAAACACATGCCGTAGAAAAAGGTGTAGTGGTTAGAACTAAGAAAGAGACTCGCCGCAAGGATGGTTCATATATTCGTTTCGACGAAAATGCAATTGTAATCATCAATAAAGACGGTGAACCAAAAGGATCTCGTGTTTTCGGACCAATCCCTCGTGAACTTCGCGAAAAGGGTTATCAAAAAATTATCAGTTTAGCACCAGAAGTATTATGAAACTCAAAGTAAACGACAACGTCATTGTAATCACAGGAAAAGATAAGGGTAAAACCGGAAAAATTATTGATATTGATCGTAAAAACAATCGCATTAAAGTGGAAAAACTGAATCTTCGCACTAAACATATTAAAAAAAGAGCAAATCAGCCCGGTGAAAAGATCAAACTGGAAGGATACATGAATGCCTCGAATGTAATGATAGTTGATCCTAAAACTAATAAACCTACACGCATACATTTTCAAAAATTATCTACCGGCAAGAAAGAACGTATCAGTAGTAAATCAAAAAGTTCGCTGGATAATCTTGTCGCTAAAGCAACTAAATCTAAATCTAAGAAATAATGGCTACCAAATCAGCATCAAAACCCGTTTTCCTCAGAGAAATTTACAAAAATGAAATTGTTTCTCGACTTCAACAGGATTTAAAAATCAAGAACGTTAATGCTGTACCTAAAGTTGAAAAAGTTATCATCAATGTGGGTATTGGTAAATTGTTGGAAGGAAGTAAGGACTATTCAGAAATTGTTGACAATATCACAAGAATTGCCGGTCAAAAACCGGTGGTGGCACAAGCTCGCAAATCTATCTCCAATTTCAAAATCAGAGAGGGTATGCCAGTTGGCATTCATGTAACCCTACGTGGAGAAAGTATGTATAACTTCATCTATAAATTGGTAAATATCGTGCTACCACGTACTAGAGACTTCAGAGGAATTTCTCCGAAAAGCTTTGATGGTAAAGGAAATTATTCACTAGCAATTAAGGAACATACTGTATTTCCGGAAATAAATCAGGATGATATCGTACGAGCACATGGACTACAGATCACAGTAGTTACTAATGCCAAAAACAATCAAGAATCTTATCAATTATTGAAAGAACTAGGCTTCCCATTCCAAGGAGCCCCTACTAAATAACGCCTAAACTTAAATCAATGGCAAGAAAAGCACTTATTGTAAAAACTGAGAACAGACAGAAAAAGGCTATTAGTGAGTATGCAGCCGGTAAAAAGCCCAAGCATAGCACTAAAGTCTATAATCGTTGTAAGCTTTGCGGCAGACAACACGGATATATGAGAAAGTTTGGTATTTGTCGCATCTGTTTCAGAGAAAAAGCCAGAAACGGTAAAATAATGGGGCTCAAAAAATCTTCTTGGTAAAATAACTAAACTTAAAATGTATACAGATCCTATCGCAGACCTATTGACCAGAATCAGAAATGCCAGCCGAGCTCAAAAAGACTTGGTTGTACTTCCCCACTCTAAGAACAAGACTGATATTCTTGAACAACTTAAAGCAAAGGGATTTATTAAATCATTTCAAGTTAATGGCGATCTGAAAAAAGATATTGAAATCACTTTAAATCCGGAAAAAACTGACATCGAATTGAAACGCGTCAGCAAGCCCGGACAAAGAATTTATATAAAGAGCAAGGATATTAAGAAAGTTAGAGGAGGAATCGGGATAGCTATTCTTTCCACTCCCAAAGGAGTTATGACAGGTGAAGAAGCTAAAAAACAGAATCTCGGAGGTGAATTGATTTGTGAAGTATTTTAATAAATAAATTTAATTAAAGATGTCTAGAGTCGGAAAAAAACCAATTACAATCCCCCAGGGCGTAACCGTTGAAGTAGGTTCTGATAATCTGGTTAAAGTAAAAGGACCTAAGGGAGAATTATCAGCTTCAATTTCTGCTCCAATTAAAGTGGAAATCACTGATGATCAAGTTGCGGTTACCCGACCCAATAACATGAAAAAAAATCGTGAACTGCATGGACTAAGCCGCTCTCTGATTAATAATATGATTGAAGGAGTAACCAAAGGATTTGAAAAGAAACTGGAAATTCTGGGAGTCGGTTATCGCGCCAACTTACAAGGAAGCAAACTTGTCCTAAGCCTTGGACTATCACACAATATAGAATTCCAACCACCCGAGGGTATACAAATCGAGATTGATCAAGAAAAAAAGAATATCCTTAGTATCAAAGGTATTGATAAGCAAACAGTTGGAGAAGTAGCTGCCAAAATAAGATCATATCGCAAACCTGAACCCTACAAGGGCAAAGGCGTTCGCTATCTTGGAGAAAAAGTTCAAATTAAGGCAGGTAAAGCAGCCGGTAAAGAAAAATAATTTAATTCTATCTTATAGTCATGAATAACGTTAAACATCAACAACGAGTAAGTCGCAAAAGAAGAACTGCCGGCAAACTACAAAATCCCAGCAAAAGACCAAGACTTGTAGTCTTCAAGAGTCTCAACAATAATTATGCTCAAATTGTTGATGATCAATCCAATAAAACCATCGTTGGCACTTCTGACCTGAAAATTAAAACAGGTACTAAAATGGAAAAAGCTAAACAAGTTGGTTTGGAATTAGCAAAAATGGCTAAAGAAAAGAAAATCGATACTTGTGTATTCGATCGTAACGGTTTCCGCTTTCATGGACGCATAAAAGCTATTGCTGAAGGTGCTCGTGAAGGAGGGCTAAAGTTTTAATCATCATATCTAACTCTATATAACGTGGCTAAACAATTTAACAGAAAAGGTAAAGCTCCAGTCAAAGAGCAAAAAGAATACGAAGAAGAAGTAATACAGATTGACCGTGTTACTCGTGTGGTTAAAGGTGGTCGTCGTCTACGTTTCAGAGCTACTGTAGTTGTCGGGAATAAGAAAGGCAAAGTAGGTGTTGGCGTCGGAAAATCAGTTGAAGTTACCGGTGCTATTTCCAAAGCCATTGCCCAAGGTAAAAAGAATCTGATCGAAGTGCCATTAGTGGAAGGTACTATCCCCCATCAACTACAAATCAAATTCAAAAGCGCTAATATCAAACTAATGCCGGCTTGCCCTGGTACCGGAATTAAAGCGGGCGGCTCTGTACGTAAAGTACTCGAACTTGCCGGGGTTACCGACATTCTCAGTAAATCACTTGGAGCCAAAAACAGACTTAATAATAGCTTGGCAACTGTTAAAGCCTTGGGAAATCTTAAACCTATTCCTTGGCTAAAAAAGAAATCCAACCCTATCCAAGCCGCTGGAACTTTAGCTGAAACAAAACCTCAAGAAAAGCAGCAAAATGCTGGACAGAAAAACACTAAACCAATTGCTAAATCTGCCAAAGCTGCACCTAAAGCCAATAAAGAAACTGCGGCAAAAAATCCTGCAGCAAAAAATCCTGCAGCAAAATCATCTCCTAAAAAAGAGCGGAAAGACTAAATCAATTAAAGTACTATCATGCAAGCACTACAAAATTTACGACGCAATAAAGGCGCAACTAAAACTAGGAAACGACTTGGTCGCGGTGTCGGTTCAGGACTTGGAAAAACAGCCGGACGAGGTGAGAATGGTCAGAAATCCAGAACCGGTGGGAAAATTAGACCTGGCTTTGCCGGTGGTACTACTCCCCTTTATCGCAAAATGCCTAAACTAAAAGGTTTCAAGAATCCCAATCGTATTGTCTTTCAACCTGTCAATCTTAGTAAATTAAACAAGTTTGAGGATGGAACTGAGGTCGACGTTATAAAGCTATACGAAAAGAAAATTATTAATGATAAGCAAAAACCGGTCAAAATTCTTGGAGGAGGAGAGATTGAAAAGAAGCTAACTATAAAAGTCAGTCGTGTTTCTGATTCAGCTAAAGAAAAAATAGAAGCTGCCGGAGGTAAAATTATTGAATTACTAAAGGAAGCACCTGCTAAAAAAGCTAAAAAAAAGTCTAAAGAAACCAAGACTAAATAAATTATCTACCAATGTTAAAATACTTACGCCAAATCTGGAACTCAACAGAACTTCGCAACAAGATTCTCTTCACATTGGCAATTCTGATCATCTATCGCCTAATTGCTCAAATTTCCATACCCGGTGCCGACACTGATGCAATTAGACTTATTTTTGAAAGAAATCAACTTCTGGGTACATACAGTCTCCTTACAGGTGGTAGTGCCGAGAACTTTTCCATAATCTTGATGGGACTTTCCCCATATATTAACGCCTCCATCATCATTCAGCTTCTGACAGTAATTGTTCCTAAATTAGAAGCCCTTTCCAAAGAAGGACAAGATGGACGTCGCAAACTTAATCAATATACACGTTGGTTAACAGTACCAATTGCCTTCTTGCAATCCTACGGTATGATTATCTTCCTTAACGCACAATCACAAATTCCGATTATTGAAAACATGGGAGCTCCGGAAGTAATTCTACCAATCATGTTAACCATCACTACAGGTGCTATCCTTTTGATGTGGCTAGGTGAACTCATCACAGAATATGGAATCAGTAATGGTATCTCCATCTTGATTTTAGCCGGAATCCTCTCCTCCACTCCTGCCATTTTTAGTCAACAATTAGCTCTGGCTCAACAATCAACTGATCTTTTGATACCATTCGTATTAATGATCCTGATAACACTAATCTTACTGGTGTTTGTTGTGCTAGTCTCGGAAGGAGAAAAGCGCATTCCCATAATCTATGCCACCAGAGGGGCTCGTGGGAGCAGTCAAAAATCCAATTTACCGATTCGTATCAACCAAGCCGGTATGATTCCGATTATCTTTGCCTTATCTGTAGTAAGCTTCCCTGGCATCGTTGCTCAATTCATGCAAAATTCGACCAATCCAACACTAAAAGCAATTGCTGATTTCTTACTCTCCAATTTCCACGCTAATTCTGTTGGTTATCTGGTTTTCTACTTCCTCTTAGTACTTGGATTCACCTTCTTCTATGTCAGTATTACTTTCAATCCGGATCAAGTTGCCGAGAATATTCAAAAACGGGGAGGATATATTCCAGGTATCAGACCGGGGCAAGAAACTTCCAAATATCTTGGGGCAGTTTCTAATCATCTGAATTTATTCGGAGGTGTCTTTATTGGACTTTTAGCTGTTTCACCTCAACTTTTAACTATGTTCTCCAGCTCTTTATCCATTGGAGCCATCCCAACATTAATTGGTGGTGCCGGCCTTATTATCATCGTCAGTGTTATCCTGGAAATTGTTCGACAGATCAATGCCCAGCTGGTGATGCACGATTATAATAAACTTTATTAATATGGATTTAGTACTATTTGGAATTCAAGGCTCAGGCAAAGGAACTCAGGCCCGACTTTTGGCTGAACGCTATAATATGCGTATTTTTGAAATGGGTGGAGAACTACGTGAATATGCCAAAAAAGACACGGATTTAGGTCGCAAAATCAAAGAAACCCTGCAAAAAGGCCATCATGTAGACTCAGAAATAATTTTTGACATATTAAATGACTTCCTGGACCAACACCCTGCTGAAGAAGGCATTATATTTGACGGCGTCCCTCGAAATCATGAGCAGGAAGACAAATTTAAAGGAATAGTCAAAAAGCACAATCGCAAATTCATCGCTGTAAACCTGGTTATGGATGAAGAAAGAACTATTAAAAGACTATTGAAACGCGCTGAAATTGAAAATAGAAGTGACGATACTTATGATACAATCAAAAAAAGAATTGAAATTTTTCACCAAAAAACTCAACCTGTTATTGATCACTATCGCTCTCAAGGTTTGGTAATTGATGTTAACGGCGACCAAAGCATTGAAGATGTTAATCAAGCAATAGTGAGCAAAATGCAAACCTACCTCATAAATTAAATTACCATCAAGATTTGGCAAGAAGGTGATCAACGAGTCACTATTAAAAATCCGGCTGAAATTGCATCCATGATCCAGGCCGGCAAGATTCTGGGACAAGTTTTAAGTGAGCTTAAGGAAAAGTGCCTTCCTGGCATCAGCACTCTAGAGCTTGATCAATATGCGGAAAAACGAATTCGCGAACAAGGCGCACTCCCGGGATTTAAAGGTTATCAAGGTTTTCCAAATACATTGTGCACCAATTTAAATGAACAAGTTGTACATGGCATCCCTGATACCCGCCCTCTGCAAAATGGTGATATTATTAGTATTGATTGTGGGGTGATTATTGATGGGTTTTATAGTGATGCCGCGTTTACAACAGCCATCGGAAAAGTCGATCCAACAGTAGAAAAATTCATCAAAACTGCTTATAAAGCTTTAGAAAAAGGTATCGAAGCAGCACAACCAGGCAAAAGAACATCAGAAATAAGTAAGGCTATTGAAAAAGTAGTAAAAAAAGAAGGTTACGGCATTGTCCGTGAACTTACCGGCCACGGACTGGGCCAAAATCTGCATGAAGATCCCTATATTTATAATTATGCCACAGATGATCCGGGCATCTTAATTCAACCGGGCATGACTTTTGCAATCGAACCAATCTTAACTATGCATGGAGAAGCCATTAAAACCCTCTCTGACAACTGGACAATTATCACTAAGGATAGGTCCCTGTCAGCCCAAGTTGAACACTCAATTTTGATAACAGAAAAAGGGCCCCAAATCCTCTCTATTAAGCCAAAATAAAAAACAAAAAAAAGAGCTTGCAATTGAAAAATCCGTCGTGTAGAATCCAAACGCTTTGTAGGAAAACTACATATTAACTGCAATTCTACAGAGTAACAAGCAAAAAAATATATGGCCAAAGAAGTTATTGAAGCAATCGGAAGAGTTTTGGAATGCTATCCTAACGCACTATTCAAAATAGAATTACAAGACCAGAATTATCAGGGCCATGTTATCAAAGCACACATCTCCGGACGGATGAGAATCAATTATATCCGCATCCTCCCAGGAGATTATGTCACGGTAGAACTAACTCCTTATGACTTAAGTAAGGGCAGAATTATCTTCAGACATAAACATAAACCTCAAATAGAGGTCGTGACTGAACCGGAAGTTGAAGAAAATATCGAAAACACTGACAATGAAAGTAAAAGTGAAACTGAAAGCGAACAAAAAGAGTAATAAATATTAACTAATATTTACAATGAAAGTAAGATCATCCGTGAAACCAATCTGTGCTAAATGCAAAGTTATTAAGAGAAAAGGAGTAATCCGGGTTATTTGTGAAAATAAAAAGCATAAGCAAAGACAAGGTTAATAATATCTATTAAATACTTACAATGGTTAGAATTGCAGGAATCAACTTACCTAAAGATAAAAGAATCGCTATCGGATTAACAGCGGTTTACGGTATTGGTAGAAAACTTGCTGGTGAAATCTTAAAAGATGTTAAAATTGATGAGAACACTAAGGCAAAAGATCTGTCTGAAGCTGATGAAAGTAAATTACGTGAAAAAGTTACCGAACACCTTACAGAAGGTGATCTTCGACGTAAACAACAATTAGATGTTAAACATTTGCAAGATATTGGCACTTATAGAGGAATGAGACATAAAAAAGGTCTCCCCGTTCGAGGTCAGAATACTCAGACCAACACCAGAACCAGAAAAGGTAAACGAAAGACTGTTGCCAATAAGAAGATCGCTACTAAATAATCATTAATTCTTTATTTACATGGCTGAAAAAGAAGCTAAAAAGCAGGTAAAAGACGCGGCTGCCAAGGAAGAAAAGCCAAAAGCTGCAGCTAAGACTACTAAAGCAGATGAAACAAAACCTGCAGAGAAAAAAGCTGACACAACTAAGGCTGACACAACTAAGGCTGCCACAACTAAGGCTGACAAAGAGGTGAAAAAAAATAATGCCAAAGAAGAAGCTCCGGTTAAAAAAGTGAAAAAGTCAAAAAATAAGAGGACTGTTACCGAAGGAAAAGTTTATATTCAGTCCAGTTTTAATAATACTATTGTTACATTTACCGATAATAAAGGGAATACCCTTTCCTGGAGCAGCGCTGGTGCAAACGGCTTCAAAGGAGCGAAAAAAGCGACTCCTTATGCCGCTCAAATTTCTGCTGAAGCTGCTGCCAACAAAGCTCTGCTTTATGGACTTGAAAAAGTAGATGTGTTTGTAAAAGGTATTGGAGCAGGACGAGATCAAGCTATTCGAGGAATTAACGGTGCAGGAATTAGCATTGAAACTATTACTGACATCACACCGATTCCTCACAATGGTTGTCGTCCCCGCAAATCTAGACGTGTGTAAAAAATTATAATTCTGTTCATTCATGTCAAAATATACAGGACCAAAAAGTAGACTATTCAGAAAAGTTGGTATCAGACTGCCCAGTAATGCAGACTTAAGTCAAAACCATCCAACAATCAAAAAATCTTACGCTCCCGGAGCTCATGGAGCTAAAAAAAGTTTCGGAAAGAAATCTGAATATGCCAAGCAGCTTATGGAGAAACAAAAAGCTCGCTATATCTATAATGTCAGTGAAAAACAATTTCGCAAGTATTATGAACAAGCCAGTAAAAAAGATGGCATTTCAGCTGACGAATTATTGAAATTACTAGAACTTCGCATTGATAATATTATCTTCCGATCCGGACTGGCCACTACTAGATATCAAGCACGACAAATGGTTGGACACGGACTTATTGAATTAAATGGCAAAAGAATTAAAGTACCTTCAATTCAATGTAAAGCTGGAGATACATTTAATCTTGTAGCTAAAAAGAAGGACTCCCCTATTTTCAAGGAGAATGCCCTTCGCAAAGTTAAGGCACCTAAATGGCTTGAGGTAGATCTACCTGGCATGAAAGGTAAAGTTGTTCGCGAACCTGAAAAGGTAGAATTGGAACAATCTATCGCAGGTAACTTGATCGTTGAGTTCTACTCAAAAGCTTAAATAATCCTTAAACCAATTGTTGCATGCATCAAATACAAGAAGAAATTGGAATTCCTAAAATTAAAATCGACAAAATCGAAGACAATCATACAGTCTTCATGGTCGGTCCATTACCTCCGGGTTATGGTATAACTACTGGTAATTCCTTTCGACGTGTACTTTTATCTTCACTGCCCGGATCATGTATTACCGGAATCAAAATTGAAGGTGTAACTCATGAATATTCAACTATAAAAGGTGTTAAGGATAGTGTTTTGGACATTACATTGAATTTGAAATTAGTCAGAGTTGTGAAAACCAGCGCAGAAGCTTCTATCATTACTTTAAAAGCTAATAAAGAAGGTGAAGTTTATGCTAAAGATATTCAAACTCCTAGTGACATTGAAATTCTAAATCCTGATCAATACATCACCACTCTGGAAAAAGGTGCCAAATTGCAAATTGATATGATAGTGGAGAAAGGCGTCGGCTATGTACCAGTTTCAGTTAAGCAAAAAGCACATGTGGATCCTGAAATCATTCTTTTAGATTCAATATTTTCTCCGGTCAAGAAAGTGAGATATGACGTGGAAGCTACTCGTGTCGGTCAAATGACTAATCTAGATAAACTGGTTCTTGAAGTTGAAACTGACGGATCAATCTCCCCGGAAGACGCAGTCAAATTCTCTTCAAACATCCTTCAATCATATTTCAACCTTTTCAATAAAGAAAATGCCATGGTTGAGGAAGCCTATATGAGTGATTTCGACAAGATTTCCCAAAAACAAGAAGAGGAAGAAAAGAATAAACCGGTTCAGGAAGCATATACTCCAATTGAAATTCTCGGTTTCTCACCAAGAACTCTTAACGCATTGATTAATGGCGGAATTGGTTCGATTGAACAACTATCAAAATGTACTGAGAGTAAATTGACTAATTTACGAGGATTTGGTAAAAAAGCACTCACTGAAGTACGTGATGCTTTAGAAACTAAAGGTCTAACTCTTAGCGAAGAATAATCTATCAACAACATGAGACATAATGTAAAGAAAAACCGGATCAACAGACCATTTCAAGCCCGCAAGCTGCTTGTTGGCAATTTGGCTACTTCTTTGATCACTCATGGTAAGGTGAAAACAACCAAAGCCAAGGCCAAAGCTATTCAACCTATCATTGAAAAACTAATTATCACAGCTAAGAGTAAAGATAAAAGAATTGCTATTCGGGAAATTCAAAAGGTATTACACACAGAAGAAAGCTCTCGCAAATTATTCGATGAAATAATTAAAAAATATCAAGACCGCAAAACAGGTTTCACCAGAATCTCTGATCTTGGTTTTAGAGCCGGAGACAGCGCCCCCCTTGTACAAATTGAACTAGTATAAAATGACACTTACACATAAAACTCACTCACCGAAACAAGCCGATATCCAAAGAAAATGGTATCTGGTTGATGTCAAAGGCAAAACTTTAGGACGCATTGCAACCAAAATAGCCGATATTCTACGCGGTAAAGGTAAAACAATATTTTCCAATCATGTTGATTGTGGTGACTATGTAATTATCGTAAATGCTGCTGAAGTAAAATTATCAGGCAATAAAGAACAGCAAAAAACCTATTATTCTCACTCTCGCTATAGCGGTGGGCTTAAAGCTGTTACTGTAGAAAAGCTTAGAGAAAACAGACCTGAAGAGATTATAAAAAGAGCAGTTGCCGGAATGATTCCTGCTACCAAAATTAAAAAATCAATTTTGAAAAAGCTGAAAGTATTCGCCGGCCCCGAACACAATCTTGAAGCTCAACAACCACAAAACTTAGAATTATAAACTAATTTATGCCAGCAACTAAAACATCAACCAGTACAACCAAGAAAAAGCCTTCCGTTCAGGAATATTTTGCCGGTCTCGGCAAACGAAAAACCTCTGTCGCTCGCGTCAGACTTTATAAAAACGGCAAAGGACAATTAACAGTAAATGAAAAGGAAGGAAAAGTCTATTTTCCGGAAAAAACCATGTTGGAAGCAGTAAATGCCCCGCTTAGATTAGCTTCTTTAAATAATAAATTTGATATATCTGTCAAAGTCACTGGCGGCGGATTGAATTCCCAAGCTGAAGCTATTCGACACGGAGTCTCCCGCGCATTACTGGATTTTGATGGAACACTTAGAGCTGTTCTTAAAAAAGCCGGCTTCCTAACACGAGACGCTAGACAGAAAGAACGTAAAAAACCGGGTCTCAAAAGAGCACGTCGTGCTCCACAATTCAGCAAACGTTAAAGACTTAAAAAAAACCGGTCCCCACAAGGATCGGTTTTTTGGTATTCTCTTCTAAGAACTTTTGCATTAGAATAAATTCAATCTGATTAGATTTATGCGCATAGATATTTTAACCATTTTCCCGGACATTTTTGATTCTTACTTCAATGAAAGTATTATCAAGCTTGCCAGACAAAAAAACCTTCTAGATTTACACATTCATGACATACGTGATTTCACAAAAGACAAGCATGGAAAAGTTGATGACACCCCTTATGGTGGCGGCGCCGGAATGGTCATGACTCCTCAACCTCTCTTTGACACCATCAAATTTGTTAAGCAAAAAAATCCCGGCCCGGTTGTTTACCTAAGTCCCAAAGGGCAAACTCTAACTCACACCCGAGCTAAAAGTTTGGCCAAGAATGAATCTTTAATACTGCTATGTGGCCGCTATGAAGGTATTGACCAGCGCATCATAGACTTATGTGTTGATCAGGAAATCTCCATTGGGAAATATGTACTTACTGGAGGAGAACTGGCAGCCATGGTACTTATTGACGCTACATCCAGATTCATTCCCGGCGTACTAGGCGATCCATCATCTCATCAGGAAGAAACATTTTCCCGAGCACTTGCCGGCAAAAAAGAATATCCCCATTATACAAAACCTCGCAGTTTTCAAGCTTTGGAAGTACCTGAAATCCTATTAAACGGTGATCACGCAAAGATTGCCAAATGGCGACGTAATAATATAAAATAATAATGATGACAAAAACAAAAAACACACCTGAGGCCAGCACTTTAAATCCTAAGAATTTTGAGTTCCAAAATCCTTTTATGGAATTGGAAAGCTCACCTGAAGGGCTTAAAGATGATGAAGTTAAGTTCCGTCAAAAAAAATACGGATTCAATAAACTGGAAGAAAAGAAAAAAAAGTCTGAACTGATAAAACTACTGGAAGAATTCAAAGACACTTTAGTAGTTATTCTGATTTTTGCAGCCACAGTCGCTTTACTATCTCATGAAACTACTGATGCCGTAATTATATATATAGTTGTCGTAATTAATGGCTTAATCGGTTACTTTCAGAAAAAAAAGGCCGAACGAGCAATTGAAGCTTTGAAAAAAATGGTCTCTCCTCAAGCTCGTGCAATTCGCAATAATAAGCAAATGCTTATTGATACTGAACAAATTGTTCCGGGAGATATTTTAATTTTAAGTGAAGGAGATAGCGTTGCTGCTGACGCTGTTGTTTTTGAAACTCATAATTTCGAAACTCAGGAAGCAGTTTTAACCGGAGAATCAAAACCTGTACGCAAAGCTCCTTTCAATTACGAAAACAGCGATAATCAAACTGGAATCGCCAATTTTGTATTTACCGGCACCAATGTTGCGCATGGAAATGCTAAAGCTATTGTTATGCGAACAGGCATGCGAACGGAGTTCGGAAAAATCGCCAATTTGACTCTGGAAACCAAAAAAGACCTTAGTCCCCTGGAAAAAGAATCCCGACGTATCGGTTTTGTGACTGCAGTAATTACTCTAGCCATCACTGCAGCTATTTTTCTCTATCTCTTCACTATTCAGGGCAAAGAACTAACCGAAACTTTTCTCTTTGCCGCTTCGATCGCTGTTGCTGCTGTGCCGGAAGGTTTACCGGCCACTATAACTATTTCTCTGGCACTGGGAGTTCAAAGACTATCCAAAAAAAATGCCATAATCAAACAGCTTTCTTCAGTGGAAACTCTTGGCGCAACCACAGTTATTTGCAGTGATAAAACCGGAACATTGACCAGAAATGAAATGACTGTAACAAACGCTTTTATTGATAATTTCCATCTTGATTTTGATAATGCAGGTTATGAACCAAAAGGTAAAATTCATATCACAAAAGAAGAAAAAACTGTTTTTGAGTATAACGGTAAACAAACTCAAGAACACAATCTTGAAGAATTATCTGAAAAAGAGCCCAATATTTATAAACCCATTGAATGGGTATCACTAATTTCCTTACTGTGCAATAACGCTGAACTTACTAATCAAAACGGAAAATATAAAGTGTTGGGAGATCCTACCGAAGGTGCACTGCTGACTATGGCTCAAAAAATAGGTTTTGATCCTGAAAACGTTGCTTCCATATACGAAAAAGTTTACGAATTACCTTTTGACTCCGAACGCAAAATGATGAGTCAAATCGTTCAAAACGCTAACAGCAAGAGAATTTATATCTTAACCAAAGGTGCTCCGGACAATATTATCGAAATTTGTGATCAAAGACTCAGTAACAATCGAACCACGATCTTCCGCAAAGAGAATAAAGAAGAAATAACTCAGCTAAATGAGCAGTACGCACAAAACGCTCTACGTACAATTGGTTATGCTTATAAAGAAATATCACAAAAAGTACTTGATAAAATTCTTCAAAATGAAGATTACCGGGATAATATGGAAATCATAGAAAAAGATCTGATTTTTCTCGGTGTCACCGGAATGATTGACCCACCTCGACCGGAAATAAAAGACGCAGTTCGCCTTACCAGAAAAGCTGGAATTCAAACTTACATTCTTACCGGTGACCACGGTCTGACTGCATCAGCAATAGCTAAAGAGATTGATTTGATTTCTGACAATCGTCCCCATGAAATTATAACAGGCGCAGATCTTATAAATATTACTGACTATGATCTTAAGGAAAAACTGCGTGACAAGAAAACTGATTTTGTTTTCTCACGCATAAGCCCACAAGACAAACTCCGCATTGTCTCCTTAATTAAGGAATTAGGTGAAGTTGTTGCAGTAACTGGCGACGGAGTTAATGATGCACCAGCTCTTAAAAGAGCAGATATTGGAGTGGCAATGGGTATTACCGGCACCGATGTTTCTCGGGAAGCCTCCAACATGGTTTTAGCCGATGATAGTTTTTCCAGCATCGTAGTTGCCATCAAAGAAGGACGCACTATTTACGAGAATCTCAAAAAATTCATGTTCTATATATTCTCTTCGAATATTGGAGAAGTATCGACCATATTTGTAAGTATCCTTATTGGCTTGGCTTCTCCGTTAACTGCTGTATTAATATTAACTGTAAATTTGGCTACTGACTTGTTCCCCGCCCTAGCCTTGGGAACTGAACCATCTGAACCTGATATCATGAATAAGCCGCCTCGCAATCCGAATCAAAAAATTATGAATTTCAAATTCATCTCTCGCTACGTATATATGGGTGTATTAATCAGTACTATCATGATTGCGCTATACGCTTATGAATTATTCCAAAATGGTTGGACTTATGGCACCGAAATTGATCCTGATCTCTACATTAAAGCTTCAACCATTACTTTCGTTGCCTTGGTAATGACTCAAGTTTCCAATGCTTTTAATGCAAGAAGCCTTACTAAATCAGTATTCCAACAAAACCCAATGCAAAATCCCAATATTATTTGGGCTAACTTGTTATCAATTATAATCTGTATTGGAGTTGTTTATATTCCTTTCCTGCAAACATATCTAAAAACCACGGCTCTGGAATTGGCTGATTGGGGATTAATTATCGGCGCGGCCCTAATACCACTGTTCATCGAAGAAATAAGAAAATTGATAGTCCGTATAAGTCACCGTCATGCTTAATACTGACGAATTAATTTCTGCTACTCAAAATAACACTGTATTTCTAGACCTAAAAGTTATCCCTCGCAGCAAAATCAATAGTTTAGAAGGATTATTACAAGTTACTTCCAATAAATATTTGGCAAAACTAAGAATAAAAGCTTTACCGGAAAAAGGAAAAGCTAATCTGGAGCTGATAAAATATCTAAGCAAAACACTAGACCTACCTCAGCAGAACATCGTTATTATCAGTGGTCATACCAGCAGTCTCAAAAAAATCAAGATTAACTAATGCTTTATAATAACAAATCAGAACTGCTAGCTCTGCTTCGAGAAAATAGTCTCTACACCAAGAAAAGGCTTGGACAAAACTTTTTAGTTAATACCGGCATTATAGATAAGATCGTCCAAGCTGCAGAACTCAATGATAAAGATAATGTTATTGAGATTGGTCCAGGCATGGGAATTCTCACCAATGAGCTTATTCAAACAGCAGCTCAGGTAAACTCCATTGAACTGGATGAAACACTTATTCCATATCTGACCAAAAGCTTCGGCCAACACGCCAACTTCCAATTATTACATCAAGATGCTCTTAAATTCACCCCGCCAAATCACGACTATAAACTGGTAGCTAATATCCCCTACTACATAACCTCTCCAATTCTAAGCCATTTTCTTGGCAATAAAAATCGACCCGGACTAATTGTTCTATTGGTACAAAAAGAAGTAGCCGAAAAAATTTGTGCTCAAAAAGGAGATCATTCAGTACTCAGTCTGCAAACTCAAGTTTTTGGGAAACCAAAAATTATTGCCAAAGTCAAACCGGGCAGCTTCCATCCAGCTCCCAAAGTCTACTCAGCAATTTTAAAAATCAGCGTTTATAATTCCCCAATTATTACCGATACTAAAACTTTCTTCAAACTAATCAAAGCAGCGTTTAGTCAAAAAAGAAAAACACTTTCCAACACACTGATTAAAGGACTCAAAATTCCAGCTGAAATATTTAAGCAAGCCAACATTTATCCTGGTCTAAGACCGCAAAACTTATCGATTTTAGATTGGAAAAATTTAGTCGAGAAACTGATTTAAGATTTTCTGTTTTACCTCTTCCAAATGGTTCTTCTTGCTCTCCAAAAATTCTTTAACAGCATTTTGACTATTCAATTTACTTTGAGAAATTAATTCCCTATCAATACCTAGCCCTTGCCAAACAAGTTCTTCCAACTTCCTTACCGCATTATCATAGGGGAAACATTTCTCCAGTTTAGATATCATTCGCTTTTTCTCAGTATCAGTAAAATATAAATTTTGTTTCACAATATTAGCAAACAAATCTTTCAAAACCTCCAGTGTACCCACCACTGCTTTCTCTTTCTTATCAAAAAGAGTTAATAGATATTTTTTCCCCTCCTTTCTCAATCCTTTATAACCCATCACCGCTAAATTTGAACCTGATGCAAATATGCTATTACCGATTTCAACTTCTTCCAACACCTGCTGAAAATATTCCAAGACATCATTTCCTCTTAATCCCTTAACCTCAACTTCGCGACGAGCTACCTTCCATTGCTTTTTTAACTGCATCAGATCATACTCACTTCTAATTTCATCCAAATCCGCTCCCATCACTATCGGATTTATAAATTCCTCACCATTACAGACTACAATAAACGGCTTAAATTTTGGATTATCTTTGATAATATTTGTGATTTTTCGATTACCCAAATCAAGTAAATCCTGGACTCTTAAACAAATTGCCGGTCCATCCGGATATTTATAGTGTCCCGCAAAATATCTAACCTTATATGGATTACCATTAAAATAAATTTCCTCGGGAAAATCCTCACGCAAACTATTTCTATCTTCTTCAGCAATAAAATCATCCAGCTTTAAAAGTAATGCATCCTTACCTTTAATGGCAAGTAAACTATCCAGTTCAGTTTCGGAAACAGGATAAATCTTATGTTCAGTACATCTAACAACATACCAATCAAACAATTTTTGATAATCAATTAAGTACTTTTCATTTTTTGTCATAGCTGCATATTCTTCAAGCTCCTTCCGAACTCTTTCATTTTTAGCAACAAAATCATATTTACCGATCAACCCCTTTTTCACCAAAGCTTCACGAACAAAAAACTCGAATGCTTGATAGCGATCTTTTTGTCTAACTGTTGTAATACGTTTTCTAATAATCCGATGTCCCTTGAAAAAAACATCCTCCTCTCGAACCGTTTTCTTTAACTTACGATCATAATATAGGTCTCCATATTTATAAGTACACAAATACGGAGCTACCTCCTCAAACCACTCCGGATCAACCACTGTATTGTTTCGTGCATAAAGACGTGTTGTTTCCACAATTTCTGCTGAGACAAACCACTTGGGATTTAGTCCGAACAGAGCTGAACCGGGATGAATTAAAATATCATTTGCTCTTCCCGATCGATATGACTGTCCATTGGCACTTTCACATATATTCTGAATTAACCCGGCTGAAATAGATTTCACTATACCTTCAACATTAGTTAAATCCATTTGTAAATCTCCATTTGAACCGTGTAAATATTTTTCAAATTCCTGCCCGGCAAACGTATGCAAAGTATCCAACAGTTGATGATAAATCTGCTCTATCTCATCAATAACTTGAAAGTTTAAATAGTTCTGCTCGCAGAATTGCTCCCTGGCTTCCCTACCTTCAATAGACTTAATTTTATTCCAAACATGTAAAAAGACCACCAAATCCGAAACATAACTTGAACCTTGATCAAGTTTTATGGGAACTTTTTTGCGAATCATTCTTCGTCCTTTGCGAACCTTAATCATTTTATATTTCCTACCACTTCTCCCGGCAAGTTTCTGAAAATACCTCTTAGCGGAATCAGCCTCATCTTCTTCCCCATTGGGACGAAGAAATGGATCCTTTACTGATAGTGAAGAAGCGATTACTGCTACCTGCCTAACACAATTATATCTTTCAGCAGCCAACAGCATCGAAGAAATTCTAGGTTCCAAAGGCAAATGCGCCATTTTTCTACCCAAATCAGTCAAATTATTGGCACTATCAAGAGCGCCTAATTCATGTAACACCTTAAACGCACTCCGAAACGCTCCCATATCAGGTAGGTCTATAAAGTTAAAATTATAAACATCATGAATACCGATTAAAACCATATGCAAAACCACCGAAGCCAGATCTGATCGCTGAATTTCCGGTTTTGTATAAGCTTCTCTTTCCTCAAAATCTTCCTCAGCAAAAAGCCTTATACAAACTCCCGGAGCTATTCTTCCCGCTCGACCAGTTCTTTGAATTGATGATGCTTTTGAAACTTTCTTAACCTCCAAACTTCCAATTCCGGTATGAAAATTGAAATCCTTTATCCTGGCCAAACCAGAATCTATCACATATTTAATGCCTGGCACAGTCAATGAAGTCTCTGCAATATTAGTTGAAATTACAATTTTGACACCGTCATAGGGATCATATATCTCTTGTTGATCCTCCATACTTAGTCGACTATACAAGGGTAAACATTTGACATTCTTAAGACTCAAAAAGTCTATTGCTCTAATTGTGGAAAAAATTTCCGCTTCGCCCGGCATAAAAATCAAAACATCGCCGGACTTAGGACTATTTACTATTCCATCAATTATTTTGGCAATTTTTTTATACAAATTTTCATGATAATCAACCGGCTGGAACTTGATATCTACCGGATACATACGACCTGACACATTAATAACCGGAATTTCTTGCTCCCCATTAAGTTCAGCGAAGAAATTAACAAATTTTTGAGAATCCACAGTCGCCGATGTCACCAAAATCTTCAAAGGTCTTAGTCCGCGCTCAAGCCTGCGCGCCTGAATATCCTTCAATAGTCCCAACAAAAAATCGATATTCAAATTACGTTCATGCGCCTCATCCACCAGAACCGCATCATAATTAGAAAGCAAATTATCACTTTTCATTTCTTGCAGCAGGATTCCATCAGTACAAATAGTAATGAGAGTACCCTTGGTAGTATCATCATCAAAACGAATTTTATACCCCACCTCCTTCCCCAATTCCACTTCCAGATCTTTAGCAATCCAGGAAGAAATAGACGTAGCAGCGATTCTACGCGGCTGTGTACAAGCAATTTTGAATTGTGAAAATTCCGGATCCGTTTTATCCATTTGCGCCAATGCCTCCAAAATCATCTTGGGAATTTGCGTAGATTTTCCCGATCCGGTCTCCCCTACCACCACAACCACTTGATTATCCGCTATTGCACTGACAATTTGCTCTCTATGCTTCGATATGGGGAGCTCCTCTGAATACTTAAATTTCATATATATTTTTATCTCTTAATTATACACTAACCTCAATCGCCCATCTAGACAAATCGATCTTGAAAAATACCCCCCAAATGTGAGATAAATAAGTAAAATCAAAAATCAAATGAATAGCAAACAACTTATTAGCACCATCGAAGCAGAGCTGGAAAAAAGTGGCTTTTATGATTTTCTCAAGAATCAGCCAAAAATTCAGCAAAAATTGCTGACTGAATTTGACAAAGCACGTACACCAAAGAATCCACGCAATTTGCAATTCTCTCATTCCTGGGAAGAAATTGATTCTTATGGACCGGATCGTAGACTCTTATTAATGGAATTAGGTGGAACTTACTTCAAAATTTTCTTGATCAAGATCAAAAATAACAAAGTAACCATCTGGAAAAAATACCGTATTAAATTCTACAAAAACATAGTCTATACGCCAAAAATACTCTTTCAGGAAATTCAACGACATTTGGACAAGTTCACCAGCAATCTCGACCGAAGCAGAATTAAAAACACTATTTTTATATTCACTTTCCCCTTAAATCAATTCCGTCGGCCTGATGGGATGATAGACGGAATTTGCGGCAACTTTGGAAAAACTCGCAAAAGCAAAGGCATAGTGGGAATAAAAGTAGGTGAAAAATTGCAAAAGCATTTAAATCAAAATGGCTACCCCAATATCAAACTGTCTGTCACAAATGACTCACCGCCAAGCCTACTTTCCGCCAAAAAGATCGAAATCGAAGATCCTAAAACTCACTTCCACGGACTGATTAATCTGATTGTCGGAACTGGCACAAATATCGCTGTCGGATACAACTTGAACAACAAGTTCTTTCTTTCCAACACTGAATTCGGCACCTTCGATGCTTTTCCTCAATCTGAATATGACAAGCGCATGGATGCCAAATTAACTGAAGGACGTGGCACTTATAAAACAGAAAAAATGTTCTCCGGAATCTGGCGACCCAAAGTTTTTCAGGAAATTGTAAAAGACCTTTTCCGTAAAAAAATACTGCTAAAATCAGATTATAAACAGCTAAAGCTGGAATCACTAGATGCCTGTACTCTGGACGACTTGCTGTGCAAAAAAGTCAAAAAAACAGACCCACTCTATCCACTGGCATTCATCTGGGATCAAATCGCTTATCGTGGTGGCTATATTTGTGGCTTTTCCATCGCTAAGATGATTCTTAAACTAAAAAGCAGACTTAGAAATGTTGACTTCGGTATCATTGAGGTAGGCGCAGTACTGGAACACTCTCAGACTTTTCGCTTTACTATGATCGACACTATCAACAGTTTGCTTGAACAGAATCTTTCCAAACAAACTAAACATCATCGTATTGTTTACAATTTGCTTAGTTTCAAAGATCAAACTGTCTATGGAGCAACTATATTTGACGCATTCATTCACTAATTATGGCCAAAAACAAACAACCTACTCAAGACAAATACCTAAAATACATTCATAAATACTGGGTTAAAACCACTCAACACAAATCTGAAGACGTTGAACGTTCAATTGGCTTACCATATCCATTCATTAGCCCAAACTGTGACAAATATACAGACTTATACTACTGGGATAGTTATTTTCATATCCGCGGTTTGATTGAAGCTAAAAAATACGAATTAGCTCAAAACATAGTTGATAATTTTATCTATCTGATTGACCGTTTTGGCATTATTCCCAACGCCAACTCCTATTACTTCCTCTCCCGCTCGCAACCTCCTTTCCTGACTTCTATGATTTTAGAGGTGTATGCCCACAATAAAGACTTGGAATGGCTGCGTAAATGCTTCCAAGCCGCTCGCAAAGAATATGAAGAAGTTTGGACTGCCAGTAGATGGAAAAATAAACGCAATGTCTATCAAGGACTCAGTAGATATTATGATATCAATGACATCCATTTCCTGGCGGAGCTAGAATCAGGTTGGGATTTAACTTCCCGCTTTTATGGACGTTGCCTGGACATTCTACCGATAGACCTAAACTGTTTGCTCTACAAATACGAAACAGACTTCATTACTATTTGCAAATATTTGAAATTTGATCGAGATGAAATTAAAAAATGGGAGAAAAAAGCCAAAGAGCGCAAGGCCGAAATTAATAATTTGATGTGGGATCGTAATCCGGGAATATTTAGAGATTATGATTATCTGCTCCGACAAAGGACCGGCTGCCTTTCATTAGCAACATTCTTCCCACTTTGGGCTAAATTAGCCAGCAAAGAACAAGCAAAACTACTGGTTAAAAATCTTAGATTCTTTGAATATGACGGCGGTCTAGTTACTACCAAAAACACCCAAACTATTAAAAGAGATCAATACGGAAGAGGTAATAAAACCCATATTCAACAATGGGACTACCCAAATGGCTGGGCACCGCTTCACTTAATTGTTTTTGAAGGTTTACTTAATTACGGCTATAAAAAAGATGCCAAACGCATCGCCAAAAAGTGGCTGAAAACCTGTGAAGATCACTTTGACCAATGCAGCCATTTTATGGAAAAATACAATGTCATTGAACCTCATAAACTGGCACAAGGGCACTACAATATTCAGGGTGGATTCGGTTGGACTAATGGCGTATACGCAGCCATGAAACAACAATTAAAAAAGTTGTAATGAGTAAATATCCCACAATTAAAGAACTGCAAAACTATCTAGAAAAGAATGGCTTTTATTCTTATCTTGATTTCGAAAAAGTTACCGACAACTATTCTGAAGAAATCAATTTTGCCAATGACTGTGAAAACAAGCGCTCAATTATTTTGCAAAAAAACTGGGAAAGTATTACTGATTTTGGTATTTCCAGAGATGTTTTGATTATGGAATTAGGTGCTTCCTATTTAAAATTATATGATACCAAAGTCATTTCTCCCACAAAAGCTGTAGTACATCATGACCAAAAAGTAAGCTTTTATGAAGATAAAGAATACACACTTGAAATTCTCTTTCATAATATTCAAAAACAAATGGATGCTTTCGTACCAGATAACAAAAAATCTAAAATTAATGATACTGTTCTTGTCTTTGCAAATGCTCTGGATCAATTTGTTAGGGAAGACGGACAATATGATGGCATTGGAGTTGCTCTTGGGAAAATGCATCAATTTGAGAAAATTGCCGGGGAACCTATTGGAGATGCACTACAAAAATATTTACGAAGAAACGGATATCCAAACATAACAATCTCGGTAATAAATGATACATTAGCAGGGCTTCTATCCGCCAAAGCTTTTGAAATTCTCAATAATATAAAATTCGATTCTGCTATTAATATGATTGTAGGCACAGGAACCAATTTGGGAATCCGCACTTTAGAAGAAGAGAATCAACAAACCTGCATAGTTAATGCAGAATTTGGATCGTTTAAAGGTGCTGAGATGTCCCGCTTTGACCTTTTAATGGAGAAGAACTACAATTTAACACCTGATTATCACAATGAAAAAATGATTTCAGGAAGTTGGCAGCATTTAATGATGGAAACAATTATCAAAGATCTCGTCGAATGCAAAATGCTCGATCCCGAAGCAATTGACGTACTTGACTTGGAAAATCTCGACTCTGCAGAAATGGAAAGAATCACTGAAAACAGCACTCTTCCTCATGAATTTCAAAGCATTCTTCAATTTATTTGGCGGGAAATCATCCGCCGCGGATCAACCCTATGCGGCCTAGCCTTATCAGTTATTGTCGACCAAATCTACCAGGGCTTGAACAAAGAAATGGTAGATATAGCAATTATAGAAATCGGTGGAGTACTGGAAAACGCTACTGGGTTTCGAGAAAATCTACTCAAAACTCTCAACAATGAATTAATAGATTTGGATATTCGAGAAAAAGTTCATTTGCACTTCTTTCGACCTCGCTTCCCTACTGTATTCGGAGCACTCATCCTCAATTCCACAATTAGTAAGCAAAAATAGGATTTCCGGCATAATTGTGTTATAATTAGGGAATATTTTTGAATCTACTATGAGCTCACCAAAAGAGACCGGCCCAAAAGCTCCCGACAAGCCTACTTCCGCAGCTGAAATGGCAAATGAATTGTCAAAAAAGTATCCGCCGGAAGTGCTACAAAAAGCACTGGAGAGGCTCAGCGCCAAACATCCTGACAGATTCAAAAGTGGTCAAGACTTGGCCCAACAGCTTTCTCCAGATCTACATAAAGTCGCATATCAGATACCGGCAAATCCAGAAGCTACTGACGATAATCCTCAAGGGCCGCGCATGAATGTTCCCGAAGGAGATGAAAACATGCCCTCCGGAGAAGATTTTTTTAATGGAATAGGTAGTGAAACCGGGGACAAACGTGACATCGCCATTGCTGAAGAAATTGCCAAAGGAAATATTCCAGAAGAATGTCAACGCTTTTCCAAAGTCACCATGAGAGGGCCTGATGGAACAGAAATAGATTGTTTTGTTATGAATGCACCCATGGCAGTAGGTAGAAACGGACAAAAAGTGGTTGTTCCTGCGACTCCCCAATTAGCAGCTGCCATGCGCAAACACGGTGTACTAATGCCCACACCGGCTGTTGTCGAAGCTATGTATCATACCGCAGCAAATCAGAATCCCCCTGGTTTAATGCCTATGATTACCAAAAAAGCCGACCACAACATGCGAAGCAATCGTTATTCAGTTGAAAAAAGTCGGGCAGTCAGACAACAAGAACAGGGACTTAATGCCGACGATCTCCGTACTGGATCAGGAAAAACCAAAGTTAATTCCAAAGAAGTTGAAGGTCAATACGACCATTTTGAATACGGTGGTAATATTAATGGCAATGTCCGCGCTCAAGCCGATCCTGCTCACAATGGTTCCAACGGCCATCGATACAGCGATTACTCTAGCGAATTCCAAGGAGTGCACCAAGAAGTAGTAGTACGCAGACCAGGCCAACCTCCGCAGCGCCTGCGCTATGAAGATGCGCTCAGAGATCCTGAATTGGGACATATTCTCAATTCATCCGTCAGCGGCACTAAATTATCAACATCCGGCGGCACAAAACCATACACCTTGGCCGGAGGACCGATGAACTATGAAACTTATGTGGCAGACGTTAAACGCCGCTCCCCTAATGAACTGGACATCAGAGTCCGATCAGCTTAATTCAGCCTGTTCCATACCAAACAAATAATTGGAATTCTTAAAAGCTTCCAGAAACAACTTCACATCTTCTTCAGCAAGATTTTGAACTTTATGAATAAATTGCTTTTTATACTTTTGATCCAACTTTCTATATACCGATAGAACAAAGGCAACTTCTCTATCATTATGCTTCTTCTTCATTTCCACCAATAGCTCATTCACCAAATCATCAATATACCCAATTTCTCCAAGCTTAATTAAAGTAAGTATCGCCATTTGACGTACTTCACTACTACTATGCCTCAACTTATCTTCTACATAATCTTTCTCCCAATAAGCGTTAATCATACCTATTACATAGAGAGCAGCCTTAATCCCTTGATCATCTTTACGCATTAGCACGGCTGTAAACTTCGGCATTAAATTAATTCTTTCTCCTTTGAACTTCCACAACGACATTATTGTCGCACAAACCACAAACAAATCCTTATCATCCAGGAAAGGTCGCAAATAAGTAATAATTGCCCGATCATTAAATATGCCTAAAGTCTCAATTATATTAGTGCGAATAGCTGTATCTTCAGACTTCAAGTGTTCTTCAAGAAAATGAATGACCTCCATCAAATTGAAATATTTCAATGAATCGATAATCTCAATTTTTACATAATTAGAAACATCACTTAGCAAAAGCTGATCATAAACCTGCAACAATAAATATTTAGAAACAGGATATTTCTTAAGCGCTCTTCTACTTTTAACAATTTGATTTACAGCTTCAATAGCGGCAAATTTTTCTTTAGGATTACCATTTTCAATTACATAGATTAAATCAGACAAGCTTTGATAGTTTCCAATTATACCAATACTATAAATTGCTCTTGATTTAATCTGAAAATCCATTGAATCCAGTTTAATCAGTTTCCTCAATAAATTCTCACCGGTTTCTTTATATGCTTTCTCTGCCAACAAATCGATTGCCTTAGACCTCATGACATCATCTTGCTTGAATAAATTAGTCTTCAATTCATTAAAATATAATTTCTTTATTTTTAGAGCAGCCCATAGCAGCGCAATTGCTAAAACTAATAAAAATACGGAATTCAAAGGGCCTTCCAAATCTATTCTATAGGTGAAAATCAAAAGTAAACTACTAAACAACAACAATGAAAAACCTACTATAAAACCTTTAATTAAATTAAATACCATAATTTCCTGCTTCTTATCAGCAATAGACATCATTTGTTCCAATGAAACAGCCACATATGAATGATAAGAAATTAGCTCAATCAAAGAAACCAGAATGACAAACCGATAATCCAACCCCATAACTAAAGCTAATATCAGACCAAACAAATATGCTAAAGGATAGAATATCAGCACATTACTCACCCCAAATTTGAACATCGCCTTCTTCAGAATAAAGAAATTCAAAACAATCAAGATAGAATTTTGGATGGCAAACACAACACCCAGCATTGAACTGATATGCTCCTCATCAAAATTTCCTTCCAGCACAGTATTAAGACGAAATTCCGTCAAAACCTTGATGCCGACAATCAAGAAAAAAACCAAGGCAATCAGTCTGAATAAAGTTGATTTTTTTAAAACATAGGAAATGGCACTTTTCATTTCCATCCACAAATTATCATCATCAGTTTCTTCTGAGAACTTATGAGCAAATTCCTTCCCAAAGAGCTTTTGCAAAATTAAATTTAAGAGCAAAATTACAACAAGAATAGCTATTGAAAAGTATCCTATCCCAATCTTTTCAGTAATTGATTCAAAGAATTTAATGCCAAGGGAACCGGTAATAATTGCCAAACTGACAAAACCATTTACAAGTGGCAAATAAGTCTTTGCCTGTAATGGAGTAATTAAAGTGGTAATTTGTTTTACAAAATTTAGCGACATCACATTCACAAGTAAAATCGCACTAACTATGGTAATTACAATTCCAAGATAACTTTCCATCCCCACATTTTGCAGATATGTGAACACTCCTACGAAAAAGACCATAATGAAACTAAACATATGGTCCACGCGGATCTTTTTAGACAAAATCAGGTTTAAAAATGAGAAAACCAGAAACACCCCCGCACTTAATATCATAATTGGGGGCAATTTACTGGGTCCTATATTAGCTAAAAACAAACTTAAACCTGTAATATTTAAGGAAATTCCCAGGTAATAACCTAGGAAAGCAATTGCAACAAAAAGTATTTTTTTTATGAGTTCTTTCTTTTGTACTGTCACAGCAGTATTCGTTGATTTATTCTCATTATTATAGCATATTTCACTAATTCACTCAACGCAATCACTGTGAAAAAATTTGCTCCTCAGCAAAAAAATTTCTATATTCCAACCATCCCGTAAACCTTTCATTTATGAAAAAGTTAGTAATACTTATTGCTGCATTCCTTGCCTTCGCAATGCAGTTCAATTTGGTGTTTTCTGCGTTGGCTTTAAGTCCTGCTAGCTTCATTCCGGCTGAATCGCAAGTCTATTTGGAACTTGATACCAGCAATCAACATCCACTTAAAAATCAGCTCTCTGATATTATGACAGAACTGACTGCGGACACTCCTAATCCAACTTTAACCGAGTTGCTTACTAAGAATATTGATAGCGCTAAAATTAGCTTCGGCCAAACCATACACAAAAGCAGTGGGGATCCAATTTTCTTTTTAGTCAGAACTTATACCGGTGAAGATTATACTAATATTGTCACAGATGCTCCCACTGATGATCTAACCCTAATTGAATTGGGTATGGGCAAAACCTATTATCAAGCCAGCGATGACATGTACTTTGCCTATCGTAGCGGATATCTGATTGCCAGCAGCAGCGAAGGCATGGTCTCCGATTTCGTTATGCAAACCAATTTTGACTCCTTGGAAAAATTCGAAGAATACGAAAAATATGATCAATTCGCAGATGAAAATGCATTCTTAAAAATGTTTATCAATTTGGCCTCATTACAAGATGAATCTACAATGTTGATCACACCGGAGCTTAATGAATTCGAAGGAATAGATGTAACTCAAGTTTCAGACGGCTTTGATATGAATATATATTTTACCAATTATGAATTCATACAAAATCCACTTCAATATGAATTCGTTCCTTCATTATATAAAACAGTCAGTTCTGATTCTATTATCTTCTATGAAGAAATTTTCAATTTAAAAGACCGTCTTATTAACACAATTGGATTGCTAACTTCCATTGATGGAGAAGATCCTCAAGCAATTTATGATGAAATGATAGAAGGCTTCAATACGGAAACCGGAATGGATTTCGAAGCAGATTTCCTAAATCTATTCCAGAAAAAATCAGCAATTATGATTCATGATCAAAGCACAGTCAGTTACATCCCAGCAATTACAGTTATCACAGAAGTAGATCAAATCCAAGATGCTCAAAACACAACTACTAAAATGACAGAAATTATGGAAATGGCAGTTGCTGAACAATTAGAATATAATCCAGAAGCGGATGTTCCTACAATTGAAACTGTCACTGTAAATGGATCTAACCTGATTCAATTTAGATTGAATACAGATTACAATTATTCTGACAACCCAGATTTTATTCAAGATCCAAAATCTGAAGTAGTTCTAACTTTCGGTACCTATCAAAACAAATATTTTATTTTCTCAACTTCCAATGACCCGGCATCTCTTATTGACGGAGATGGCCTACAAAATGATTCTGAATTTGATGAGCAATATACTAGTCCAAGTGCCAAAGTTGCTAGTATTGCATATGTAAATTTCCCCAATCTGAAAACCCTCATCCTGTCCTTCCTGGAAAACTCTTTCCCATTCGGCGATCCTGCCCAGGTTGAAGCTTTCTTTGCCCCTCTGGACAGCCTGTTTGCCATTACTGATCTTAACGAAGAATCCATGCTCATTGATATGAAATTAAAGATGGACATGTCTCAATTAGAGGACCTTTCCAATTTAATTGTTGAAGCTATTGACGAATATACAGTTATGATGGAGGAACAAGCAGTTTACTATGAAGATTTATTGAAAACTACTCCAACAATGAGTATTAGTACATTCTCTGATGTTTCACCTAATGACTGGTATTTCGATTATGTAAGCAGTATGAGTAATCGAGGAATCATGAGTGGCTACGGTGATAAATCATTTAAGCCAAATCAACCCATCACCAGAGCAGAATTTGTCAAAACTTTACTGACTGCTCAAGAAAAAATCGGGGTAAACTACTCGGAATTTAATAATGATGGAGCGACGAACTTTGTTGATGTTGACACCTATCATTGGTTTTTCGATTATGTAAACAAAGCCAGTGCCAATGGCATTGTAGAAGGTTATCAAGACAGATCGTTCAAACCGAATAACACCATTACCAGAGCTGAAGCAGTAAAAATAATTTATAATGTAAGTCCAATCTTACAACATACAACACTTGATGGATGGAATTTTGACGATGTCCCAACTAACGATTGGTTCTCTGGAGCAGTTCAACGCGCTTCACAGCGAAATATAATTAATGGGAAATCCAATCGCCTTTTTGCTCCACATGACACTTTGACCAGAGCAGAAACTGCGAAAATTATTTATATGTATTTATTGTTGTCCGAATAAAACAAAGACCAAAAAGTAAAAAAGGCTACCCCGCAAGAGGTAGCCTTTTCTTTTTTGCTCCAATATGCTAAAAAATAAACAAACAAAAACTTTTCATGACTAGTTATATAGCACTGGATCTTGAAACCACTGGATTTGATCCGGAAAATGATCAAGTGATAGAAATAGCGGCTATCAAATTCGAAGGTAATACAATTACAGACACCTTCGAAACCCTGGTTAATCCGGAAACTGAAATTCCCGGCATGATCAGTCATATTACCGGAATTACCGAGAAAGACGTCATCAGTGCCCCCATATTTCAACAAGTAGTACCGAAACTATTAGCCTTCATCGATAATTGCCCCATTATAGGACATAATATTGATTTCGATCTTAGTTTTCTTAGAGCTAAAGGATTGCCAATCAACAACAAACAATTCGATACTTTTGAACTCGCTAGCATACTTTTGCCCGGACTCCCCTCTTACAGTCTGGATACAATCAGCAGAATTCTCAAAATTAGGCATGAGCAAAAACACCGGGCAATGTCTGACACTCATGTTTGCTACGAATTGTTTAATTTGCTCTGTGAACGAATTAAAGCAATTCCACCAAATACCCTAGCGAAAATAAAACAACTGCTGGAAAAAACCACCTGGGGACTATCAGACGTGTTTCAAAACATTGAATCCGAAATTGAAAATACTCCATCAGCTAAAAAATCTAAAAAGGCTGCACCAGCAAATGACCCACATATCGAGAACATCGATCAATTGCTCGACTTATATGATCAAAACAGCATACTCAGTAAAATCATTCCTCAATTCGAACCACGTCCCAGTCAAAGAACATTAACTGAAAAAATTCTCAATGCTTTTGAACATCAAAGCCATTTATTGGCCGAGGCTGGAACGGGTACTGGAAAAACTTTCTCCTATTTACTGGCAGCGGCATATTGGAGCATTAAAAATCAGGAAAAAGTCATCATTTCCACACACACCAATAATTTACAAGATCAGATAGTGCAAAAAGATTTTCCTCAAATCCAAAAATTATTTCCCAACCTCAAAATTACTGTACTCAAAGGACGTAAAAAATACCTTTCGCTAACACGCTTCAACAGACTTAAAGCCAAACCCAACCTGGCTGATTTTGAGATTATCGCCATTATCAAAATTTTACTCTGGCTCGATCACACAGAAACCGGCGATCTGGATGAAGTCAATTTACAAAACAAGGAATTAGTCTTAATAGATGAAATCTGTTGTTCAATTGAAGAACAGTTGGAAGAAAATCCAGATAAAGACTTCCTGAGTAAAGCTCGTCGCAAAGCAGAGCAATCACAATTAATCGTAGTCAATCACGCTCTTTTAATCCAAGACGCTATTAATGAAAACAAAGTGCTTCCTCAATCGGAATATCTGGTTATCGATGAAGCACATCATTTGGAAAATGTAGTCACCAACGCCTTAAATATTGATCTGACACCCAATTCTTTCCGCAAAAATACCGACAGCCTAGAAAACACTTTCGCTTTAATTGAAAAATCTGAACATAATAAGCATCCTGACAATTCTGATAATCCTTTCTATCAAGTACACTTAAGCCTGGATGCAATCAAAAATGAAGTGCAAAATATGTATGATCAAATCCTGATCATGCTGAATAAATATGCTAAGGGGAACAATGATTATCAAACAATAGTCCCCATCAACATTGCCATCATTACCACACCGGAATGGAATTCCGTACTCGATCATCTAAATCAGGTAATCAAAAATCTTGATGAAAGCCTAGTTCTGATTAAAAAATTGTTTAAGTCACTGCCAGACCTACCACCCGATACCAGTAACGAGCTACAAATCAGAATCAGCAATCTGGAACAGGTTTTTCACTACACCAAACAAGTAATTCAAAATTTTGACGAAAAAATCACCTGGCTTAGCAAAACATATGATGAGAATTTACATTTACATAGCATCCCGATTAATGTCAGCACTGCTCTTCAACAACACCTCTTTAATTATAAACGCTCGGTAATATTAACTTCAGCCACTCTTACGACCAATAATACGTTTAACTATATTCGCAATGAATTGGGATTAGGTGAAGAATTTGATGAAATACAATTACCTTCTAATTTTTCTTATCCTGATCAGGTAAAAATTATCATTCCTAATGACTTGCCTGAGCCTCGTGACGATCACTACATACATGATTGCATAAAACTAATAGGTGACTTAATTCAAAAAAACGGCGGCCGTTCACTAATACTATTCACAGCCAAAAAAGAATTGGCTAAAGTTTTTCATTCCCTGGCCCCCAAACTTAAAAACGCAGGCTTTAATTTATTGGGGCAAAGTATCAGTGGAGGTAGAGGGAAAATCATTTCTCAATTTAAAGATGAGCCAGAGGTAAGCGCCATTTTGGGGACAAACAGTTTTTGGGAAGGTGTGGATATTTTGGGAGAAGCTCTTAACTGCGTTGTCATTCAAAAACTGCCTTTCGACCCACCCGAAGACCCAATTATCAATGCCCGCAGTTCCAGATATCGCAGACCTTTTGATGAATATTCCCTACCTCGTGCTATACTAAAATTTAAACAAGGTTTTGGCAGACTGATTCGTTCTTGCAATGATACAGGTAGTGTAGTCATCCTGGATTCGCGACTGGTACACAAACAATATGGCAATGAATTTTTAGAATCACTACCAAATGGCATCAGTATTCAGATATGTCCCAAAAATGAAGTTGCCGACTTGCTCTAAAGACTATAAAATCAAAATAATCATTTAAACTAATAGTATGGAATTGTTTGGAATAGCATTATTAGCCATTGGCGCCATTGCGCTGTTTGTTATCTATATATATAACTCCTTAATTCGACTAAAAAATAAAGTTGATGAAGGTTGGGCCGACATCGAAACTCAGTTAAAAAGACGTTATGACCTCATTCCTAATATGGTTGAAACTGTCAAAGGTTATGCCAAACACGAAAAAACAACATTTGAAAATGTGACTAAAGCTAGAACAATGGCGGTTAACGCTACGTCTACAGAAGAAAGAGTCCAAGCGGAAAACATGCTAACAGGAGCGCTTAAAACTCTCTTCGCCGTTGCCGAAAATTACCCAGAGCTTAAAGCCAATCAAAACTTTCTTGATTTACAATCAACTTTGCGTGAAATAGAAGAAAAGATTCAGCTTTCTCGCCGCTACTACAATGCAACCGTTCGGGATTTCAATACTAAAATCGAATATTTCCCCAACAATATTCTGGCAAACATGTTTCACTTTACCCGTCGCGACTTTTTCGAAATTGAAAACCCTGAAGAGCGAGATAACGTTAAGGTTTCCTTCTAAACTAATTATGCGCTTATTGTTCAGCAAATTAGCCTTACTGATCGGGATAATTCTGGTCTCTGTCCCCGCTGCTTCCGCACAATTCAATAATTGGGAAATCACTCGATTTGATACTAAAATCAGTATTAATCAGGATAGTTCAGTTTTAGTCTCAGAAACAATTACTGCAGATTTCTCCAACACTTCAAAAAGAGGGATAATACGTTGGATTCCAGTTCAATATCTGGATCGTTTCTACAATAATCTTAATTTAAGATTCAAACTTATTAGTGTCACTGATGAAAACGGAAATCCCGAAGAAGCTCAAGTTACTCAGAAAGAAGCTAATAAAAGCATTCGCATCGGCAATCCCAACATCTATTATAGCGAACCCAAAACTTACATCATTACTTATCAGGTTGAAAGAGCCATAAATCAATTTGAAAATCATGATGAGCTATATTGGAATGTAACCGGTAATAGTTGGGAAGTACCAATTCAAAGCTCATCAACTATTGTCACCTTGCCTGCGGACATTCCTGAAGACCAAATACTGGCTAAATGCTATACCGGAGGGTTTCAGAGCACAGCTGAAGACTGCTCCATCACCACACTGGATACTCAAACTCTGCAAATTGACACAACTGCACCACTTGAGGCTTTGGAAGGAATATCCATTGTCATAGGCTTTCCTCCAGGAATCGTTGATCAACCCGGTTTTTTAACCAAACTGAGCTGGTTTGTTACTTCAAATTGGGGATATTTTTTTCCTCTCCTAGCTTTACTCATCATGTACATGCTTTGGTACAAGCATGGTCGTGATCCCAAAGCCCTCCATTCTGCCATCATGCCACATTATGAACCACCCGATGATCTCAAGCCGGCTGAAATCGGCACCATTATCGATGACTCAGCTGATAATCGCGACATAACCAGCACCATTATTGATTTGGCCGTCAGAGGACACTTGAAAATTCACGAAAAGAAAGAGAAGGAATTTTGGGGAGAAAAAACTACATACACACTTGAGAAACTTACGCCCAAGAAAATTGATGAGTTAAACGACTACGAAAAACTGATTCTTTCCGAACTATTTTCCTTTGAAGGTGACAAAGTAAAATTAGACGACCTCAAATATAAATTCTACAAAAATATTCCCACCATCAAAAATCTGATTTACCAAAAGCTGATTAAGCAAAAATTCTTCACTACCAATCCCGAAAAAGCTCGTAACAAATATTTTGGCCTTGCCGGAACTCTAACCTTTATCCCCTTCTTCTTCTTAGGTCCTCTGGCCATAGGTTATTTGCACATTTTCATAGGAGCTGTCCTTTCCGGCGTGATTGTCTTCCTTTTTGCTTTTATCATGCCTAAAAAGACTCAAAAGGGAGTTGATGCACTGATTAAAATCAAAGGTCTCGAAGAATTCATCAGCACTGCTGAGAAAGATCGACTAAAATTTTATGAAGAAAAAAATATCTTTGAAAAGATTTTACCCTATGCCATTGCCTTAAATCTGGCTGACAAATGGGCTAAAGCTTGCGAAGGAATCATGAAGCAAAAACCTGACTGGTACAGTTCCAGCGATAAAAATTTAATGAATAGTTTCAACACTTACGCCTTTTTGAATACATTAAATCGCTTTGATAACAGCTTAACCTCCAGCATCACTTCTGCACCAAGAAGCACCTCTTCTTCCTCAGGTATTAGTGGATTCAGTGGTGGAGGCGGATTTTCCGGAGGCGGATTCGGCGGAGGAGGTGGCAGCAGCTGGTAATTATAAGCCAAACTCTTCTTTCAATTCATCAATTTGATCACGCAAATCTGCAGCTTTCTCAAACTCCAGATTCTGAGCAGCCAAATCCATTTGATCTTCCAGTTCTTCAATCAAACGTTTTTGTTCGCTCTTAGGCACCTTAGTTGGATCTATATGCTTATCAACATGTTCCTTAGATTTACCTTCCATAGCGATATCTTTAACCGCACGCACAATTGTCTCAGGTGTAATACCATGTTCTTTATTATATGCAATCTGTTTCTCCTTCCTTCTTTCAGTCTCATCCAAGGCAAATTTCATCGAATCGGTAATTCGATCAGCATACATGGCCACAAAACCATTAACATTTCTGGCGCAACGACCAATTGTTTGTATAAGCGCAGTTTTGCTTCGCAAAAAACCTTCTTTATCGGCATCCAAAATCGCCACCATCGAAACTTCAGGCAAATCCAAACCTTCTCGCAGAAGATTAATACCCACCAACACATCAAATTTTCCTAATCTCAAATCACGCAATATTTCTATTCTTTCAATTGTATCAATATCCGAATGCAAATAACGCACCTTCACTCCTACATCAGTCAAATAGTCAGTTAAATCTTCAGCGGAGCGTTTGGTCAATGTCGACACCAAAACTCTCTCCTTTACCTTCACACGCTTATTTATTTCATTTAACAAATCATCAACCTGATTTTTACGTGGCCTCACCTCCACCGTTGGATCAGTCAAACCGGTAGGCCGAATTATTTGTTCTACAATATCTTTACCACTATGTTCCAATTCATATTTAGCCGGAGTAGCGGAAACATAAACCGCCTTATTTACCAGCTTCTCAAACTCTTCAAACTTCAGCGGTCGATTATCATGAGCTGAAGGCAATCGAAAACCATAATTCACCAAATTCTCTTTACGGGAAAAATTCCCATTATGCATACCCCCGATTTGCGGCAATGTCATATGTGATTCATCAACAAAGACCAAAAAATCATCAGGAAAATAGTCAATTAAAGTAGCCGGTGGCTGACCGACCCCTCTAGAATTCAAATAACGAGTATAGTTTTCAATTCCCTGGCAATAACCCGTTTCTAACAAAATCTCCATATCATACTCAGTACGAGTCTTAATTCGTTCCGCTTCCAACAAACGCCCTTGTTTTAACAATTCCTGATAACGCAAATCAAGATCTGCCCGGATATGCTTAACAGCCTTTTCAATCTTTTCCTTGGAAGTTATATCATGTTTAGCAGGAAAGATCTTTACCGCATCAAGTTCTCGCAATTCCTCTCCGGTAAACGAATCCGCCTCTGTAATTTTTTCAATTTCATCTCCAAAAAATTCTACTCTAAAAATCGAATCTCTATCCGGTGGAAAGATTTCCACAGTATCACCTAAAACATGAAACATACCCTGTCTAAATTCCAATTGACTTCGAGTATATTGAATATCCGTCAAATGCCTTAATAATTTATCTCTCTTACGTTCCTCACCAACCTTTAACTCAATAGCAAACTCCGCATAGTCCTCCACATTTCCAAGTCCATAAATACAAGATACTGATGCCACAATCAGCACATCGCGTCTAGTTAACAAATTCACTGTAGCAGCATGTCTGAATTTATTAATTTCATCATTGATAGAAGAATCTTTTTCTATATATGTATCAGTAGTAGGAATATATGCCTCCGGCTGATAATAGTCATAATATGACACAAAATAGCTAACCGCATTTTCAGGAAAAAACTCCTTAAACTCATTGCATAGCTGAGCAGCCAAGGTTTTATTATGAGCAATCACTAAAGTCGGCTTCTGAGTTTGAGCAATAACATTAGCCATACTATAAGTTTTTCCCGAACCAGTAACACCTAAAAGTGTCTGATGCTTTTTCCCCTTACCAATATTATTCACCATTTTCTTGATTGCCTGAGGCTGATCCCCTGCCGGCTTATATGGTGCTACAAGCTTAAAATCCACAAAAAATTGATTATTTGAAGTTAATCTTAGTCTAAAATGCCCTTCTGATCAATCTTGTAATATTCCCCTACTTATATGGTTATAATTTTTGTTCGATTTAACAACTAGCTATTCAGGTTAAATTTTGACCTTCCGGCAAACAATATTCGCCAGCTTAAGGCCAATACTCTACGTGAATAGTCTAGAACGAAGATGATTTGACAGAAATACCAATCCATTTTCCAACCATTTTCTGTTTACAAATCCTGAATATTGTGTATAACTATCATGTATCATTGCATCTCTGCAAGCAACCAATCTAGGTAAAAAGACACGCTAGCGCGCGACTTGACACCAATATGAGAAGTTGTCTTAAAGAGTCAATGATAAGTACTTAGACAAATTGCTTAGCTAAACTTAGACAATTTATTTCATCTGCACCAAATTCATGTCCAGCAACACTGCCGGGCAATTCGGCTAGTGCGGTCTCAAATCCGCCAAGCGCCTGATCAACCGTTCCCTCATTACCCACGGGGTGACACGCCCCATCACCAAGCGGGCCAAAAACCCCGTGAATCAATCAAAAGTCCAGGAGTCACGCACCCCTGGCAGGAGGCAACTACAAAAACCATGGCAAAGACGAATTGGGCAGGGCTGTGCGGCTTCTTCGCCGTTACGGCCGTTCTCCTCATGGGGTGCGATTCAGCCATCCCCGAGGAGGAATTCAAAGCTTTCGCCAGCTCTGGCGGAAGCGGCAACACCGGCGCAACCGGCGGTACGAGCGGCACCCAGCCGACTCCTCCCGTCCCCGCTCCGGGTTGTTCCTTCCCGGACGCGGACTGCGACCGGGACCTGTTGTGTGACGGCATCAACTTGCTGTCCGACAACAACAACTGCGGCTACTGCAACCTCGTTTGCAGTGACGCAGACTCGTGCACAAGCGGCGTCTGTCGGGAAAACTGCGTTGCCGCAAAGGAAATCTGCAACGGCATCGACGATGACTGCGACGGCTTCAGCGATGAAGGTTACGAAGCAGGCGTCGAATGTCTGCTCGGCGAAGGTGCCTGCGCGGCTCGCGGCTATGTCCGCTGCCAAGCAGACGGCTCCAGCGCCTGCACTGCAGAAACCGGTGCGCCGACCACAGAGACCTGCAACGGCGTCGACGATGACTGTGACGGACTCGCGGATGAGGAACTGCAGTGCGACTGCAGCCCTCAGCCCGAGACTTGTGACGGCGTCGACAACGACTGTGACAGCCTCGTGGACGAAAACCACCTGGTGGGTTCCACCTGCTCGGTGGGAACCGGGGCCTGCATGCGCCTCGGCTTCATGCACTGCCAGGAAGACGGTTCGAGCGCCTGCTCTGCCTCTCCCGGTAGCCCCACCACTGAGATCTGCGACGGCATCGACAACGACTGCGATGGCCAGGCGGACGAGGGACTCGAATCCTGCGACCGCACTGCCACCATCGAAGTCTGCGACGGTGTCGATAACGATCTCGACGGGCTGGTGGACGAAGATTACGGCGTAGCATCGACCTGCATGGTCGGCGTCGGTCAGTGCTCGCGCGCTGGCATCGTTCTGTGCGAACCGGATGGCTCGAGCGCATGCTCTGCCACCCCCGGCGCGCCCCAGAGCGAGATCTGCGACGGCATCGACAACGATTGCTCCGGCGCCGCAGACGAAGGCCTGGATTGCGCTTGCAATTCCAGTGCTGAAACCTGCGACGGCACCGACAACGACTGCGATCTCGTAGTCGACGAAGGTTTTGCCACAGGCACTTCCTGCGTGGTCGGTACCGGCGTCTGTCAGGCTGTCGGGTACTGGATGTGCAACGCAACCGGTGACGGTGTCAACTGCTCAGCCACCCCCGGCGCACCCCTCACCGAGGAGTGCAACGGCCGCGACGACGACTGCGACGGGCTAGTCGACGAAGGCCTGGATTGCGCTTGCAATCCGCATCCCGAATACTGCGACGGCACCGACAACGACTGCAATGGAATCGTCGACGACGGTTTCAACGTAGGCTCAAACTGTGCGGTCGGCGTGGGCAACTGCCAGAGCTTCGGCTACTGGTCGTGCCAACCCGATGGCAGTGTAGCCTGCTCGGCAGTCGAAGGTGCTCCCGGCACCGAGGTCTGCAACGGACTCGACGACGACTGCAACGGTATGGCCGACGATGGCCTGACCGGCTGCGACTGCTCGGCGAGCACCGAGGTATGCGACGGCGTTGACAACAGCTGTGATGGTCAGATTGACGAGGGCTTCCCTGTCACCATGGCCTGCACGGTTGGCGAAGGCGCTTGCGCACGCACCGGCATCTACGTGTGTAACACGACCGGCGGCGTCGATTGTTCGGCCACCGAAGGTCTGCCCGCAACGGAGATCTGCGACGGCATCGATAACAACTGTGACGGCCAGGCTGACGAGTCCCTCGTTGGCTGCGACTGCTACAGCGAAATCGAAGTCTGCGACGGTGTCGACAACGACTGTGACGGGCTGGTGGACGAGGGTTGCCCCATCGGTAATCCTTGCCCAGTCGGCACGGGTGCTTGTGCTCGCACCGGCATCTATGTCATCGATGGCGCCGGCGGCGTCGTTTGCAATGCCTCCCCGGGTACGCCCGGAACCGAGGTCTGCAACGGCATCGACGACAACTGCGATGGCAGCGCTGACGAGGGCTTGACGGACTGTGACTGCAGCGTCGAAACTGAAGTCTGCGACGGTGTCGACAACGACTGTGACGGGCTGGTGGACGAAGGCTTCGGCGTCGGTACCACCTGCAATGTCGGAGACGGTGCTTGTGCTCGCGTGGGCCTCACCTTGTGTGATGGTCTGGGCAGCACGATGTGCTCTTCCATTCCCGGTACGCCGGAAACGGAAGTGTGCAACGGCATCGACGACGACTGCAACGGTCAGGCGGACGAAGGTCTTTCCTGCGACTGTAGCCCCGAGATCGAGGTCTGCGACGGCATCGACAACAACTGCGATGGCACGGTCGATGAGGGTTACCCCATCGGTACGGTCTGTCAGGTTGGAGTCGGAGCCTGCACGCGTGTCGGAGCACTTCAGTGCACCCCCACCGGGAGCATCGAGTGTTCGGCAACCGAAGGTGCTCCTAGCACCGAGGTTTGCAACGGCATCGATGACGATTGTAACGGCGTGGCCGACAACGGCCTCACCGGTTGCGATTGTGTCGTCGAGACTGAGGTCTGTGACGGTCGCGACAACGATTGCGATGGTGTCACGGATGAAGGCTGCCCCATCGGCGACCCCTGTGTCGTCGGTACGGGTGCCTGCATGCGCATGGGCATCTTCGAGATCGATGGCGTCGGCGGCGTCGTTTGCAATGCCTCCCCGGGTACGCCCGGAACCGAGGTCTGCAACGGCATCGACGACGACTGCGACGGCACCCCCGACAACGGACTGACCGGTTGCTCGTGTTACGCGCACCCCGAAGTCTGTGACGGCACCGACAACGACTGTAACGGAGCCGTCGATGAAGGCTTCTCGGTCGGCTCGTCCTGTCTGGTTGGCATCGGAGCTTGCGAGCGTGGCGGCCTCATCATCTGTGATGCGGCTGGCGGCTCAATCTGCTCTGCAGTTCCTGGCACTCCTGGTGTCGAGATCTGCAACGGTGTTGACGACAACTGCGACGGGCAGGTCGATGAAGGCTTGACCTGCGATTGCTCGCCTCAGCCTGAAGCGTGCGACGGCTATGACAACGACTGCGACGGTTCGGTTGACGAGGACTTCACCGTTCTCGGCACCACCTGCGTAGTTGGCGTCGGAGCCTGCGAACGCTTCGGATATATCGAGTGTTCCGGCCCTGGTGGCACACAGTGTTCCGCCACGGAAGGTACGCCCGGTACCGAGGTTTGCAATGGCGTCGATGACGACTGCAATGGCAGCGTCGACGATGGCCTGGTCGGTTGCGATTGCTCGGCTTCGGCCGAGATTTGCAATGGTGTCGATGACGACTGTGACGGCGACGTCGACGAGGGTTTCCCCGTCGGATCGGACTGCATGGTCGGCGTCGGAGACTGCCAGCGCACCGGATACTTCCTGTGTGATGGCACCGGCGTCGTTTGCTCGGCCACCCCCGGCACTGCCGGTACGGAGGTCTGCGACGGCAACGACAACGACTGCAACGGCGCTGCCGACGATGGCCTGGTCTGCTCTTGCAGCTCCCAGCCCGAAATCTGCGACGGCACCGACAATGATTGTGACTTCGTCATCGACGAAGGCTTCAATGTCGGGTCCGACTGTCAGGTTGGGGTGGGCGCCTGCCAGCGCAACGGCCTGGTCCTCTGCGACAATCTCGGAGGTACTGTTTGCTCCGCAACTGCGGGCTCGCCCGTGGCTGAGGTGTGCAATGGTATCGATGATGATTGCGATGGCACGGCGGACGAAGGTCTGGCTTGCACTTGCGATCCTCTCACCGAGGTCTGCAACGGCATCGACGACGACTGCGACGGTTCAGTCGACAACGGCTTCCCCATCGGGGGTAGCTGTACCGTCGGAATCGGCCAGTGCGCGCGCAACGGCACCCTCATCTGCGATGGCTCTGGCGGGGTAACCTGCTCGGCTACCGCCGGATCTCCCATCGCGGAGGTCTGCAACGGTGTGGATGACAACTGTGACGGCGTCGCCGACAACGGAATCAGTTGCGATCTCGTAGCTGCAACCGAAGTCTGTGACGGGGTGGACAATGACCTGGACGGCGCAACTGACGAGGGTTTCCCCGTCGGAAACGCTTGCCTGGTCGGCACTGGCGCTTGCGAGCGCCTGGGCCAGTTCATCTGCGACGGCGCAGGTGGTACCATTTGTTCGGTCACTGCCGGCACTCCCGGAGTCGAAACCTGCAATGGAATCGACGACGATTGTGACGGCACGGCCGACGAAGGTGGCATCTGCCCAGCCTGTACGCCCTTCGCAGAAGAGTGCAACGGCATCGACGACGACTGTGACGGTGGTACCGATGAAGGCTTCGGCCTCGGTAGCAACTGCTCGGTTGGCGTTGGCGCCTGCACCCGCGTTGGCGTGAACATCTGCAATGCTACTGGGGGAACTCAGTGCAGCGCAGTTCCCGGACCGGCCGGCGTCGAAACCTGCAATGGAATCGACGACGACTGCGACGGGGTCGTGGACGAAGGCCTCAGCTGCGCCTGCAGCCCCGAAGCCGAAGTCTGCGATGGTCGCGACAACGACTGCGACGGCACCGTCGACAACGGCTACAGCGTCGGCACAGTCTGCTCCGTCGGAACGGGTGCCTGCCAGCGCAACGGCATCAACCTCTGCCAACCCGGTGGAGGGGCCGCTTGCAGCGCCACCCAGGGTACGCCCGGGGTGGAAACCTGCAACGGCATCGATGACGATTGCGACGGCAACGTCGATGAGGGTCTCAGCTGCGGATGCGTCCCCAGCACCGAGATCTGCAACGGCATCGACGACAACTGCAACGGACTGGTTGATGACGGCTTTAATGTCGGAACCAACTGCAGCGTCGGAACCGGAGCTTGTCGCCGCGAAGGCTTCTTCGTGTGCGATGGTCTCGGCGGTCAGATGTGCTCGGCTAGCCCGGGTGCGGCTATCGCAGAGATCTGCAACGGCATCGACGACAACTGCAATGGAATCGTCGACGATGGCCTCTTCAGTTGTTCCTGCGCCCCGCAGACTGAGGTTTGCGACGGCGTCGACAACGACTGTGACGGCCAGATCGACGAGGGCTACAACGTCGGTAACACCTGCTCCGCAGGTACCGGCGCTTGCCTCCGCAACGGCTACATCGTCTGCCAGGGTGGCGGGACCTCCGCCTGCTCCGTGACTGCTGGTACTCCCAGCAGCGAAGGCGCAACCTGCGACGGCGTGGACAACGACTGCGACAGTCAGATCGACGAAGGCTTGTCCTGCGTCGGACCGACTCAAGCAGAAATTTGCAACGGCATTGACGACAACTACAATGGCACCGTGGACGAAGGCTACGCCGTCGGTTCACTCTGCCTTGCGGGTATCGGAGCTTGCCAGCGCACAGGCCTCAACATCTGCAATGGTGTTGGCCTGGTCTGCACCGCGGTTGCCGGCTCCCCCTCCGGGGAAGTCTGCAACGGCATCGACGATGACTGCGACGGCATCGCAGACGAAGGACTCAGCTGCTCCTGCAGCCCGACGTCCGAAATCTGCGATGGCACCGACAACGATTGCGATGGCTCGACCGACGAAGGTTTCGGAGTCGGGAACAGCTGCGCAACCGGTACCGGCGCCTGCCGCCGTCAGGGCCTGATTGTCTGTCAGCCGGGTGGTGGAGCCGCATGCTCTGCCACTGCAGGAACGCCCTCGGGCGAGGTCTGCAACGGCATCGACGACGACTGCGATGGCGTCGCCGACGAGGGTCTCAGCTGCGGATGCGTCCCCAGCACCGAGATCTGCGATGGCACCGACAACGACTGTGACGGCTTGACCGACGAGGGCTTCTCGACCGGCTCAACCTGCACGCAGGGCATCGGCGCCTGTCAGCGGACCGGAATCATCATATGCAACGGTCCGTCGAGCACCATCTGCAGCGCTACCGCGGGCTTGCCCGTGGCAGAAACCTGCAATGGAATCGACGACGATTGCGATGGGGTCGTGGACGAGGGCTGTGCCCCCGCCTGTGTTCCAACCGGTCCCAACGACATCTGCTTCAACGGCATCGACGATGACTGCGACGGCTTCACTGATGGAGCCGATCCGCAAGGCTGCATCCCGTAAGGACGCTGAAGCAGATACACCCCAAACCCGCTCATCGGCCCCTCGAGCTCCCTGACGGGAGCTCGGGGCCGCTGGGCACCCACCTCTAGCTAAGCAAAAAGTCAGTTCGAAGCTGACCGAGCCTCAAAAACTCGAGTCAGTACGACAAATCGATAAAGCCGGCCCCCGAGGATCAAACCTCCTGGCCGGCTTTTCTTATGCCTCAATTTTAAAAATCCATCCTAACTAATTGGAAATCTGACTTACTTTAAACAATACTTGCGCCACTTCCCTTCTGGTTACTTCCCTTCCTGGATTAAGCTCTTTCCCTTCAAACAAATTAAAATCATAGGAATACTTCGCTACATTAAAAAACCAGTCATCAGGTGATACATCACTATAATTCGTTTCACTCATATGTGAACTGAATTCAGCTTGAGACAATAATAATTTCAAAAACTCTGCACGATTCACTGAACGTCCGGGTCGATATAATCCTGCATCCTCGCCTGCCTCATATCCACCAATTAACCCCATTTCAACTCCCCGACAAATATACTGATAAGACCACTGATCCTCTCCTACATCAGAAAAAGCGGGCTCTCCCTGACAATAGTCCTCGCCCGCCTCATAATACTCCCAAAATTCCAAGACAACTTTAGCAATTTGATCTCTTTGCAAAATTCTTTCAGGCCTAAAAGAACCATCCGGATTACCAGTCATTACGCCTTGTGACTTTACAAATTTAAATGCTTCACAATCAGGATCATCCAACTTCAAATCCACAAAATCAGCACAATATTCACTTTCCACATCAACTGTGAACCGTGGAATATCAACTAAATTGCTCTCATTTCCACCTTCATCGCGCACTTTTATTTTACAATTATTATATGTGCCGGCACTTAAAGGGTTTAGCGTAATAACATTCTCACCCTCTACCGCATTTCTTTCATTGCTAAGACAACTACCCTCATAAATAATTTCCCCTGCTTCAGATGTTTCAAAAGTAAATTCAGGCGTAGCAGTTTCTACAAGATCAGGAATAGGTCTAATCAGCTTGATATATGGCGCTACCAAATCCTTTGGTGGCTGAACTATTAGCCCTACATCAATCGTAAATTCGGGAATATTTAGTATATTACTCTGATTTGCATCTCCGTCGACTACCCAAATCTGACAATCTGAATATGTGCCAACTTCCAATTCATCAAAAATAATAATATTTTCACCACTGATAATTTCCAGCTCACTACTGCTACAAGCACCCTTAAAATAAACCTGACCGGCTTTAGTAGAGCTGATAATAACCTCCGGAGTTTGATCAAATGTTGGTGATTCAACTCCCTCAATTAGCTTTATTGAAGGTGGGATTGATTGTTGGGCAATTTCAAAAAACTCCATTAATTGCGCCTTTGCAATCGGTACAACTACCAAAACACCCAACAAAAGTGTTAAAAAACCTATAATTTTCCTTTTGATATGAAACATAAATATCGTTTACTTCAATTAGTTCTAACGAAATTGTTGCTGGGAAGTTACACCAAATTGACTAATTATGACAATAGGATTCAGCCGCAAAAAGAAACACAAAGCCAATGAAACCCCTAGAATCAGTACCAGAAACAGATTCTCCTCCTAACAGTCAATCAGGAATAAGAGCTTTAAGTCCAACCTTGAGGCAACTAAAAAAATTTAATCATATTTATTGAAGAACAATTCTTACTACTACTAGGAGAAGAAAAAAACGGTCAGTTAAAAACTGATAGTACGCGCTAATCAATTTGAAAATATTGGAGATATACAGCTTTTATCGAGGCAAATCCATCGAGCTCTTATTAAAACTGAAAAATAATTTGACTTTTTGTCAAAAGTCATTTAAAGTACCCACTGGATTGTCCTGTCACTTTTTGATCGATTTAGACTGCTGCTTGACCACCCGTTTACTCAACATCGTTTGCAGGAGCTTTTTTACCGACTCCCATTTTACCGGCCATAGTGACAGCTCGACTAGCCAACCTGGGAATTTTAGCACTCATCCCCTCAGTAATTAGTGATATTTTTTCTTCCGAAACTCCGGCCTCCCGAGCCTGCTGTGCTAATTGTTGTTTCCGCTTTTCAAAATCTTTGACTGTCCAGCGATTGGCTTTGAAGAAATAATCTGCGACATCACCGGCCACTGGTATAGCTCCAATAAAAAAGTCTGCTGTCTGTAGTCCAATGATCTTCAAATATGTTCCAGTACTTACACCCGCCCGAGCTCCTTCAAAAATCAAATATAAACCTGCAACCACTGATGAACCAGCATCTCCTAGCTCAGGAATTAAACTCACTAATGCATCCAATCCATAAGTATCAGTATAGGTAGCGAAAAGCCTGACTCTTTCCTCAGAACCAGCCGCTCGCTTTAATTTTTCAATTATTAGCTTTTGTTCATCTGTCAATTCTTTCTGCTGATTAGCTTTCTCGACATCTGCATCAATATCATGCATCACCTCTTCTCTTTCCTCTCTAGCTATCTCTGTTACCGGCTTTACATAAGAGTCTGATATTGGCTCTGGAGAGCCTGTTGAAGTTGATGGCAAAACTTCATCTTGTTGACTTGCTGCTTCACCCATATTTTTTTAGTTAACAAATAATTTATATTATTATAATATAATTATCCCCATATTCACAATTAAAAAAAGCTCAGAAAATACTTCACAATTTTGTGAATAGGGTATAAATAATAGTTATAAAACAAAAAGTGAGCAGAAAAATGCGCAATTCACAACCTTCCGAAGTAAGAATTTCTGAAATACCGGAAGACCCACAAATACCGGCAACTCCAGGAGTTCCCAAAACAACTACCTTGAGCCCTCATTCATCAATTTCTGACCTAGCTCAGGGTGTTAAAAACACCATCTGGAGATGGGGTAAAAGAATTTCTGGAGAATGGAGTTTACACCCAAATGCAACAGATACACAGCTTTCTGAGAAATATTTGCAGCTTAAGCAAGAATATCCTATCGATTCTGTAGTTCGAATTGTAAAAAACCACGGCCAGAAGATTCACCAGGCAGTTGTGCTTGAATATTTTGACGACAAAGAAACTGTCCTACTGCTTGTCATTGACGATAATCTTAGGGACCCACATCAAAGAATGTATTTAATGCGCACCCATGAATTCGAACATTATGTCCCTGACAGAAGACTTTCCGTTTTACAACCCATCGAGGCTGAACCAATTTATAAAATAGATGATATCATCTATCATAAAAACAGTAAAAGAATGGTAGAGGAAGGGCAAATTATCACCATGGATCCGAGTCAAAACTATGTCAAAGCCTTTTTCCCAAACTGTAAAAAATTCCGTTGGCTACGTCTTAAAGACATCAATCAAACTCTGCAAACTGTTATGTTTTCTGGACAGAATAGCACTTTTACTCAAACCACTACATTTGAAAGGACCATTAATGGTAAACCAATGCAAGTTGAAATCTCAGCATCACTAGATATTGATGGAGTATACCGCATTCGACTCACTCCCAGACTCTTATCAGAAAATCATACCGGCAATGAAGCTAGCGGTTTTATTACCATGATTTCCGAAGACAAATGTGAAGCTAAAACTGCTTATGATTACGCATTAGCTCGAGCTCAGGATGATCGCTATGACTTGCAACACATTGCTCGTAAGCTGAATAAAAAACACTATTTACCTCGTCCACCACAAACAACTCTGGACGAATATGATGACGAATGGCCAGGAGAACCAGATTCAGACATAATAGCATCCGTTCCAAATACTCAAGTAGCGATTGAACCACCACCATTAGAACACGCACCGGCTTTCGCTGAACCACCAACCGCCATACAAAACCACGCTCTTGCTGAACAACCAACCGTAGTCCACAATAAGATTGCCTGGACTCCTGAACAACAAGCTTCCACTAAAGTTGCTAAGCCAAAACAATCCTAGCTAGTATTCTCTGAATACTCTCTCTTACCACCAACTTCACTCTCTGCACATCTTCATCTGATGGTTTTAAAGCTATTGCATTTTTACACAAATTCACTTTAAAACGACTATCCAAATCTACTGCTTTATCATTTTGATCATAAGGCGCTACACGATAATAAGCCTTTTCAAACACAGCTTCATATCCATCCTGAAAATCAGGTCTAACCACAAAATCAATAAAATATCGCATACATCCATCATGATTATCCCTATCTCCATTAAGCGCTATACCTTTAGAAGGAACGAAACCTTCGATTACCGCTTGCCCCTTTGCAAACTTTTGCAAAAATATCGCCATTTTTACACGTTCATTAAGCATAAATATATGATTTTCATCTCCACAAACACCATTTACCACTTTGATAACAACATAGGGATAATTACCAATATTGATTAGACGATCACCTACTCTAATCATATTCTCCAAAAAGGCATTCACCTGCCTAAAATCACCTCGCCAAATCATAAATGGCGCTCTATTTCGATCTGGAATAAATTCTTTATGCTGAGTTTTACTTTCAATTTTAGTCTCCAATTCAACTGGATTTACTAAAGGTGGCAAATAATCTTCAACTACCACCTTAGTTAAATCTGGATGTATAAAACATTTCTGATCTTCATCTTCAGACACCAAAACCCTGGGCACATAATGCTTCAAGGGAAATTTTTTAAATATTCTTCTGATCAATTCAGGAAAATATGCATCGGCAATACCATTAATACTCACATTTTTATTCCCCATATCCTTTTGGATTATAAGCCCCAAAGCTATATCTATACCAATTCGGGTAATGCCAAAAAGCCTCCTCGCAACAATTTTGATGTCATTTCCATTTTTTTTATTTCCCTGAAATGCTTGTATTTCTGCTACACAGCTTTTCTTTAAGCAAGCAAATTCAGCATCATCATTGGCAATTAAACTTATCTCTCTATCAATCATTTCCCATAAATCCGCTATTTGATCAGCATCTACACTTCTCTCCCAATTGCTCATCCTATCATTCAAACTCATACCACCAATCTGATCGATTTTTGTCTTATTTTGAGCATTTACAAACGGCTCCCTACGCATGTCAGATTCCAACTCACATTGTCTGACCCGCATTATATTCAACAAAAGTTGCCTGCGCACTTCTTCAATTTGCTGACCATATACTTTAATCAGACCTTGATAACCTGATCTCTTGCCATTGATTTCTATAATTGCCACCTGGTTACTGGGAGTGATTTTAGCATCATAACCAAGAGTAATAAGAGGCGGACATTTTCGCATAAATTGTCTTACAAGAGGTCTTTATAGCTTATCCTCATTATTTTTACAAGTAGCAATTTGACATATCCTCAATTAATTGAAAAAAGCGTGGCGTACACACTTTTCTCTTCACTAAACAATATTTAACTCCTAACTACATCCTGAAGTCGCTCCACAGCTATTACATTTGTAGCAAGCGCCATTGCGCACCATCGTCATACCACATTCACTACAACTGGGTGCATCGCCGTCACTAGCTTTTAGAGCCAAATCAGCCTGCAGTTTTCCCAAATCAATTTCCTGTTGCATCGCCACACCTGAACGACGACTCTCATTCTCCCCTTCTCCAATACTCTCATCCATTTTACCAATAGCGGAAACCAACATTTTCTCTTCCTCCTCATCTACATGTTGAACACCACCTTTTGACCCAATCACCTTGGTTAGCTCTGCCAAATCTGTCACTTCTTCCACATTTTCCACTGGCACCTTTTGTAATAACAAACTTGTTCCCTGCTCATAAGCCCGATCAACCAGATCTGCATTGTGATATTTCTTGGCTACTTCTTTGGGCAAAAATTTCAATGCCATCCAGCGAGCAATATAATCGATAATTGACTTAACCATTGGCACATCACGATTAGCAGTCATTCCGGCCGGCTCAAAACGAGTGTGGCAAAATTTGGAAACTAAAACCTCTAGTGGCACTCCATACTGCAAATTCATCGACAATGAAAGAGACAAAGCTCCCATAATTCCGGAAAGTGTTGATCCTTCCTTGGCCATATTGATAAAAACTTCGCCCGGTGAATTATTTTCATAAAGACCAATTGTAATATAGCCCTCATGACCGGATATGCTGAATTTATGGGTAATTGAGCGACGCTCATCCGGTAATTTGCGACGTAGCGGCCTTTCGACAATTCTTTCGATAACCTTCTGCACTTCTTTCGGACCAACTGATTCATCAATGTCTTCTATATCTCTAAAATCAAATAATCTAGCATATGAATCTTCAGCAGCAGATGTACTTAGCGGCTGACTCAATTTGGAACCGTCACGATAAAGTGCATTGCACTTCAGCATCAACTCCCAACTTCGCATATACGCATCCTTAATTTGCCCTACTGTAGACTCTTCCGGCATATTGATAGTCTTGGAAATAGAACCGGAGATAAACGGTTGAGCCGCAGCCATCATTTTGATATGACCTAAATACGGTATAAAACGACTGCCCTTCCCACACTTATTGGCACAGTCAAAGACTGCCAAATGTTTTTCATCTTTGATATGAGGAGCTCCCTCCACAGTCATAGCCCCACATACAAATTGATTGGCCACCTCAATTTCCTCCTCGCTAAAGCCCAATACTTCTAATATATTAAAGTTAATATCATTCAATTGCTCATCGGATAGACCTAAAACATTTCGACAGAAATCTTCCCCTAAAACATATTTGTTAAAGGCAAATTTCAACTCAAATACACCGGTTAATTGAGCTTCAATCGCAGTCATTTGCTCCACACCGAATCCTTTTTTACGTAATGATTTTTCATTTATATAAGGACAATTTCGCAAAGTAGCATGCCCAACTACATATTTAATAATCTCACTAACCTGCTCCTCACTATAGCCCAAATTTTTCAAAGCCGGAGCAATAGAGCTGTTGGCAATCTTGAAATATCCACCGCCAACCAATTTCTTAAATTTAACCAGAGCAAAATCCGGCTCAATTCCGGTAGTATCACAATCCATCACCAGTCCAATCGTACCGGTAGGAGCCACTACTGAAACCTGTGCATTGCGGTAACCATGCTTATCCCCCATCTCATATGCTTTATCCCAAGCCCTTTTAGCGGCCTCAAGCATATCGGCTGGAGCATAATGAGAGTCAATACCTTTGGGTTTAACTGTTAAACCCTCATATTCATCCGCCTGGGCTGCATGTGCTGCCCGTCTATGATTGGCAATTACTCGCAACATGTGTTTCTTATTCTTTTCATATTCCTGAAATGGACCCCACACAGAAGCCATTTCTGCAGAGGCGGCATAAGACTCACCGGTTAGAATAGCTGACAGAGCACCACAAGTTGCATAACCTTCTTCCGAAGCATAGGGAATTCCCATTTTCATCAACAGAGAACCAATATTAGCATAGCCTAGACCCAAAGTTCTGAATTGATATGAAAGTCTGGCAATTTCTTTAGCCGGAAATTGAGCCATTAAAACAGATATTTCCAAAACAATAGTCCAAATGCGAATCGCATGTTTATAAGACTCAATATCAAATTTCTTGGTTTCACTATCGTAAAACTTCACTAGATTCAAAGATGCTAAATTACAAGCTGTATCATCCAAAAACATATATTCCGAACAAGGATTGGAAGCGTTAATCCGTCCGCTGGCCGGACAAGTATGCCATTCATTAATAGTCGTATCGAATTGCAAACCCGGATCGGCGCAAGACCAGGCCGCTTTAGCTATTTTATCCCACAAATCACGAGCCTTAACACTTTTATAAGTTGAACCGTCTTTTCTATTTATAAATGCCCACTGCCCATCTTCCTGCACAGCCTTAATAAACTTATTCGGTACTCGCACTGAATTATTGGAATTTTGTCCGCCCACTGTAGTATAGGCTTCTGACCGAAAATCAGTATCATACCTTCGAAAATCAAACTCCTCAGGCTTCATTCCATCTTCCACCAACATCAACACACGTTTAATATAATTAAGCGGAACATGTTTACGATTAGCTTTATAAATCAAAGTCTTAAGCTCATCGTTCTCTTCCGGATCAATACCATTTTCAAAAGCGCTTTTAACAATTCTAGCCAATTCCTCATAACAAATATAACTTCCGGAAACCAAAGCCGCCACTTTCTGCTCTTCTATCACTTTCCAATCAATGAAAGTTTCCACTTCCGGGTGATCCAAATCCAAACAAACCATTTTAGCTGCACGACGAGTTGTCCCACCGGACTTAATCGACCCGGCAGCACGATCAAACACCTGCAAAAAACTCATCACTCCTGAAGATTTCCCACCCCCGGAAAGCGGCTCATTAACACCTCGTAATTGCGAAAAGTTAGTCCCTGTTCCGGACCCATATTTAAATAGTCTGGCCTCACGTATCACCAAATCAAAAATCCCACCTTCATTCACCAAATCATCTTTAACTGACTGAATAAAACACGCATGCGGTTGTGGATGAGTATAAGCATCCTCCGAAAGCTTCACTTCTCCGGAATCTGGATCAACATAATAGTGTCCCTGCGCCTCAGCGTTAATTCCATAAGCATGCTGCAAACCGGTATTAAACCATTGCGGCGAATTAGGCGCAGCCATTTGAGCGGTCAACATATACTTCAATTCATCTTCAAAAGCATCTGCATCATCCTTGCTGGCAAAATAATCATACTTTTCACCCCAATACCTCCAAGTAGACGCCATTCGGGTAGAAACCTGCTTAATAGACTTCTCCGCTCCCAAAACCGGATTACCATCTGAATCTTTGATAATCTCCCCTTTTTCATTTTTCTGCGGTACTCCCCTTTTGCGGCAATATTTCTGTGCCAAAACGTCCGTCGCAACCTGAGACCAACTCGTTGGTACTTCCACATCATTCATCTCAAACACTACTGAGCCATCCGGATTGGAAATCTTCGACGCTCTATAATCAAACTCAAAATTATCAAATGGGTCCTGACCCTTCTTGGTAAATTTACGTTCAATCTTCAAACCTTTAGAGACGACGGCAGAATTTGTTTTGGTAGGGGTACTCTTCATAGTGAAAAAGTTAACTGGGGAAATAATTTGTCTTTATTTTTTGAACTAATTTTTAGTACAAAAACTTTATTTTGATGTAGTCTCAAGCCTTTTTTGAATGTAGTCTAACGACGAGATATTGTAGTACAATCCGCGCTGACACACTATATTTAGTAATTTGAAACTATCCACCCCAAGATACTCTTTCCCTAAAAATTCGACAAGACATTTGTAACAAAATTTCATAAAAGTCATTGCATTTTTCTAAGATCAATTTCAAATTATAATTCGCATATATATTATAATATATTCAAAGTTTATCAACTCTTCCCTGTAAGGGAATTACATCTAAAATAGTTAACAGTACTAAAAGCTTTTAAAAAAACGTAAAGTTTGTTATAATAGCTTGATATCCTTAAATATATAAAAATGGCTAATCCAAATACACCCAATGTGCCGGAAGAAAATGTAGAAACTCTACTTACATCCGGAGCAGAGACAAAAGTTAAACAAGGTATTTCCATCATTCTAGAAAAAGTCAAAAGAGGCGCCATGCCTATTATGATGGCAACCTCACTTCTAATCCAAAGCGGCTGCGGCGGAAAGGTTACTTACGATGAACAAGGAATCGTTCAAGTAGACGACGATACCGATCAAGGCGGCGAAGGCGGAGCTCCAGGCGTTGAACAAGGTGGTGAAGGCGGCGAAGAAGCTGCTGAAAACTGTTCTGGATATGAATACACAGGCGGAGCTCCAGGCGTTGAACAAGGTGGTGAAGGCGGCGAAGAAGCTGCTGAAAACTGTTCTGGATATGAATACACAGGCGGAGGACAATACCAAGATCCAGAGAATTGCCCAGGTTTTGCAGGTCCAGAAAACTGTTCAGGCTTCGGCAATCCAGAAAGTTGCTCTGGTGTATAAAAATTAAGAAAACTAATTAAAAACGCAGGCGTAGATGCTCCAGCAGATGCTGAAAACTGCCCAGGAGTGGAAGTTAAAGACAGTGGAATTGACTCTGAAAGTTACGGTGGTTGGGTTGCACCTGAAACTTGTCCGAGTTATGATGCAGGCAACTAAATGCCCAGCATGTCCCTCTCGCTTTGCCTCATTGTCAAAAACGAGCAAAACAATTTGAAGCATAATTTGCCCAGCTTTGCTGGGCTTTATGATGAGCTAATCATCGCTGACACCGGCTCAGATGATCGCACCGTGGAAATCGCTGAAAAGGCCGGTGCTAAAGTCAGCCATTTCAAATGGATTGATGATTTTAGCGCTGCCCGCAATTTTTGCCTTAGCCGAGCCACATCTGAATATGTGATGATGATTGATGCCGACGACTTCATGACCTCCACGAACCGGGATGAACTGAAACGCCAGCTCACCTTTTTCCTGCCTACCGCGACTGGAATTTCCCTCCCCTATGAACTGACTTTCACCGACACGGGACGCACTACCCGCTCCTTCCTCCCCCGCATTTGGAAACGCGAACTAGGACTCAAATATATTCATCGTATTCATGAAATGCTAGACGTCCCGGTTGAGCTTCGTCCCCAGTTCGTCAAACTTGATATTCCGATTACACAGCTTAAAGATGCAGAAATTCACAAGCGCAGCCTCACCCGCAATCTGGAAATTCTGGAAAAAGTAGTCCAAGAAGAACCGGATAATCAACGTTATCTTTATTTTCTCGGCCACGATCACCTCTTTTTTGGTAAACCGGAAGAAGCGATCAAACACCTCAAACACTACCTCAAACTTAAGCCGGCACACTCTCACAATCGCAATCGTGCCTACTTTTACCTTGGTGTCGCTAATCTAAAACTTGGCAATGAACAGCAGGCTCAAGCCAATTTCGCACAAGCGATTGAAACTAATTCTCATTTTATTGAGCCATATTTATATTTAGGTGATTTAGCACAAAAACAACTTAACTTCGAGCAAGCAATTGAGTACTATTTACTTGCAGTACAAAATTGTAAGGAACCTCCTCAAACGCATATTTTTATCAATCGCGAGATTTATAAAAATACTGCTCAACGCAAAATAAAAGAAGCCCTTGAAAACGCCAAAAAACAAAATAATTAGTCTCGCAGGTTCGACTATATCGCAGTTTTTCTCATCTCAGCAGAAACACATTTTAATACTCTTCCTTAATAATAACGAAAACCGACCAGGTGGAGGCTTTATTACCAATGCCTTGCTGCTAACTATCGGCAAATGGCGACTGAAACATCGCTTTCTGGACGTATTCTTTGAGCTTAAGAATAGTAAAATTAAGGCTCCTGAAGAGGTCACCCGCTATCTTGGGCATAAAAAACTCCCCTTTCGGGACGCTTTAATTTACCCTTTCTTAGACGAGAACATTCAGAATCTCAAAAGTATTCTGAAAACCAATAAACTCCCCAGTCCTAAAAAAGTCATACTTATTAATACAACAGCTGCTGAATCAGTCTGGCAAGAACTCAAACTAGAACCTAAAAATCTCTTTTTCCATCTAACAGTGGAAAGTTCCACTCTTGATTTCCATAATTTAGAGCAATTACAAAAACGCAAACAAGTCATCCACAACTTTTATTTCCGACTTATTAAGGCGTCAATACTGCGCTTCTGGAAATGGCCCGCCCTGATCAGACTTTTAAATCAAGAATTGCTCAACAAAAATTTACAGATTTATCCTTCGAGTTTAGACACTAACCTTAGAAGCAATTTCCTGGGAGTTTTTGATTGCAACTATCTGGGTATTAAAAATAATCGTTACATTTCTAAAAACATTCAGCATCACATTAACATTGAACCTAAACAGACTCGGCAAAAATTACTAATCACACTAGACCATCGAGGTAGTTTTAACTATCCCCTCTCCGGCTACTATCAAGGCACGCTCAAGATCATTCTGCCTAAGAAAGCCAAATTTCAGCTACAAACCCCCTTACAATATCGAACATATCAGCAGGAAAAGTATCAAGAAATTTCCATTTACATTTTAATGGAGCCTAAAGATCACCTGGAAATTAACTTGGAATACACACTTCCGGCCTGCAAAAAACTCGATTTCCAATATTTGCATCAACCTGGAGCTAACAATAATCACTTTTCACAAACCATTAACACATCACCCCAATTTTTCCTTGATCCTCACCCCTTCTTTTCCACTCGGGAGAATAGCGCAATCAGTAGCCAATTACCGCAAATACAAGATCTGCATTATCAATTGACCTGGCAAAATCAAAAAATGCCACCACGAATCTATTTTCACGAAATTATTCAGCCGAATCTAGTCCTGCTCAAATTCAATGAGCCGGTAAAATTCAAAAAAAACAGTTTCAAAATCTCAAATCAAAAACAAGCAATACTCATCAAAAATATTAAAACCAGCGATGACAAAACCCGCATCTGGCTGAAAACAGAAGCTTTCCCCCGCCAAGAAAACCAATTCTATACAATTAAAATCGATGGACTTCACAATCAACAAGGCACTGAGTTAAACTCAAAACAAAGACAAGTAACAATTGTCTATCGCTCTAAAAAATTTAAACTTTAGACTCATGGAAATCCACAGTCCCAGCTTTCAAAACCAGCAAATGATCCCTACCAAATTCACTTGCCAAGGCGCGGATGTATCACCAGAACTACAAATAACGGATGTCCCCGAAGGTGCTGTAAGTTTAGCCTTAATCAGCGATGACCCTGATGCGCCAAATGGCGATTGGGTACATTGGTTAATTTGGAATATACCACCTCATACTAACACAATTCCTGAAGCAACAGACTTGAAATTTGCCATTCAAGGTACTACCAGTTTTGGCAATCAAGGCTACGGAGGACCATGCCCACCCAGCGGAACACATCGCTATTTCTTTAAGTTATATGCCTTAGACACAGAATTGGATCTTGCTCCCACATCAGACAAACAAGCGCTTTTACAAGCGATGGAAGGACATATTATCGAAAAAAGTGAATTAATGGGAACCTATGCCAAAAACTAGCAGTTTTTTGTAATACTTTCAGCCAATTTTCATTCTAATTAACGAAGTATTTAACGATTGACATATCGTTAGAGTATTATATAATAAGCTCTCTTAAAATTGACTATGACACAAGCAGCAGAAAACAGAGATTTCATCGACTGGGGAGATCTGAATGACGAAATCGGCATTGAGGAACCCGCACCATTAAGCCGCGGAGTTTCCGGACTAATTCGCAAAGTCGACTATCCCAGATTGACTGAAGAACAACAACAGTTAACAGGATTAATCGATTTATTGATCGATTCTGTCAACTATTACATTGAAAAAATCCAGACTATCAGTCAGCAAGATCAAAGTGAATTAGCAGTACAAACCGCTCAATTTTTTGATGAATTGGAATTAATCTTGGATGAACACCTAAGCGAAAAGCTGGAATCAGCCAAAAGCTCCCTTCTGGAAAGCTTTATTACCGTACTACGGCAAAGATATGTTACCAGAGCAGCTCTGGGTAAATTCACCAAACTAGAACTAAGTGATTTAACTACCAATTTAAGCAATCTAATGGTTGCTCTCATACCAATTAGAGCGGAAGGTAATTTGGAAGATCTGGAAAATCAACTTATTTACACTCTGGAAATATCACTACTACGAAAATACCAATTGCAGGAAATCGCCATGCACCTTGAGTCCAGTCAAAACAATGAAATCCCTCCGGAATTGATTCGCCGGGTTATTCGCAATGTAATTAAACTAGAAGGATTTCCTAAATTAGCTTTACTGGACAGAATGGAGCAAATCACAAGTGAAGATGATTTATGTGAATTGCAAAACAATTCTGATCCTGGCCTGGAGCAAACTCTATTGGATAAGATTCGCAGTTTGAACTAGTCACTCTCCCAAAAATCCACTTACTTGCAAATCGACCAACTCCTTGTAAATGCCTTTTTTATGCATCAATTCTTGATGTGTTCCTTGTTCTGCCACTTTTCCTTTATCCATAACCACAATCTTGTCAGCATGCCGCACAGTCGATAAACGATGCGCAATCACAATTGTAGTACGACCTTGCATTACCTGCTCCAACGCGTTCTGAATCACCCTTTCATTTTTAGAATCCAAGGCGGAAGTAGCTTCATCAAGAATTAAGATTTTGGGATCCTTCAAAATCACTCGAGCTAGGGCAATTCTTTGTCTTTCACCTCCGGACAACTTCAAGCCGCGCTCGCCTACCTTAGTGTTATAGCCTTTCTTCTGCTCCAGAACAAAATCATGAATATTGGCCATTTTGGCAGCCTCTTGAACTTGTCTAAGCGACGCTCCCGGCTTTCCATATCGAATATTATTTAGAATCGAATCATTAAACATAGTATTATCCTGCATCACCATTCCAATATTCTCTCGCAAACTCTTCTGAGTAACTTTAGAAATATCCTGCCCGTCAATTAAAATTCGGCCCTTTTGCAAATCATAAAACCGATTTAAAAGATAAGTAATTGTAGACTTACCCGCTCCGGAATGCCCGACCAGAGCCACAACCTGCTTAGGTAAAACATTAAAACTAACATTTTTTAAAGCATCCTTGCCTTTTTTATAAGTAAAACTTGCTTGCTTAAATTCAATTTTCCCCTCTTTAAAATTCAAATCCTTTGCATCAGGAACATCTTTCACTTTTGGTACGCTATCAAAAATAATTCTAGCTTCATCCAAATCATTTAAACCTCGCTGCAAGTCACGCAATTGATCACCTATCTGTTGAATAGGCATATAAATACTATTGGAAAAGGCCAAGAACATGATAAGCACACCGAAAGATATTTGCTCGGTATAAATGAAATAGACACCACCGGCAAAAATAATAAAACGATTCAATATCGACAAAGTATATGAAGCAGAATTGAGTAGTCCCCAATTAATCATTACCTTGATCCAGATATCATAAGCTGTAGAAATAAGATTTTTAAACTTAAAATTTTCAAATACCTCCTTGGCAAAACTTTTTACCGCAAGAATGTTGCCGGTTGCATCAAAAGCACGCCCCCACGCTTTAACTTCCAGTCGCCGACCCCGCTTAATTTTTTGCCAATTAGCATATGTGCCATAACCAAAAATAAGCACGTAAATAGGCACTAATACCAGTGTAATCAAGGTCATTTGCCAACTGATTATCGATGCCATACACAACACTGCAATCATTGTCGCCCAGGAAGGAATAGCATTATAAATCAAATTATAGTTAACTACCCAGATCCCTTCCATCCCTTTCTCCACTTTGTGCATAATTTCACCCGACTTCTTATCCAAATGTTTAGCCAAGTCCATTCCAATAATTTTGGCATAGAACTCGTTCAAATAGTCATTTTCCAAATTTATCTGATAAACATTCACAACAATTCGATAAACGGTATACACAGCCATTCCAGTCAAACTCACAATTCCCCAATAAACAAAGTAGCGAATAATCTGAGCCCAATCCACTTGATCAATATTTTGAGTCTGCACAATGCCATCAATAATCAACTTGTACAAATATGGCTCTAAAAGCGCCACAGCTGTTATGACAACTACACAGAAAAGCAAATACCACCTCTTTATATATCCCGGCCCCACAATGCGCCACCAAAACTTAAGCGCCTTGCCGTAGCCTTTCAGGAATGACTTCTTCGACATATGCACATTATAACACAATTTTGACTTTCTATGTTACACTTTGTCAGGACTTGCAATTTTCCATTTTTTTTGTATATTAAACAAGCCTGTCGGCCGTTCGACTGGCCGACTAATCTGAAATAGCTGTCCGCACGGACAGCCCATCTATCAATTGCACCCGTAGCTCAGCTGGATAGAGCATCGGCTTGCGGAGCCGGGGGTCGTAGGTTCAAATCCTGCCGGGTGCACCATTAGTCGCACGCATAAGCTGTGCGACCTTTAATACAGTTCGAAAATCATACACCTCCTTATCAGCTGGGCATTTTTGTGTTAGAATAATTAGATTTCTCCACAAAATATGTTCAAACCAAAAGAAAACCCAACACCTTCCGGCAATTCGAATGATCAAAAGCAAGAAGCCGCCAGAAATATTCTAGAAACACAACAAGAAATTGCCGCTTACATCAGCCCAGAAGAACGAGCGGAGCTTGCTGAGAAAAGACATCAAATCTTTTCGGAAGGCCACCTTAGAAGATTCTACGAAATTCTGGAAAAGAATTTCAAAAGCATTCTTTTACTCTTCGGAGTATTGTCTTATCAAGGATTCCTTAAACGCCTTGGAATTAAACCTACTCCTCAAACTGAAAAACCGAAAAAACAAGTCAGTCCTGCTGCAGTCGAAGACATCAACGAAGATGATGATGAAAATGCACCGGAAAAGCAAGAAGTCAGTCGCCACGGCAAAGACATCATCGAGCAAATCATTGAAATCGATGATGAGGGAAATACCATTATTCGCTATTTCCTCAATGGAAAACCCTTTTTCGAAGAAGTCGATACATCAGGAAGCAAAAAACTGTACATGCTTGATCGCAAAGGTAAACGGTTTTCAACGTTCAAACAGATGCAGACCAAGCACCCTAATATGACTCCTGAGAAATATCTCGATTTTCTGGCCACAGAACTAGATCACCCTGCCAAACTGGACTATTTCTTTAATAATATTTTGAAATATCGCTATGATAAAAAAGGAATTGAACACTGGCAAACAGCTAAACAAACTGTCGAAACTGCTGATCTGGATAACATGTATGGAGATTGCGATGACTATGCTTTTTTGGCTCGCGAAATACTAACACGACAAGGCAAAACCGCGCATGTCATTGGACAAATTGGCCATGCATTCTGCATAACTGTTGAGAAAAATAACCAAGGAAAATATGACGTACATAGCTTAGGAACTTTCGGCTATGATGCCAACGGAAACCGCTACAAAAAAAGCTATCAATACGATCCCCAAAAAGCTAAAGGCTACAAAACCATTCGTGAAGGAATCATTGCCATAACCAAAAAATATGAGCAAGATCCTCAAAAGAAATCTATATTTGGAGAATATGCCCAGCGACAATTCATCCCTGTTTTGGATATTCCAGCTGAAGGACGATTGGGTGGCGTCCTGGTACCAGTTGAGATGCTGGATAATCCCAAAATCATTCAAACCGCCAATGGAGTGATCGGTGCGGCAATTCGCCAATTACCTGCTCTTGAAGGTCGCATAGTGGGATTATTTGATCAATGGTTATCATAAGTTGATTTTTTCCAAAGCTTGCCCGATACTACCGGCATGGAAAACAAACACAACTTCCAACCATTATACCTGATAATTACTCTACTATTACTCGTAACTGTAGCTTTATCTTTCCGCGACTCAATACAGGGCAACCTGAACATCATGCAAAGCATGACTTACTTAATGGCCGGTTTTTTCTTAGTATTCAGCGGCTTCAAACTCCTAGACTTAAACGGCTTCACTGAAGGATATCGCAGCTACGACATGATTGCCCAACGGATTCCAGCTTATGCCACTACATTTCAGCTTTTCTATACCAATATCTTTACACTTGTCCTAACGCTGATTGGTAGCATTAGCATAATCATGATTATTTTTGCTTTATGAAACGTCTCATACTTATATTTTTAGCATCTTTGCTGCTATTCCCAACCCTTGTTTCTGCAGAGCAAGCCGAATATTCACTCTATCAAGCTCAAGTTAAACAGGTTAACAGTGATAGTATTGAAGTTAAATTCTCCAATCATGATTTACCACAATCTTTGGAGCTCCCAACTGTCAATTTAAAAGAAGAAATTCGTCAAAACCTCATACCCGGTGATCGAATCCTAGTGGAAAACTATAAAACATCTCCTGATGATCCTGACAATTTCAATGCTATTGATTATGTACGCAATACTCAAATTTATCTGCTTCTGGGAATCTTCGCTTTCTTAACTCTGATCGTAGCCAAAAAGAAAGGACTGGCCTCACTGTTCACCTTAGGACTGTCTTTTATCATCATCTTTTTCTTCACCATTAAACAGATTATTGCTGGGGCGGACCCTGTTACCATTTCCCTCATCACCACTATCATCTTAATTCCACTTAATTTTTATATAATCCACGGTTTCAAACGCAAAACCAGTGCTGCAATCATTGGAACTATAGTAGCTATGGTGATTACGATTGTTTTAGCAAACATATTTGTGAACTGGAGTAGACTAACCGGCATGTCATCTGATGAAGCATTCTGGCTAATACAAAATTTCCAACAAGTCAGCAATCTGCGCGGACTACTGATTGGAGCCATCATGCTGGGAATAATCGGTGTGATGGACGATATAACTATCACACAAACCTCCATTGTTCAGGAACTATTAAACAGTTCGAAGCAAAACGATCCGCGTACTGTCTACAAAAAAGCGATGACAATAGGACAGGATCACATCAGCTCTATGGTGAATACTTTAATTCTTGTGTATGCCAGCGCATCCCTTCCCCTATTCGTACTCCTCTCCAATGACATAGGACAAATCGGCAATTTAATCAGCATGGAAATTATTGCTGAAGAAATAATCCGCATGTTAATTGCCAGTATTGGTTTAATAATCGCCGTTCCAATTACAACCAAACTAGCCACCCAAATACTTAAACCAGAAAAAAACTAATTGGGAAGTTGCCGAATTACACTATTTTTCCCTTCCATAGCAAAACGATCAAAATCTTTTTGTCGTCTTATATTCTGATATTCAATTGTGATTTTCAATAAATTCGCTAAATCCTTTCTCAAACCGATAATTTCTTCCCAATCATCATATTCATGTAATTCTCTTGAACTAACTTCCACCAACAAATCATGGCCAATTCCTAAACGATATAGATTTACAATTTTATAAACAGTCTCAGCATAGCGCATGAGATATTCCATTATGCATTCCATTTCGTCTTCATCAACTCCATGTTTAATCAGACTATAGAATGACTTTGAAACCAGATGCCCCCACTCATTCTCAACTAGCACCCTTTGTCCTTCATATTTACAAAACAATTCGTTAGTAATTGCAGCATCCAAATTGTCATCCCATTCAGTATCATTTTGATTAACTGGGATAGGCTTTTTTTGAACAATTTTTGCAATTAAATCTTCTTCAAATTGCTCCAATCTATTATGCAAATATCTAAATTGAATATCATAGTCATGCAAACCATTCAAACATTTATGTATCAACATATCCCTCAATTGCACCATATGAACATTCCTACTCACTAAATCCTCATATTGCTCACTAAGAATTTCCTGGCTATTTTTGGGTAAACGTAGCATAATAATAAAATTTCTAAGGCTATATCTTAATACAAATCTGTCACATGTCAATACTTAACCAACACGTAAGCTTTCAATGGCTACTTTTCGATTCTTGGATTTAAATAGATACGAGCCGGAAACCAAAATATTTGCTCCCGCCTCCACAACCAATTTTGCTGTTTGAGCATTTATTCCCCCATCAACTTCAATTTCAATTTTTGGATACAAATTACGCAATTTCTTAATCTTGGGTAACACATTTTCAATAAATACCTGCCCACCAAAACCTGGATTTACTGCCATAATTAAAACACGATCTAAATCTGGCAAAACCTCCTCAATTGCACAGAGCGCTGTCCCCGGATTTATAGCAACCGAGGCTTTGACACCAAGAGACTTTATCAAAGCCACTTGACGATGCAGATGCTTTACTGATTCCGCATGAACATGTATACAATCTGCTCCCAATTTTACATAATCTTCATAATAGTTTTCCGGATTATAAACCATCAAATCTACATCCAAAGGCAATTTAGTTTTCACACCCTTAACCACTGGCACACCAAACGATAAATTAGGTACAAAATGACCGTCCATAACATCAATATGCAACATATCAACATATGGCTCCACGGTTTTTATATCTTTATTTAAATCTCCAAAATCAGCTGAGAGTATTGATGGAGAAATTTTTACTTTATTCATAATTTTTCAATCTTATTTATACGACGAATGTGTCTTTCTTCTCCCGAAAAATCCGTATTTAAAAATGTTTCAATCAAATCAACTGCCAATTCTTCACCTATATGACGAGCTCCCATACAAAGCACATTAGCATCATTATGCTTACGTGCAGTCTTGACTGTTGTAACATTATTAGCCAGCACAGCTCTGATCTCTTTAATACGATTGGCAGCAATGGAAACTCCCACTCCGCTACCACACAATAAAATTCCCCGAGCACCATCATTTTCCCGAATTTTCTCACATACTTCACGAGCAATATCGGGATAGTCCGAACTATCATGAGTAAACACACCCAGATCGACTACATCATGCCCTTCACCTTCCAAATATGACTTTAAATCATTTTTCATTTGAAATCCGGCGTGATCTGAACCAATATATATGCGCATTTTTATTTATTATAGTTTTATATTATACCATATAAATGACGGAAAAGCTAAGTTTAGGCAAGGTTTTTGGAGAGACACTTGAGAAAATGGGTGCCCGCTTTAAAAACTTGGTAGTATTGGATAGTGATCTAAGCAACAGCTGTAATAGCTTATTTTTTGCCAAATCATTTCCGGAAAGACACTTTACTTGGGCAGGTAGCGAGGCCTCCATTATCAACACCGCAACCGGAATGATACCTCGTGGGAAAATTCCACTAGTTTGCGGTAAAGCTGCAGCTTTGATTGGGCGCGGCTTCGAATCAATTCGCAATCAAATTGCTCTTAACAATCTCAATATAAAAATTGTTGGCTCTCATATAGGTCTTTCAGCAGTCGAAAACGGTGCGCATGAAATGTGTCTTGAAGACTTGAGTCTTATCCAAACCCTCCCCAACCTTAGAATTCTAACTCCACTTGATGCTCAGGAAATGCGTTCAATGGTGGAAACCATGCTAAGCGAATTCGGACCTGTCTACCTGCGCTTTACTGGCATCCCCGTAGAAACTGTTCTGGAAAACAATTATCAATTCGAACTTGGAAAAACAGTTACAATTAGAGAAGGTGCTCAAATTTGCATATTCAGCTATGGAATCGCCTTACATCATTGCCTGGAAGCAGCGAAGGAATTGGAAAAACGTGGCATTTCCACGAAAGTAGTCAACATTTCTTCCCTTGAACCTCTGGATTTAGATCAAGTAAAGTCCAATGTTAACAATAGTCGTCTAAGTGTATTTGTTGAGGAGCATCATCAAATCGGCTCACTGGGCAGTAAAGTGATCCTAAGTAGTCATGACTGGGATTTACGCCGCATACTGATGATTAATACCAAAGACTTAGCCGCCCATGGCTCATATGTGAAAACTCTCGAATATCACCAACTTGATCCAAAAGGCATTTACGAAACTATTAAAAACTTTTGGTTTGAGCTGGACTAGCATTACCAGTCAGCCTGAGTCCCGACTTTAATATCATGTTCATTAGCAAAACCGGAATTTACTTCCAGGATATACATTGCATCATATACTGAATTATAAAGCGGACAGATCTCTTCCTGACAAGGCTTGGCATGATGAACAATATTAACTACTTCCTTGTCAGCATTCATAAAAATCATATCCAGAGGTATCAAGGTGTTCTTCATCCAGAAATTAACATTTGTCTCACGATCATAAATAAACAACATTCCTTCATCCTCAGGCAAAGATTCCCGATTCATTAAACCGATTTTTCTTTGCTCATCATCATCTGCCACCTCAATGTTTATCTCAACAATACCCTCTTTGGTAGCTAAATTAAGCGACTTTCTGGGCAAATCAACATTCATCTTCACCTCAGTATCCAAAGTATTTGTTGCCAACTCCTCTTCTCCCATCCAAGATGAGCAACCAACTAATATTACTGAACTAACAACTAAAGCTAACAATTTTTTCATAGGTTAAAATTAATTTTCTATATATTAGGACAAATCACGCACCAGTCAATGATTGACTTATGGGTAAACATATTTCCCAAATATAACATTCTGATCAATGTAGGGATCTTTAAATGAACGAGAATCCTTGCTCCCACTGCGATTATCCCCCAAAACAAAATAGTGATTTTCCGGCACTTTAAAGAATCTTTCAGCACCATAACTAAACTCCTTTGGCAAGTAACTTTCTTCCAAAGCTTGGTATTTGCCGGTTTCATCTTTAATTTTCACCTCACTATCTTCCAACAAAACAGATTCCCCAGGCAATCCAATAATCCTTTTCACATAGAAATACTCCTGATCAAAACTAAATACTATTACATCACCTCTTTCTAAACCATCCTGTTTAAATTGCAGCTTATCTATCAAGAAAACTTGATTACTATGCAAATTTGGCTCCATTGAATCACCTTCTACCATAAAGGGAGAATAAGCGAAAAACACACTCACCACATGAATTAGTAGTATTAAATTGGTCATTGCAAAGTATTAGCTAAACTGTCCGAATATCGCTCCAAACCTTTCAAAGCTTCCTCCAATTCTTCCCTGCTGAGCGCCTTGTCATGATATATACTTTTATTTTCAGCAAAATCCACTCCCTTAGCTTTAACCGTTTTGGCGATAATTGCCACAGGAAGTCTGGTCTCACTAATTGCCTTTTCATAAGCGTCAAGTAATTGATCATAATCATGTCCTGCAAACACATTAATTGTTCTAAAACCCATGGCATCAAATTTTTCTGAGATAGGCTCACAAATATTTGCATTGCGCACCACTCCATCCATTTGAATCGTATTTCTATCCACAATAACGACGAGATTACCCAATTTTTGATGGCCGGCTTGCAAAGCAGCCTCCCAAAATTGCCCATTTTGCAGCTCTGCATCTCCACAAATCACATAAACCTTGTTCCGTGCCCTCTCAGCCTTCAAAGTCATAGCTAATCCCACTGCAGAAGCAAATCCTTGCCCCTGCAATCCTGCATTCAATGTAACGCCCGGCACCCTCGAACGAGGCACCGCACAAAGCAAACTACCCGGTTTTTTATAAAAATCCAGCTCCTCCTTGGGAAAATAGCCCAAATCGGCCAACAAAGCATACCAAACCGGAGCCGCCTGCCCTTTAGACAAAATCACATAATCTTGCCCCTCCCAACCAGGATTCGAAGGATCAATATTCAGTAGCGGCCCCTCAGATGTTTCTCCATAGTAAAGAGCCACCAGAATTTCCACAACCGATAAAGCACTTCCCGTATGACCAGATCCAGCTTTAGCAATTGATTTTAAAGTATCAATCCTGATTTCTGCAGCTTTTTGTCTCAAAGCAATTAAATACTCCTGATAATTCATATATTTATTCGATTATTCCTTTTTCTATCTCCAAAACCTTTCTTAAATTTTTTGCAAAGAACCTTGAGTTTCCTAGTTTAAAATCACCCACCTGCCTAATAGTGACAATACCATTTGTAGAGTTAATCAGAAAAGCCTCTTCCACCTCCCGCAAACGATCTAGATCAATTTCTTCCAGTTCTTCTACCGCCAATTCCTGCTCCAATACCTTCAACAGGTAAAGCGCCAAAGGATCACTCAATTTATCCTTCAAATAGTGCAGTCTTCCCTGCTTAATCCAAAAAGCATTCTCAAAGGGAAAGCCCTTTCCAATTCTGGCACCATCCTTTTGACGATCTGGATTTTCAGGGAATAACTTGGTTTTATTTATAATCACATCACCCTCCTTCAAACTCACCTCAAACAAATAATCATCTTCATTATTTAACTTCTCTTCTTCATCAGCCAAGAGTTTTTTAACAAAATCCAGTTTATAGTCGACTCCCAAATCTCTTAATCTCTCAGTTATATAAAAAGCATATTCAGCCTTAAGCCTTATTTTATTCCCCCAGGTTCTAAATTTGATTAGCTGCTCCATCTGTGTAACTATAACGCCACAATTTAAACACATCTTATGATAGAAGACAAAATTCGACAAATTCTAATTGAGCTTAAAAAAGCCCAAAACGAATTTCGGGACATTAAAAAAGATATTCGCTATGAAGAAAAAATCGATACTGTTGAATATCTAGACCTCGAAAAAGCCATGAAAGAACTCCGCAAACAAGTAAAGGATTATAAAGAGCAATGGGAAAAGGAACTTTACGACGACAAAAATTATGTTACTCTTATAGATCTCAAAGTCAAAAAGGAAGAACAAATTGCTCAATTAAAAGAACAGCTTTCAAAAGAGTTTGTCAAGCTACCTCCTAAGCCAGTCCTTTTACAATTAGACACAGAAGACGGCACTGTCAAAATTCAAATACAACCTGAATGGATATTATACCTCAACGGAAAAGAAGAAAAAGTCAAATCTGTAGTAAAATAATTTTTTACCTGTCAAACACACCAAACTCACTTAAAAGTGATACACAAAAACCATAAATAAAAGCCTTCAGTTTGAAGGCTTTTTACAATATATCTCCTTATAATAAAGACTTATTAATGAATACATATAATTTTAGAATACTACATATTTAGTCATTTATAGAAACACTATATGTTGTACATACAAAATATAGTACATTGTAAAAAATACGACATAACATAAAACGAGAATTACAAAAACACTGCACCTGGAAAATACTCACTTCCTCTCTATTCATAGAAGCATTCTAAGAATTCTCCAATAACATTTTTTGACAATTTGCCACCTTCTGTGATAGTTAGAATTATTCACTCCATTGACAAAATCACCAAAAAAATCCCTGATGACTCTTTGACAGTTATCAATTATAATTTAGAAAATATAAGCTTAGTTATATAAAATATTCAAAACTTATCTTGTCCCACCTAATTCATCGTCCATATAGACGTTTTCGTACTCACTCTTGGAATAGTCATACAAATCATCAGTCTTGAAGAATCTGACAACCTCTTTTTGAGCTGTTTCGACAGAATCTGAAGCATGAATGACATTACAAGCCACACTCATTGCAAAGTCGCCTCTAATCGAACCTGCTTCAGCCTCACGCGCTTTAGTTATTCCGGTAATCAAACGAACAGCCTTAACTACCTCCAGGCCTTCCAAACAAATAGCTATTACAGGAGATTTTTGCATAAACTGACTCACACCCGGGAAAAAAGGCTTATCTGAAATATGTGCATAGTGCTCACGCAACACAGCTTCATCCAAAGTCATCATCTTAAGTCCGACTATTTTGAGCCCCTTTCGCTCAAAGCGATTTACTATTTCTCCGATTAAACCTCGCTGAATTGCATCAGGCTTGATCAAAACCAGAGTTTTTTCTTTTACAGCTTCAAAATCCATATTAACAATGTTAAATATTACAGTTCGCGCAAATTATAAAGCCAGCCTGCCCCAAACTCAAGCTACATATTTATCCAATAATTCCTGCACAGAAATAAAACGCCCCTGATTATAAGTAACATTGGCCAGCATATCAAAAATAAGCCCAGATTCTAGATCAAATTTGCTAGACCGCCAAATTATTTCACATCAACTCCCACCGCTTCCCCAATCGACTTAAATCCGTCTTTTTTTAGCAATTGAACCAAACCTCGATTGATCTCTGAAATAGCTTGAGGCCCCAAGAAAATCATCCCGGTTACTAATTGCACTAGTGAAGCCCCATTGCGAATCTTTCGATAGGCATCCTCAGCCGTAAAGACTCCACCCAGTCCAATAATCAACTTCTTACCCTTTGTTTGCCTATAAATGTAGCTAATCATCTCATCTGAAAGCCCACGCACAACCTCACCACTTAATCCGCCCTTCTCGGAAGGCACCTTCTCCTTTATTTGCTTCAAATCACGATCCTTAGTCAAATTAGTACAAATAAATCCATCAACCTTATGCTGTTCAGCAATTTCTAACAATTCATCCAAAACCTCTTGTTTTAAATCAGGCGATAATTTCACAAATACCGGCTTTCCTTCAATATAATACTTATCCAACTCTGTCAGCAGACGATCCAGCTTAGCGACATCTGTAAATGGCTCGCCGCCAAATGCATTGGGACAACTGATATTCACCGTATAATAATCGCCTATCGCCAACATAGACTTATAAGCCTTGGCATAATCCGCAATTGCTGCCTTCTCCTCAACTGTATCTTTTGAATTGGTTTTAGCTATGTTAATTCCAGCCGGAATTCTAAATTTACCTTCATGTGTATGAAGCTCTAGACGACGGGAAATCGCTTCCGCCCCATCATTCTTCAAACCATAATAAACCAATAATGAATTAGACTTGGGCAAACGCCACAAACGTGGTTTGGGATTGCCCTCACATGGCTCGCCGGTGATAGAGCCAAGCTCCATAAAACCAAAACCGACTGCCGGCATAATACCGGTCATTTCGGCGCTCTTGTCAAAACCTGCCGCCAAACCAATCGGATTCCGAAATTTAATACCGGCAACCTCTTGCTGCAATGATTTATCTTGATAATTGAAAAAAAATGCCGTAATCGCACGTGTTAAAAAATTGGATCCCAGCAGTTTCCCCACAGAGGTCATGCTATCATGCACCACTTCGGGATCCTGAGTAAAGAAAATTGGCTTAGCAATAGTCCGATATAAAAAGAGCTCAATTCCATTACGAACTCTAAAATATAAGTTTTTCATACTAATCCATCTTAGCCGGCTAGGCCGGAATATCAAGTGCTTTTGACTTTGATAAAGCTTACCTTAATAATAGAAACCAATGGAAAACAAAAGAATACAATTGGAAGACTTGGATGCTGGCTGGGATTTACCGTCTGGCCTCTCATCTGACTCCGGAATTCACAAACATGAGGAACATCAGCGTACCCTTAAAGAAATTACCGGTTATCATCACCGCGTAATGGAATCCCTTCCACCTCCTGAAAAAGACACCATCACAGGAGTAAATGCCATGTTACATCCTTTAGGAGAAATAATTATAACCCGACTTCGAAAACTTAAAAATGAGCTCAATGAAGCTCCTGCTCATGTACCTCGAAAAAACATAGTTGCTTTTCACAAAGACAGACTCTTTTCAGAAATGCAAAGTCTGGAAGATAAATTAAAAGCCCAATTACCTAACGCAGAATTCCCCAAAAAAATTTACCAAGACTGTCGCAATTATATTAGTTTTTCCCCACTTCAAACATCCAGTGATTTCCAAAACTTAATTGAAGACGTTTTAAAACGCCTCTACCCCAACATCAGTAAATCTTCAAATTTCTTCGAATCACTATAGGGACCAATCACAGACATCCTCAATTCTTCCGGCTTGAAAAGTTCTCGGGCAACTGCATTAACCTGCTCCAAACTAACCTGATCAATTTTCCGACTGACAACTTCAGGAGTCCTGATCTCATTGTGCAGCAATTCATATTTGCCCAACAAGTGTGCATATTCTTCACCGTCTTCTAATCGTAAAATAATTTTTCCTTTCAAATACGATTTTGCTTTGGCCAATTCTTGCTCAGTCACACCATCTTTGGCGGCTTTAGCATATTCCTGCAATATTGACTTAACCGCCTGATCAACTTTTTCCACTGAAACTCCCGCTCCTGTGGTCAAAGTGCCGGCATCATAATACTCATCGGTAGTAGTATGAATATAATACGCTAATCCTTGCGATTCACGCACACTCAAAAACATTCTTGAACTCATATTTCCTCCCAAAATCACCGCCAACAGTTTAGCCGCATAAAGATTCTCATGCTGATCGGAATAAGCCGGATAACCTATAACCACATGTGCTTGTTCGGTTTTTTTGTTGCGCAAATAAACCTTGGATTCTCGTGAATAATCTTTAAACGGCTCGAATTGTAATCCCTTTTTTGCAACTTTAAATCTAAACAGTCGCTCCACCTCAGCAGTGATCCAATCATGTTCTACATTACCGGCAGCCACTATCACCACATTATCCGGTGTATATAATTTATCAAAATAAGAACGGAAATCATTTTGCTGCACAGAAGAAATTAACTCTTTAGTCCCGACTTGATCCCAACCGAGCGGATTATCACCAAATACTAAACGCTCAAAATCCCAACCAATTTGATACATCGGTGTATCCTGATACATATTATATTCCTCTAGAATCACTCCCCGCTCTTGATCAATTTTTTCCGGTGCAAACTGAGAATTAATCAACATATCTGATAATACATCTGTAGCCACATGCGCATTTTCAGCTGCTACTTTAACATAATAGCCGGCATATTCTTTCCCGGTAAAAGCATTAAAATCACCACCTACTGAGTCTATTGCTTCCGAAACTTCACGAGTATTTTTATACCTATCGGCTCCCTTAAAAAACAAATGCTCCAAAAAATGCGAAATACCATTATTTTCTGGCCTTTCATAGCGCGAACCGGCCCCAACCAAAATCATAACAGTTATCGCCTTAGTACTTGCCAACTTCTTAGAAATCACCCTCAATCCCGAATTCAATACTGATTTTTGCACTTCCATTTTTTTGTTTTAAAGTTGTATATTATAATCTACTCTACTGACCAAAGGACTTAAATTCAACATGAACCAAAGAAACAACCGCCAAACAAATAGACCGCTAATTCAAATAGACCGTACCGTAATCTTTTTCGGTTTCATCGTAGCACTTGCAATAATTCTGATTTGGCGCCTCTTCAGTCTACAGGTTTTTGCATATAACCATTACAAAGAACTCGCCGCCAGTGAACACTATGGTTTCAGCGAATTGCCCGCCTATCGAGGAGAAATATTCATCAAAGATTATGCTTCAGACGAACTCGTCCGAGTCGCCACCAACTCAACCTATGACATCCTCTATGCTGATCCAACTATGATCAAGGATAAAAAGCTCGTTGCTGACCGAATCGCACCAATGATATTTGATCTGGAAAAAGCAAAACAAATTGAGGAAGAACGTGTTAAAAAAGCTGTTCTTCGCGCCAACACCCCCGAAGAATTGGAAGACATCAAACCTCTCGAAGAAGACGAATTGTATGATCAGTTTTATGATGATCTTCTGGAAAAAATCAGCTCCGATTTAAGACCGGTTATCATTCTAACAACTGACGTCAGCCCTGATGAAGCAAAAGCTATTCAAGAAGCTGATCTGAGCGGCATTAAAGTAACTGAAAATCTCGAATTAAAAGCTTATCCACCTGAAATCAACAGCATCAAGGCAGTATCTCAAAAATTAGGCGAAATTATGAACACACCTCCTTTACGGCTTGAACAAATCCTTAATTCCCAAAATCGCTACGTCGTACTCAAACGTAAAGTTCCGCATGAGATAGCTATTGAGATTAATAAGATAATGACCGAAGATGAAGGAATGCATTTCATTGGTCTAGGCATGCAAGAGCAATATTATCGCTATTATCCCGAAAATAATCTTGCCGCCAATGTACTCGGTTTCGTTTCTCCTGACGGAAATGGAAATTACGGAATTGAAGGACGCTATAACACTGAATTAAAAGGCAAAAAAGGTGTTTTTGAAACCCAAAAAGATAGTGTTGGGCGACTAATTACAGTAGGAGAATCTGTTATTGAACCGGCAACCGACGGACAAAATATCGTTCTAACTTTAGATCGCTCCATTCAGATGGCCCTGGAGCGCAAATTGGAAAGACATGTCAAAAATACCCGAGCTGATAGCGGCCAAGCCATTGTGATGGATCCCAAAACGGGTAGGATCATCGCCCTGGCTCACTACCCCAGCTTTGACCCTAACAATTATCCCGAAGTGTACGAAAAAGAAGATATTAAACTATCCGAACAGGAAATCGCCGATCTGGTACCCATTGAAGATATGGAAAACACCTATTGGTTATACCGAAATGTCGCCGCCCATGATCGCATTATGATTTTCAAAAACACCTTGGCCGATGGTACAGAAATTTATCAAAGATATAAAAACACCTTTGGGCCCGAAGCCTATCAAAACAAAGCAGTTGCTTCCCCCTATGAACCCGGATCTGTTTTCAAAGTAATCACTATGGCTATTGCAATTGACGATCAAGATGTCACACCTAGCACCGTATTTCATGATTCAGGAGTTCTGGAAGTGGATGAATTTGAAATCACCAATGTGTCCAGCGAATGTACCGGCCGCATCACTGCCACTGAAATTCTGGCATTCTCCTGTAACACCGGTATGGGTAAAATCGCCCAAAGAATTGGTGGTAACCTTTTCTATAACTATCTCAAACGTTTTAATTTCGGTGAAAGAACAGAAATAGAATTCGAAAATGAGCATCCCGGGAAACTGGAACATTTTAATGACTGGGCCCCATCAGAACTAGTCACTCATGCCTTCGGTCAAGGTCTCACCGCCACTATGGTACAAATGGGAACTGCAATCTCCGCCATTGCTAATGATGGCGTCATGATGCAACCTTACATCGTTGAAAGCATTGAAAAAGAAGATGGCAATATTTACACCACTGACCCAACCATTCTTTCACAAGTTATCAGACCCGAAACAGCAGAAACCATTAAAAATATGATGATCGGCGCAGTTGAAAACGGTGTTGCCAATAAAGCTCAACTTGACTCCCACTATATAGCCGGCAAAACCGGAACCTCACAAACCTATCGCCACGGCAAACCACTAAAAGGAGCTGGAACCACCCTCGCCTCTCTAGGAGGCTTCGGACCCATCAACGACCCCAAATTCGTCCTGCTCGTCAAATTGGACCGCCCCCGCTCCAGTGAATGGGCATCCGAAACCGCCGCCCCCCTCTTCAAAGAAATGGCCGAATACCTCTACGAATACTATTCGATTCCGCCGGATAAGTAAAACTATTCAAACTTATCCAATTGCTTAATTAGAGCGTCTAACTTCTTTAATTCCTTTTCCTTCAACTGTCTTTCCTTTTTTAAAAGTTCTGTTGATTGTTGTTTGCCGGCTTCCATTTGTTCTTTTGCAACAGCTGCCTTTTGTTCAGCTTCAATCCTTTCTTCCTCATTCTTTTTCTTGATATAGGCTATCATTTTAAGAAGCTTCGCATCTGGAAATTGACTATATTTGTTTCGAAACTCCTGTCGCTGATCTTCCGAAGCATTCTTAATGGCATCTGTTTCCTCAAACAAAGTAAAAAACTCATTAAGCAATTTGTCTCGACCTTGCGACATATAAAAATTCACTTTCCTCTATTATACCTTTATCTCTCAATGAAACAATGCCTACTGGCATCCATGGTCTTACTCTGGTAATTCTTAAGAGCATTAAGCAAAATAGATACTTTAGACCTGGTTCTCTCCACTATACGAAATCTATGCACTATTTGAGGCCCTACATATAAACTAAGCGGTTCTCTGTAATTCGAAGCTTTCTCACAAGCAACTATTGCTTCCTCAACCTCACTAAGTGTTTTCTGGATATCAGAACAATTCACATTAGATTGCTCACTATAAGGTATATCATTTTGATATACGTCCTCCACCTCAATCAGGCATTGTGTATAAAGTTCACCTAAATCTTCCTTTTTAGTTTGCCAAGGACGACTTACATCAAGCACATCCTCATCAAGATTAATGCGCAAAGGTCTAAGTTTAGCTAAAGCTGGCACATTGCTCTGTCTCTGAATATCCGCAATCTCAGGTTCATAAGTGAACTGACTTGCTTGATCCTCACTTTGATTGTTGAATGCCGATGCAACTAGTAAACTCGCCGCTACCATAGAAGACTTAATACCCATTGAATTAGTTAAAGTATTAACATTGTACAAGGATTATTTAATTAGTCAAGAAAATAGAGGCTCCATTATAGAAACCTCTATTAAACTTCAATTTTAAACTTTACTAAGCTTTTCTAGTTACGTAAAAAAGCCAAGTTTTTGAAGCTGACACATATTCAGCTTCATATTTTGCTTCTGGTGTATCTAAAGTACCATTATTTCCATGACTAATTCTTTTCTTGGCTATTTCTAGACCCCGACGAACTCTAGCACCAGTCTTATCAATGTTGACCATTTTTCTTTCACCTGTTGGAAGTTCATCAAGATCTATTAAATCAACACGTAGTTCCATACCAAGTTCAGCATCGTCATTACCTGCTTGCTCAACTTCCTCAGCAAAAGATTTTGCCCTTTCATCGTGCTTTGGAAGCTCAAAACCCTCAGGTACTCCTTGCATTCCAGATATCAATCTTTTAGTTTCCATATTTGTTTATGTTGGTTAATAAAACTATCAAAACATTATAACATATAAAAACAAAAACTCCAAACATCTTAAAACACTCCTAACAATGTTTACTAAAATACTATTCTGACTCACCAAAATGCAAAGAATACCTCAAATCGACGGGTTGTGAGGCCTTATCAGGATCATATTTCAGCGTTATAGATTGATACACATCTTCATCACTTGTATTTACACCAATCGGAATTTCGTAAGTTTTTCGAAAAATACCTCCTGGTTGTTTATCCATTTCACGGCTAAAATCATGTGCAGAATCATTCAATGCATCGGCAACCCACGATCTTTCCAATTTGCCGGCCGGATGCATAGTATTCAAAACTTGCATCACATCGCCGGTTTTAGCTTTAATTTCTCCCCTTCTATAAACAATCCCCTCTTTTTTCATTACCTCAGTTTGCTCATTGGCAGACAGCTCTTCAGCACTATCCCCGAAAGCCTCATCTATTTTAGCATCAGCCTCAGCTTCTGGTGACAAAACTTCACCACCGACTTCAGGACCAGGCGGTTCAAAAAAAATAGTTAGTTTTTCAAACATGATTTCTAGTTAATTCCAACCATTATACCAATTCTAAAAGAGACTTTCCAGCAATTTCTCCGCCTCATCTATATCTTTAGCATCCTGCTTTTGCTCCTTTTGATGCAATTCCTGCAAAAAATCCGCATTTTGATCCAATTTTTCCTGTGCTGCTGCACTTTTCTCTCTCAGCAAATTATCTTTATGTTTAATATTTTCAATTGCCTTTAAAACTTGAGCATCAGTTTTATATCGACGTTTCTCACACGCTTTTCTGATAGCTTCATCCTTCAGTCCGGAAAAATCCACTGAAGCCCGCGCCGCTTGAAATAATTGTTCTAATATTTCTACAGATGCCATTTATTCGTATCTTAATGCATTAATAGGATCCTGTTTGGCAGCACGCCTGGCCGGATAATAGCCAAAAAATATTCCAATAAAAATCGGCACTATCGAAGAAATCAACACAGCATACCAATTTATTCCGTAAATCCAGCCATCAATTAAGTTGAGCATCACCAAATAGATAGCAAAAGCCATCACCAATCCTGCCACTATTCCAATTATTCCACCCAAAAATGATATAACCGCCGCTTCCAACAGAAACTGAAACAAAACATCTCTATTGGTCGCACCAACAGCCTTACGTAAACCTATCTCGCGCGTTCGCTGATTCACAGAAACATACATAATATTCATAATTCCCACTCCTCCGACCACTAGTGAAATAGAAGCTATCGCCACAATAAAATAGGTCAAAACATCTGTCACAGTCCCAAAGATCTCCACAGTTTGCACTTGGCTGATTACCGTGAAATCATCATCTGCAGGATCATCAATGCGGTGCAAATTACGCATGTATCGTTTAGTCAACTCAATACCATCATCCATATCACCTACAACTCTTGCTGCAATTGCCTGAACATAATCCACTCCGAAAATATAAGTTTGCATTGTAGTTGTCGGAATAAAAACCATATTATCATAATCTTCAAAAGCATTGCCGCCCTGCACCTCCATCACTCCCACTACCTTAAAATTTGTATTCTGAATTTTCATTGTTCTACCAATCGGATCCTGAAATCCGAATAGTTTTTCTGCCATTTCAATACCTACAACAACCACCCGCAATCGACTGTTAAAATCATTTTCATCAATAAACCTTCCTTTACCAACATTAAAATTGAAAGCAGAAGGATAGTTTTTATTCACACCAATTACCTGAGTTTTCTGATTCTCACTCTCATAAGCAACTATAGCATCGTAGGCCATAAATGGAGTCACATCTTTAAGAAAATCCACCCTACTTAAACGCTTAAAATCATTATATTTAATAGCATCCGGCGCTGTAAAAGCTCCGGTTAACGATTGGTCCTCACCGCCAGGAACAATATAAATAATATCAGGTCCAAAAGTAGCCACAGACCCAAGAATATAACCTTCAGCACCCTTCCCCAATGAAGTCATCAAAATTACCGCACCCACTCCAATAATAATTCCCAGCATCGTCAGAAATGTACGACTCCAGTTTTCTTTAATCGATATCCAGGCTACCTGCATGTATTTCCCAATTCTATACATTATTCTATTCTAAGTGCTACTATCGGATTCATCTTGGACGCTTTACGCGCCGGATAAATTCCAAAAATTAGTCCGATCAAAACCGAAACTGTAAATGCCCAAACGATCGAATCCAAAGTAATAATAAACTCCCAATCATCAATTTGCGTTTGAATAATTCGAGTAATCAAGTATGAACCGACAAGCCCCGCAATCACACCAATCACTCCGGCCACAAAAGTTATCACTATCGCTTCTATCATAAACTGCAACATAATATCCCGATTAGTTGCCCCAACAGCTTTTCTAAGACCAATTTCCCGCGTTCTTTCAGTAACAGAAACAAACATGATATTCATAATGCCAATGCCACCCACCAGCAGCGAAATGGCTGCCACCATTACCAAAAAATATTTTAAAGCATCAGCAATACCCTGAAAAACCTCAGCCGCATCCGCCTGGCTAACCACTCTGAAATCATCCTTGTTAAAGTCATTTTCAGGATTATTTATGCCATGCCTTTTACGAATTATTTCTCTCAAATCCTGCATGGCTTCCTGCATCGGATAATCCTCTTTAACATTACCCAGAATCGTCGTCACATAATCCACACCATGTATTTGTGATCGCATTGTTGTGATAGGAATTACAATACGAGTATCAAAATCTTGAAAAAATTTGAATCCTTGCTTCTCCATCACCCCCACCACAGTAAAAGTCTTGTTGTTAATTTTGACCTTTTTTCCGATCGGATCAATGTCACCAAATAACAGACCCGGCATTTTCGCCCCCAAAAGCACCACTCGCGAGGACAAATCAATATCCAATTGATCAAAATTTCGACCTTCCTCCACCCTACTGCTCAAAGAATCAAGATAAAACTGGCTGGATCCAATTATTCTCACATTTTGCACTTCACTGCCATAAGCTATTGTCCCGCCATAAATCAAAAGTGGCGCTATATCTTCCAAAAAATCCAAATCCTGAATTGCCTGATAATCTCTCCACTTTATTTTATCAATAGCTGTCGGCGATGGAGGGCCGGCATCACCACCTCCAGGTTGAATAAATATGCTGCGACTTCCAAAACTTTCTACTGTATTCAATATCAAACTCTCCGCACCTTTACCGATAGACAACACCGCAATCACAGCTCCAATACCAATAATAATTCCCAACATAGTCAAAAAAGCCTGTACTTTATTCTCAAACAGAGAAGTAAAGGCTACTTTCATAAATTTGATAATGCGGTGGAACATATTATTTTTCTAAATCCTTATCATCCGGAGTAGTTCGATTTTTTACTTTTTCTTCACGCAATATTTTTCCATCTTGAATATGGATAATCCTTTCAGCATATGCCGCCGTACTCTTCTCATGAGTAACTAAAATAATAGTATGCCCTTTCTTATAAAGTCGATGCATAATATTCATCACCTGCTTACCCGATTTGGAATCAAGATTACCAGTGGGCTCATCAGCGAAAATCACTGAAGGCTCATTTACCAAAGCTCGAGCAATAGCAGTTCTCTGCTTCTCTCCACCGGACAGACTGGTCGGGGAATATTCCATGCGATGACTAAGCCCGACTGCATCCAGTGCCTTAGCAGCCTTTTCATGACCATCATGGTCTTTTTGATATAAAAGCGGTAGCATCACATTTTCAATCACCGACGCCCTCGGTAAAAGGAAAAAGGCCTGAAAAACAAATCCGATTCGATCACGACGAATCATAGCCAAATCTTCCTCATCCAACTTAGAAACATCAACTTTCTCAAAATGATAAGATCCACCTGTCGGATGATCCAGAAAACCTAAAATATGCATTAAAGTTGATTTCCCCGATCCGGATGGTCCCATAATCGCCACAAATTCACCCTGCTTGATCTTCAGGTCAATTCCATGCAGCACCGGAGTCTCAACCTCATCGGTATAATAGGTCTTCTTTAAATCCTGAATCTCTATAATGCATTCAGCCATAAGCTTATTAAACTAAAGAGTCCTCAATATAATTTCCTGCCCTTCTTCAAGACCTTCCTTAATTTCTATATCACCTTCCAAATTACGAATTCCGGTCACCACATCAATTTCCTCAACCATTTCTCCGTCAACACAACAACGAACATATTCACGATCACCATCAGAAACTACAGCTTTATCGGGAACCGCCAATGCGTTATTAGCCTCATTCAATACTATTTCAATATTGGCAGTCATTCCTGGTTTAATGCGGGGGTCATCGCTTTCCACAGTAATTTCAGCTTTATAGAAAACCACATCCTGAATCAAAGTCTCTACAGGATCAATCTGAGTAATAATTCCTTCAAACACCTCCTCATCACCAATAGCATCTAAAGTAATCTGAGCTTTATCACCCTCTGCAATTTTACCAATATCCACTTCTGCTATATCAGCGTCAATCTTGTAATAATCATCGGAAATCATTTCAAAAGCAATTTCTCGATTCAAAGTCACACTGATATCTTCACCTACTTCAATATTCTTTCTGGAAAGCACTCCATCAGTAGGAGCAATCAACAAAGTTTTCTGATAGTCCTCTTCCTTCAATTTCACATCCACATCTCCAACGGCAACCTGCGCTTGTAAAAAGGCCAAATCAACTGCACGCGGTCCGGACCTCACCTCCGCTAAATTAGCTTTTGCCGATTCAATAGCAGCTAACTGTACTTCATATTGCGATTGTAATCCCTCAATATTAGTCTGCCTTGCATTCAAATCAACCTGATGATCCACCTTCATTTGCTCCAATGCTTGCAACTGTTGATTATAGAAATTTTCAGCCTGCACTACAGCATTCTGAGCCCCAGTACTGGAAGAAACCTCACCAATCAAAGCCGACTGTAGGTTTTGAATCCTTAAATCCAAAGTTGCTAATGCTGCAGACAAACTACTGGAATCAGCCAGCAATTCATTCTGCAAAGCATTTAATTCTGCTTCAGAAATATCAGCAGAGGCTGGCAAAATATTAAATGCTTCCGCTAAATCTTTTTGCACTGCTAATATATCTATAGATAGTTTTCTAATCTTTTGAGCATCTTCAACCAACAATTCACCGTCCTCAACTTTATCTCTCGACTTTAACTCATCATAAAAAGGGTCAAATTCTTTTTTCACTTCAAAATAAGTGTCTTTGGCAAAATTCATGGTCGATCTATCTACCCTGAAATAACTACTTCCTAGAGCATTTGTACCATCATTTACTACTAAATTTTCTAAACTAGCCAAACTTTGTTGCATTAAACTAGAAGCTGAAAACAGTTGAACTTCTAGATCAGATATCGCATTTTCAATGGCCTGTTCGTCAACCTCACCGGTTACTCCCAAATTTTCTTTAGTATATTCCAATTGATCTTCCGCATCATCGACCCTAAGTTGCTGCTGCTTTTCATCTTGCTCATATTTCTGTCGAATCAGATCCAATTCATCTTTGGTATTTTGAAAATCAACTGACACTTTTGCAGCGGCAGCTTCAGCCTCTTTCACTCGAGATTCAGCAATCAAAACCTGCTCACTGGTCGAACCGGCTCTTCTTTCATTCAAACTAGCAACATTACCGCTTAACACCGCTCGAGCCCTTTCCAAAGCTAATTCCTGATCAACATTATCCAATTCGGCAATTACATCTCCTGCCTTAAGACGATCTCCAACTTCAAAATTGATCCCATCCACTGTTCCTGATGCCCGAAAACTTAACGTAATTGTTGCATTTGGCTCTACATTACCGGTGATTTCAACAGTTTCTTTAATATCCATTCTCTCAGCCTTAACAAATTCATATTGAGTAGCTCCATTGTAAAAAAACAAAAAGTAAACAATAGCTGCCACAGCAGCAACCCCCAACACCCACATCAAATTACGCATCCACTTTTTACGTTTACTCTTATTCAAATGCTCGCTGGTAAGCTTCTTTCCAATTGTGCCGTTATTTTCTTCAGTCATTTTGTTTTGGTAGTTTTTGTGCGGACACACAATAGGAAAATCCCTACAGACAGTCAAATAATTTAAATTATTATCCCTTAAGAAGAGTTTAAATACAATTAAATGTCAATAACTTTTCTAAAAACTGCAGCCTTAAGCCTACTAATTGAACATAAATAATGATACAATGTAACTTCATAAATTAGTCCAAGTGAATAACGACCTGCCAGCCAATCCGTTTTTCGAACAAACTGAACCTCTAAGCATTCGCGAGCTTTTGGATTTTATCCGCAAAAACACCGTTGAGGTAATTCAACGCTATCATAATGTGGCTGTACTTTTTGAAGTATTCAAAGCTACAACCAATGACACGAGTATACAGGGCACTTATAATACAATTTATCTGGACCGAAAAAAGCGCGATGGAAACAAATATTATTTTTATCTGGCTGCCATAGAGTTTCTTAGCCATCAAATCAATCATGCCGGCAAAAGTATGGATGAAATTCTCATGATGAGCCCTGCCAAAATGACACGAGAAGAGGTTCACCCGGATATACGAAGTCGCATTGCTCAAATCGCCCAAAAAATAAAAAGCACTTCAGGTTTGGACGACTCTGAAGCGCTCGCTTTTGAAGCTGCTTAAATCAAGACTTACTTATTACTTCCCTTCTTAGTATCTTTTCTTTTATGAACAGTATGTTTTTTGCACTGGCTACAATATTTGCTTAGCTCCTTGGTAACATTCTCACTTTTCTTATTATAATAAGAAACATCATGAGCTTTATTACACTCACCGCAATACCATGTACAAAATGTGCTTTTTCCTTTCGCCATTGTTCTTGAAATTTAATTATTTGCCCTGGGATTTTAACCTTATTAGAAAACTAGTCAAGATGACTTGACTTTTCAGAACAAATTTTTAAGTTAATAGGATAGACAATATAAAATTTATGGAAAATATTAAAACCAACCTAGAAGCGGTCGAAAGACCGATCACTATCGACGTATCCGAAGAAATGCTACAACTCGGAGTCAATTCTTCTTTGCGTCAAATAGTTATAACCTTGCTAAATTCCATAAATACTTCTTCATTAGCAGGAATCACACTTTTTCGCACCAGTTTGGACGAAAATCAAGATTTACAACTTGATATTACCGCTGTGCCAGCTATTTATCACCAACAAATAAACCCCCGAGAATTCAAGTTTGTTTCCAAATTGGCTCAGGGTGAAGAATGTACAACCGTCACTTTCGGTAATGCAATAAATTCATCTCAACTCAGTTCAATTGAAATTTCAACCAAAGAAAAACATGCACTTACTGACAAAGACTATCAACACATTCCCAATCTACAGCAACAACTCAATCAAATTTGTCAAAGTGTGATCGATTCTACTCTAACGCAAACATCTCAACCAAGGCTAAAATCAACCATTGAAGCACCCAAATCCATTCAGTCCATAATTACTAAGCTAAAACGAAGCTTTAGCGCAACAGGCTATTTCGTACGCCTACGCTTTTCAATATACCCATGTACCTATCAAATAAAAGCCTATTTTGATCCAACGTTAAACAATCCAGCCTTTCAAGCTAAACGTTGCGGCTATGTTGATTCTTCAACCGCCAATAATGACGCCAATACAACCCCGCAGCCACCAGCATAGACAAAGTCACCCCAACTCCAATCAATACCCAATCAATTTGCTGTGTTTTTCCTGCTTCAGGATTCCAAGCCAGCATCTCCGCTTTCAAATCATCAGTCAAAACAGATTCCGTCTCGGAATAGAAATCCTCAAAAAACTCCTGCTCTATCAAAGTTTCTTCACCAATCTCCGCCTCAGGTAATTCCGGCACAAAATCTCCCATTCGATAGTCTATATTTTTCAAGTCACTACTCCACTCAACCTCTTCCACATCCATCCTACCCTGATCAAAAAGACTTAAAACCGCATGTTCAAAACCAAGTTTAAAATCAAGAGGTTGCTGAAAATAAAACATGCCGACAATCCCATCTTCCAGTTTCTGCAATTGATTACCTTTCTGAGCCATTCCAAACACCAACCTGTCATCTTCAGCCTTAGTCAAAAAGAATGGCTTATTTTCTCCCTCTATCAGGTTAAAAACGGGCCCAAATTCAAAACGGTCAAATTGCTTCAGGGCAGCAGGATTATCAAACACCAAATCAGTAGCTAAACCTAAGAATTTTTTAGGCATATTTTCTATAACTAGATCAAGCCTCATCTGCCCATCCGACTCAATCACTTTTACTAAACTTACTTTAGGATTCATAATTATTATTTTAAGGAAATTCTCCCCAGCCTAAATGAACAGACCAGGGAGAATTTGAAGACTAGTAACTCTGTGCAAAGCTTGCTCCCAGATCGATGAGATCGCTTCCATCGATTCGCGAATCATAAGTCGTATCGACCAAAGGCTCAAAACCCGCATCAGTATCATCTTCCGCAAAATGTAAGGCCAGTCGCTCCAAGTCCCTTCCGTCAACTAAATCACTTCTATTGTTATCTCCCTTTATTCCTCTTGTCTCAATTCCTGAAATCTCAACCGGCACACTTTCTTCGCCGCCTTGCAGCGCAATCACACGATATTGATAATTATAGTTTGGAATTATATTCCCACCATGTGCCACACCATCCATATCGATAAACGTCTTCTCAGTCACAGTTCCCAGTTCCTGATAAATTCCATGGGCATCTTGACGCTCAACTCGATAACTTTCGGCACTTCCGTTCCAATTCAATTCAATTTGATATCTCTCAGTCCCTTCTCCCGCAACCAATCCGCTCACCGGATCAACCACTGCCACACCTCCAATATCCAGACTCAGGCCTTCCTGACTGACACCTAAATCTCCTGCAAGACTAGAAATAAAGGAAGTAGCAGCAAAGTTAACCGGTGTAGTTTGTCCATCTCCGGCAATCACCTCGAAGCGTACCAGAAACAATTCTCCGTCTCCGGAAATTCCGACTTTCGGATCAATAGTTCTCGCTTCAGCAATCAGCAAATTCCCTGCCACCCCACTTTTCAGTCCATAGTGAAAAGAAGTAGCAGTCAAACCTGCCTCACTCAAGAAATCACCTTGAATCACATCAGAGAAACTGAGAATCGCCGGATCATAGATAATCTCATAGCCATAAGAATAAGCTTCTTCCAGGTTTTCCGCGCGCACTGAGATTTCCACAATATCACCCACAGCCGGAGTCAAATCAACAGTTTCCATCAACACTCTCACCGAAGCAGTCGGCGCAGTACTCACTGAATTTAAGGCACGTGGTGTTCCGATTATTGCCGATCCTGCCGAAGCAGTAGCACCACTTCCGGTGGAATCGGCAAAGTTACTGGCAATGTCACCGCTAGCGGCATCAATCCTTTCCATAGAAACATTACCGGTTGATGACCCCGCATACCACGCTCCACCACTGCCATTCACTGTATCAATTACAACACCTGAGGCATCACGGAGTTCTAGGGCATCTCCGGAATTCGCCAGTGACAGACCAGTGATAACATCACCGGGCACACTGGTGACAGCTTCACTATCTTCAATCAATAAATATCCATATGCCGGAATAGTCACCCCATCAAAGGTCACTACCTCAGCCCCATCATCAAAGAGCTGCCATCCGGTCAAATCAATGTTACCGGAAGTATTATTGAACAACTCAATCCATTCATCATTAGAGGAATCCGCGGAACCGGCCCAAGCCATTTCATTTATCACTACATCTCCGGAACTGGCAGCCAGTGCAATCGGTAATCCTCCGAACCAACTAAACACAATACTTGCAATCAGCACTAATATGCTCTTTTTATTTTTCATATCTCTTGGTTAAATTCTAACTTTTCCTTAATAAAGGCGCGCCCTCTCCTAAGAAACGCCCTCACCCTATCAATCCAACATGAACCTAAGGTAAAATAAAAATAAATTGCATTCGCACCGCTATATGCTAATATTTTTCCGCCTTCTCCAAAGGCCCGCCCGTTCAAAACAAGCCACCATAGCTCAGTTGCCAAGCTCGCGCATCGTAATATAGGCGCAAGCGCGATCAGTCCAAACGCAACTAACTATCCTAGGCACAGCACATTAACAATTAGCCATCATAGCTCAGTTGGTAGAGCGCACCCATGGTAAGGGTGAGGTCTCCGGTTCAATCCCGGATGATGGCTCCATTTTTATGAATAAAATACTTAACTTGTAAATTGACAAGACTACCTTCATTGTCTGCAGCTAACCTAAAGTCACGTCTATTTGCAACATCTACGGTAAGTTAATAACTATCATACATAAATTTGCGACCAACTTCAGAAAAACCTAATAGTGAAGCAACATAGATTTGTTCTTTTATTTTTCTAATATTAATAAATTAGCATTAAGTTATAACACATAATTAATATATAAAAATCAAACCTACTCACCCCAAAATCTCTAATCAACATCAAACAAAAAAACAGACTGTGCCTTTTTATTAACACAGCCTGTTCTCTAGTACTCGTTTTCACTTAGTTGCAATACGATTCACCATCAAAATCTTCTGACAGAATATCTTCAATTTTTACTGTCTGTCTGTTTTCAAGCTCGTCTTTCATTTTAGTACTATCAACCTTAAAACCACGCTCATTTAATTTTTCAATCAATTCTAGCTCAGTATCTTTAGAAAAAGCTACAAGCACATTACTTCCCTTTGCATAGGCATCGCAAACCCAAGATTTCACAGCACTTTGATAGCGTGCCGCCTCTTCAGTCAACAAATTGTCCACATTATAGGCAAAAACACCTCGAGCCATATCAGCTCCTGGCGCATACTGAACATTATCAATTTCAGTTTCCAAAATTTGCCAACTTTCGGCCGTAGCCACATAATTTGCAAACCAATCGTCCATATTAACATCTGCAAAGCGCTGATAGCCAGAAGTAAGCAACTCAACATTAAAAACTTCCAGCATCATCTTCAAAGCTTCAACCCGATTAACCATTTGACCGGGCTTAAATGATCCATCAGCATAACCTTCAACCCATCCCCGGTCCTTAGCCATACAAACATATTCCGCAAACCATTCATCCCCCACATCATTAAAACAATTACTAAGCTCCCCTGTCGATTCAATTTGAGCAGCTAACATCACAATCTTCAATAGCTCCGCTCTATTCAGACTCCCTTCAGGTCTAAAAGTACCATCAGGATATCCTTGTATCACTTCCATTTCATATAAATTCCTAATTGCCGGTGTATACTTATCACCCTCATCAACATCCTTAAGAGGAATTGCAAAAGCGGACTGCAAAGTCCCCATGCCAATAAATACAGCTAACATAAACAGTATTGCTTTTTTCATATGGGTATTTATTAAATTTATTTCCTTTTTGGAGGATAGCACACAACCATCATCAATTAAATACATTCCATCAATTACAGCAAAATCCTCCCAAAACATTTCATCACACCTGGCAAGTACACCTTAAGCATACCAAAAAAAACACACCTTGGCATTTCGGCTTACTAAGAGTAGTACTTACCTCTACTACACCTCATCCATATTTAGTTTTCTGATTTTGAACTTAGGTCTGCTCAAATATGACTTTAGCATGCTAATATCTTCTTTAATTTCTTTATATATCTTGGAAGTGGAGAAAATATCAATTTTTAAACTATAACAAATATAAATTACAACGCAGACATTAATTATGGTGAATAAAGCAAATGGCATTCTGACCAAAACAGCAAAACTAAATTCAAAACTGAAAATGACATAAAAGAAATCACTTAAAAACAAAGCTAATTCTGTAAGGAAAGACATTTCCAATGAATTCTTAGTTAGCTCAATTCTTTGTTTCTTCATCGAATTTACTGACTGCAAACTCATCAACATAGAAATCAGTGTCAAAAATGCAAATTCCAGACTTACATTAATAGTGGGACTCACTCCTGAAAAATATATGAATTTTAAACCAAAATCAGACACACCTTGCAATAGTGCACTAATACACACAAAATAAGTCGCTACTACAGCCACAAACGGAACTCCGATTTTTTTTAATCCAGCTAAATCACGTTGATTTAGGATGAATCTACTAAGAAATTTCATTTTTATTTAATAAGATGTCATCAAAACATCGGCACTCAGTATTATAATGACACAATTCAACTACTTTGTCAATTAATCTGTCGCATTTTATTACCTATTCTTTTAGTTGCCAAACCCGTAAAAATAAGCTTTAATGCGCCGACACAAGAGCTATCAATAATTCTATGCAAACTATTACTCTCGGCGTAATCGCCCATGTAGACCACGGAAAAACCACTTTAGTCGATCAACTGCTAAAACAGGGCGGCGCTTTTGAAGCCCATCAGGAAGTCGGAAACTTAATAATGGACTCCAATGATCAAGAAAAAGAACGAGGTATAACTATTTATGCCAAAAACTGTTCAATTAAGCATCAAGACACCATTATTAACATCGTTGACACACCCGGCCATGCAGATTTCAGCTCAGAAGTGGAACGCGTTTTACGAGTTGTCGACACAGTACTCCTGCTTGTTGATGCTCAAGAAGGACCGATGCCTCAAACCCGTTTCGTCACTCAAAAAGCAATTGAATTGGGATTGAAACCAATTATGATCATTAACAAAATTGATAAACCGGCAGCAAATCCCGATCAGGTTATCGACAAGGTCTATGACCTATTCATTGAACTGGGCGCCAATGATGACCAGCTAGATTTTCCCATCATTTACACTATAGCCAAAGAAGGTATTGCCAAAAGTAATCTGGATGAAGATTCTACCAATCTCAATCCACTTTTCGATGCTATTACCAGCAGAGCCAGCACCAAACATTCAGATCAGCCGTTCCAAGCACTGGTTTACGCTCTTGACTACTCAGAATATTCCGGTCGTATCGGTATTGCCAAAATCTTTAACGGCAAAGTCTCTAAAGGTGAAAATATCAGTCTAATTCAACAAAATGGCACAATTCAGAAAGGCCGCGTTGCCAAATTGATCAAGTTTCAAGGCAATAAACAGGTGGACGCAGAAACAGCGGAAAATGGCGACATCATCGGCATAGCCGGCTTTAAAGATGTTACCATCGGCACTACTTTTACCGACTGCAATCACTTAGAAGCCCTCCCGATTATCTCCATTGGCAAGCCCACCGTTTCCATGGATTTCTCCATCAACACCTCACCTTTTGCTGGCAAAGAAGGTAAAAATGTCACTTCTCGCACCATTTTCGAGAGACTACAAAAAGAATTGGAAACTAATGTCGGAATGACTGTTGAGCAAATTACCGGCTCAGAAAGCTATCGAGTATCCGGACGTGGCGAATTACACATTTCAGTCTTAATTGAAGCTATGCGCCGTGAAGGTTTTGAACTTTCGGTTTCCAAACCCTCCGTGATTTTCCGCGTAGAGAATGGTCAAAAATTAGAACCTTATGAAACCTTATTCATCAGCGTACCCAGCGAATATTCCGGCACAGTGATTGAAAAACTAGGCAAACGAAAAGCAGAAATGACCAATATGGAATCCAAAGACAATTTCACCAATTTGGAGTTCATTGCGCCAACCAGAGGAATTATTGGTTACAACTCTGAATTCATTTATGACACCCACGGCGAAGGAGTTTTTAGCCATGTTTTCAAAGAATACTCCCCCTATAAAGGTGAGATTGAAGGTCGCCAGAATGGAGTTTTGATTAGCCAATGTGCCGGTAAAGCGCTTGGTTATGCATTAAATAACTTGCAAGAACGAGGCATTTTATTCATCAACCCCGGTACCGAAGTTTACGAGGGCATGATTATCGGTAAAAATTCCCGCAACGATGATTTAGTTGTCAATCCAACCAAGGGTAAACAATTAACCAATATGCGAGCTTCCGGAAACGATGACGGCCTTCAACTTGAACCACCAACTTTATTCACTCTGGAGCAAGCTCTTGAGTTTATCGAACATGACGAATTAGTAGAAGTTACACCTCAAACTATCAGACTACGCAAAAAGCTACTCAGCGAAAACCAACGTAAAAGAGGTTAATTATGAAAGCACTTCCATAAGCCCGCTATAACCTGCCTTCTTAGCTAGCCCATCAAGGACACCGATGTTTTTAACCAATAAAGTCAGCTTCACCGGAAAATTCACTTTATTTCTTTTTAGATGTAGCACGAATTGCTGTGGCGACTGCAAATTCTTCAGCTCTGTTTCTAGAACACCTTTCAACTTCTCCCTAGTCATCTGAAGATCAAACTCGGTTTGATCAAATTGCCACAAATAATCCAGCATCATATTTACGTCACTATAAAAACCAGTCAGTATTGCAAACATAAAATCGCGATCTGCATCATCAAATTTTAAATAACCGGCCCTGTCCAAAATGTAGCATTTTTTATCCTCAGTTACTCTAATATTTCCAATATGTACATCTGCATGAACCAACCCATCTGCCAACTGAGTCCAATAATTCTTACAAATCAGCTCCACAATTGACTTCATATCATGCCCCTCAGCCATCAATTCCTCCCATTTAGTCAAATTCTTCCCCTCAACATATTGCTCTCTGATAAAATATTTATTGGCCGGCTCAAAAGTTTCCGGCACCCCAATAGCATATTCACCATCTGGCTTATCTTCAGCTTTCCAACCATGATAGCGAACTCTAAATCGGGCATCATCAGCAGGAAAAGTTTCTAAATCGATATCTTCATTAATCCATTGCTTAATATCTCTAATAGCAAATTTAACCGGTTCATAGCGAGACTTATCAACACTGATCATCGCATCAATCAACTTTTCCAGGAATTCAAAAGTGCGTTCCATATGATATTCTAAATTAGGATTCAGAATTTTGATCACCTCTTTTTCTCCCGACTTAGTTTCAATTTCATATACAGTCATTAGAGAACCTCCTCCCACTCTGGGATGCATCTGAGCAACCTGATCAGCAAATTCCGGCCACTCTCTTCTTAGAGTATGATAAGCAGCCAACTTAGCCTGTCCGCGCATTTGATCATAAACCGCTGAGAAAGTTTTTTCATATTCAGGACTAAGTTTCATATACTGACCAACAACCTGCAAAAATCTCACTCCAACTGCCCCCAAACTTTTTGCTATTTCTACTACCAATTCCATCGGCTGCATTTTACGCAAATTTGAATCTTCCTGCCTTGCCGGCAAAAGATTCTGATCAATATACTCATTCAATGCATGCGTCTCCTTACTTTGAACCTGAGTTGAAGGCAAGCCATGACCAATCGGCGGCGCTTTATGCTGATATTTCAACATATGTGCAATCTCTTTTGACTTGTACCTCTTGCCTTTCAAAATTTCTTCCCAAGGTGTAATTTTCTTAGGATATCTAGCGAAACGCTGCAATAGCAATGGTGAAAAAGCGAAATAAAATAATTCCGGATCATTAATTCTTGCTAGCTCAGGAGCAATTTCTTTAAACACTCCTATCAACTCATGACCTCCGGACGGATCTTCCAAAGTTTCACTTAAAAAATCATTCAAAAACTCCTTTCGAGTTTTAGCACTCATAAAAACACCATTCTTACCAACCAACAGCATACGTAAAAAGGCATAACGCCCTTCATCTCCCAAAGCCCATATTGCTGCGGTAACTTCATTAATATGCGGCACTATCTGAGTCCCCTTAACCGCTATTCTCCAAGGCAATTTCAAAAGCTCTTCTTTTAGTTCTCTATCACTCTCATAAGTTTTCAACAAAACTCGCAGTAAATTAACTTTGGAATTTATACCTTCACTAAGCACGTCAATTAAACCCATTTTACCTATATACCTTAGAGCTTCTTTATTTTCACCCAAACTATTTACCGACTCTAACACACCACTTTCCAACTTATCTAACTGCTCGGGGCTATGGCTTTCTCTCTCCATCCAATCATCTCTAAGACCCAAGTCACCTTTCTTAGCAGACCTGGAATCATTAAAAAGAGCATTTAATGATTGATCAAAATCTCTACCGGCCAGTTCTCCACGCAACACTTCTGATTGCACTCTAATAGCTCTGGACGCATCAGAGAAAGACTCCGACAACAATAAAAGCAAATCCCTACCATCCTGATCATCATCAGTCTTTAATCCCAATCTAATTACTAAATCTGCAACAATCTTATAATTCAAATGTTTCGCCACCGCTAATCCATAATCTTGATATCGTCTTATGATAGCTACTGCTTCAGCTCTGCTCGCTGCTTGTTGCAACTTTTTCTCTACAAATTTTTCCACATATTGCTGCTCCAATTCAGAACTTTCTACTGGCTTTACATCCAAACCCCAATAGTCCCGAATATAACTCGCGTCAAACACACTTCTGGCAATATGCTCTTCATCAGCTTCTTTTACCCCCGGCAATTTCATATCATTTTCCCTATCCTTGGCAAAATTGGAATCCGCATCGCCAATAATGGGATAGTCCTCAAAAACCATAGAGAAAAACGCATCTATAGGGAATTCATTCCCCACATCCTTTTTGAATCTTTTCCAACATTTCTTACAAAACAACGCAAATTGAGCACTCTTAAGTCTATCAAATCTATTCACACCACTAATATGAAACTCCTTCAAATATCTTATTAATTCCGCTTCATCTTGAAAATTACCTACTTTTAAAAACTCATTCACTTGTCCCTTCAAATAAGCATTAACGTTCTTTCTATGCTTTTCTCGAATATCGCCCAAACTCTCAAAAGATTCTTGATCTTTTTTCCTATTTTTTTCACAAAATGCAGCATTTCCCATCATAATATCTTTAGGCCTTCTATCCCTTTTCTCTACTAAATCATGATATTTATTTCCCAATTCCGGATAATTGTACAACGTCTCTCCCATCACACGATCACGTTCCATCTGGATAGGATCATAGTCAACTTCCTTATCCCAAAAATATCCACCCACTTTACATTGAGCGGCCAATTCCAAAACTTTGGTACTATTAGGATTGGGATTAATATTCGGCCAAGCTGCATCAAAAACCAAAGATACACATTTATCCATTTTCCATGTGCTTAAACCCAGGTGAACAAATGCCTTATCCAAAGTGTTTATCCATGATTTGGCAAAAGCTAAATATTTAGCCTGATCAAAATCCGCTCCGGACCCAAATCTATCCGCATCACAAGCATGAATTAGCATTTTCTCCAGCCATTTCTCCGGATTACCAATTAAATGATGTCCCAATTTAGTCAATATTTTAGTCTGAAAAAGTTGTTCCAAACGATCAAACAACTCCGGTTTATCTAACATTTCCCAAAACCTTTCAATATCTGCATTTAAAACGTCTTTTGGATCGGCAATGCTTAGCACATCAATTTGACCGACAAAATATAAATAAATCATCAGCATTAAATCTCGATCTTCACTACTCAGTTCAGGCAAGCAATTAGCAATGTGCTTTTTAGCCTCGCCAATTTCCACCACCATTAAATCATTACAGAATTCCAGCCTGGTTTTATTGGTGAGACTAGGCATCTCTTCATACTCTTCTCTGGCCTTTTCTACCTTGCCCTGAATTTGCGCCGCAAACAAAATTCCATCACTACCGATAACCTCCAGATGCTCTTTCACACTATTAGTATAGGAACCATAATCTTTAACAGTGTTAAAAGGACTCTTCAACTGTTTTTCTATATCTGTATTAGATTGCACCTGCCTAAAGGTTGATGGAATTTGCATCGGGGTCATATCTACTGATAATTCTTTTTGATCATAGAGCCTCGAAACAGAAGCAAGAGTTAGCATTCTATCCATCGCGCCACCATGCACCACATCTTTCTTATCTCCATGTTCCAGTTCATTGGCCACTCTTTGCAAAAAACTCTTTCCACCGTACGGATTAACTTTGGCAGCTGACATTTCCCTAACCACACTTTTAATATCTGCTTCCATTTCCTGATAACGTAATTGGCCCACACCCTTTTTCACATCCTTGATAATCTGACTAACCCTCTTACGCTTATGCACCTCGAAATGATCTTTAACATGCACACGTTCATGTCCCAACACAAACATTAATTCTTCTTCATAACGACAAAAATCCAATAACCCCCGACTAAGTAAAATTGTGTCATTCGGCAAAGCTATTGCATTTACAGCCGACCAACCTGATAGAATCACTATCTTCACATTAGCCTGCGGAAATTTTTTATTTAATTGATATACATATTGGGTAATCGGATGATCCTCCGGCAAAGCACGATACCTGGCACAATAATAGTGCTCCAAATATTCGCCGGCATGTCGCAAATTACTTTTTTCTCTACTCTCTGCGGCATTATCCTTAGCTCTTCCTCCACCCTCAATCACACTCAATGCTGAACTTTGAGTAGAAACCAAATCAGGCAACGCTTCATCCTTGTTCAAAGCGCCTTGAACACCTGATTCCGGACTCTTATCCTCCGGCAAATAAGGTGTATTGTCTGTAATTTGATTGGGATCTATAGACACTAAAAATAGTTAGTATATTACAATCCCTTGATTATAGCATAATTACAGACTTTCTATAAGTTTACTCCTGAAAATTCACTATTATACTTAGCTGCACCTGCTCATCAGCAATCTCCGCAGTACCCACACCAAAATCTAGACGATTCATTTCATAAGCGATCTCAGCAACTCCATCATCAATAGTTGCCAACAACATAACAGGCTGAGAAACATCCTTAATAGTCAAATTACCATCAATTTGATAACTATTACCATTTAACTTGGTAATACTTTCAGATTGAAATTTCGCTGTTGTATAATTATCTAAATCAAAGAAGTCAGCTTGTTTTAAATGATTAGTTAATCCTCCCGTATCAGTCTCAATACTGGTAATATCAATTGCAGCTCTCACACTCGCTTTTTCATAATTATCCGGCTCATCAGAATCCAACTCAATCATTACTTCAAAATCTTCAAAACTTCCCAGATGTGTCACCGCCCCATCACCTTTCGATCCAATGAACTCAATTGAACTTGCAGAATAATCAATCGGCAACACATTTTCAGTATTCACAACAGTCATTTCATTCTCCATACCCTCAGCATCCTGATTAACATTAACAGCTGAATCTGCACACGCCGCCATCAAAAATGTCGCTGCTGCCATCATTGATAAAATTGCTATTTTATTCATATTTTTATTGTAATTAATAAACAACTTTAACAAAATTTTGAACTAAAGCAAAGAAAATGTAGAATGCTCTACTATGCAAAAAACCAAAATTGCAAATATCGTCTATATTATCGAATGGATTGCCTTGGGCATTCTGGCTGTCTTAGCCGTATTTCGCATTTATGACAATAGCTTTCTACTTGAGTATCAATCTTACAATCGCATTCTTGCTCAAACCGCTGCTTATACTTTCATCATCGCCGTATTGCCGGGCTCTCTCATCCGACTAAAAATTCTACCTAAACTTGTTGGCAAATTAATTTTTTGGAGACGCGCTTTAGGCATTCTTATGTACATTTTTGCATTCGCTCATTTCACTTTGGTTATTGACTTAACTCCTTTACTTTCACAATATGGAGCGCTTGTCTCCCCCCTAACAATTACCGGCATAATTTCACTTCTAATCCTCGCACCAGTCACTATTACGTCCACAAATTGGGCTCAAAAACTATTGAAAAAATATTGGAAAACTATTCAACGACTTACCTATGTAGCAATAATTTTTTTAGCGATACATTTTATCCAAACCGATCACTTATTATTAGCTTCCTTCTATTTTGCATTATTTTTAATTATCATCTTTAGCTATATTTACCCAAAATTCCATGGCCGGACAAAAACTGAAAATTATCCAAAAAACAGAACTTAGCCCCAAAACCTATCTCATCAAATTGGAAATGGAAGAATCCCTGGATTACAAACCGGGACAATTTTTTGTACTACAACTAGGTCCGAAAATTTTTCGCAGCTATTCAATAGTCGACTTAGAAGATAAATTACTTACTTTGCTAATTGATGCCAAAGTAGGTGGTCCCGGCTCACAGTTTTTTGAGCAAGCCCAACCCGGGCATGAACTTCGACAACTTGGCAATGCCTCCGGCGTATTCCGTATTCAGCCAACCAACAAACAAAAAATATTTATAGCCACCGGCACAGGCTTAGCACCTTTTGTCCCTATGATAAAAGCTGCCGTACAATTAGCTCCCAGCCGATTATACTTCGGCTGTAGAACAAAAGATGCAAATTTCGCACCGCAATTCCTCTCCAATCATCCCAACTTAACAATTTTCCCCTGCATTTCCAGGGAAAAAGAATTGCCACCCCAATTCTTTCAAGGCTATGTTACAGATGCAGTACTAGAACTGGAAAAAGACTTCACCAATTCAGAATTTTATATCTGTGGCAATCCCAAAATGATTAACGACATGCAAAAAATACTCGAAGAAAAAGGGGCTGAGCATATCTATATTGAAAAATACGGCGCCTAAAACTACTTCAACATATCCTGTACAGCGTCAATAGTTAACATTGCTTTTCTATCATCGTCATCAGGATGAGTATAAATATATCCGGTTTCCCTACTCTGTATCAATCTGTACCGAGCAAATACATCTCTGGTATCATAAACCTCAATTTCCGAAGAATATCTACTCCATTCATTATCAACAATTTTATTTGTAATCTTGAGTCCAATTGCCCTCGCCTTAGCAAGTCTTTGCAATTCTTCCAATACCACATCAACCGGGAAACACAACTCTTCAAACATTTTATTCGATTCCAACTGGATTATATCAATCATAGCCATAAAAAGCGCAGGTTAATTTATTAACTCTTAAGCAAGAAAGCATTTTATTGATTATTCACAAAAAGTCAACGTACAAACCTATAAGCCCAACCATGTTGACCCATGTTAATTTTAATTATATAATATAATAATTAACAATTTAGTGATGTACAATAATCTGAATGAACAAGAAATCAGAAATGTCATCGGTGACAGCGACATTCAAATGGCCAGTCATGAGGGCCGAATCTCAGATTTAAGCTTCAAATCCTATAATCCTAACTCCGGAAAACTGGTTCTAGAAGACCAAAATGCGCAAACAATGGTCATTCCGGATGTTTTTCGGGTAGATATGCACGGCAACATAGCCACAGTTCGTGTTTTAACCAGGGATAAAATATTCGACCTAACTGGCATCGGCAATGTCACCCCCAAAAGAAACCGCACTCCTGTAATTGCTTTACCTGCTAATGAAAATCCTGCTCGCGGGCTGGAAAAACCACTTAGTTTAGCGGAACAGCAATCACTACTCTACTTGGACAAAGGCTATTTGAGCTTTGATCAAAAAATGGAAAACGGCTTTTTCGACGGAGGAAGAGAAATGAAACAAATTCTGACACCTAATGGCAAAGCTTACACTTCTGACCGTGAAATTATTGTTTTTGATGCCAATCAAGACCTTGCCCTAAACAATGCTTTGCATCAAGCAGAAATCCTGCTCAACCGCTATAGCGATCAAGCAAATAAAATCATTGCTTTGGCACAATTCGTGAATCAGTTAATGGGAGGCAAAGTAAAACATGTAGTAGATCTAAGCGAAAAAAACATCGATCAAGTGTCAGTAAACAGCGGAGGTCAAAAAATACTGCACATTGGAAAACTAACTTACGGCTCTTGCCGACATAGATCACTACTGTTTAAATATCTTGCTGATCGCCTTGGAATTGAATCCCGCGTTATTAGAGGCGGATTCCGAGGCGGAGCACATGCCTGGAATATAGTCAGAATTAATGATCAATACTACCTGGTGGATATCATGATTTATCCAGGTAAATTATTCCCCGCAGAAAGCGTCAATTTTGGAATCTATCAAAGGGAAGGTAAACACAAACACTTTCGTGGTGGCGCAGGTGCAAAAAGCATAATTGACTAGTTTTGATTATTGACATTTTATACTATATATAGTATAATAAAATTAGAGAAACTAAAATATGTACCATTACTTCCAAAACCATGCTATCCAACTCAAACTCCCCTATTTTGAATAGTCGTGATCTTCACATGCAACTTATTAAAATGGATACTTTGGCTATTAGAACTGGCAATAAACAGATAAGTGCCAAAGTTAATAAAATTCTACAATCTGAAGACTTCGAAGAGCTAATTCAAAATCCAGTCGATGGTTTAAGGTCAGCGATTAATAAAAAGGTGCTGAAATGCAAAAATGAATTGGACGGCTTTACCCAAGCAGCATAAAAGAAGCCCTTCATTTTATTGAAGGGCTTCTTTTCAATTTGCTTAAATAGGTTCCATAGCTTCGACTTCCAATGCATCTACTTCGGAAGCAGGCTCATCTATCATCACACCACCTTCCATCATTGCATCCATAGCCTCACCAGCCTCTCCTTCTGGAAGAATTGTCAATGAAGCGGTGACATCTTGCTCTGACTCTTCTGTAATAGTAATAGAAGCAGTCACATCTTGCTGCCGAGCCTGATCTTCAATATTTACTTGACCGGTAACTTCCATAGCTTCGTCATCTCCTGGTTGTGACAAAAAACCGTTATTACAACCCGCCAGAAAAACAGCTACTACTAAAAGTGCAAGAATTTTTGTTTTCATATTGATCAAAATTAATAAATAAGTTTATTCAAGCAACATAATAATTTATAATTAAAAAAAATCAATCATTAAGACTATATGAAAAAACTAATCCCCGGACTAACTCTAATCATATTCATTTTGGCAGGTTGCAGCTCTGCTCCTTCTGAAACAGAAAACACGCCTGTATTTACTTCTCAGGACAATGCCGAAGCCCTAGCTCAACAATATCTAGTCTCTTTACCGCAAATTCAAAACTTGCAACCTACAGCAATTGAAAAAAGCAAAAGCATAGCGGGCACCTGCGCATCTTGTTGGGAATTAACCATGGACATTACCGCCTCCGACAGCACTATCTATCAAGCAACAGTTCAATTAGAAAACAATATCCCTACACTTCTTGGAGAAATTGCTATAGCTCCAGCTTCCGAGTCAACTGATCAAGAATAATCTAGCCTGCCGCCCGTATACTTCGATCATTTTCTGACTCTTTCAATTGTTTATATATATCTCTAATAATAGTCTGAGTATCTTCAATCGAAATACAAGCGTCAGTTATAGACATACCATCAACTAGTTCAGCTGCAGACTCAGGAATGGCCTGCTTGCCGGTCTTGATGAAACTTTCCATCATCCAGCCTTTGAAATGAGGATTATTCAAATATTGATCTGCAGTTGCTTCTATTATTTCCGGTTGCTTAAGAGGATCTTTTTCCCCAGTCTCTGGATCTATCGAATTATCATGACTAGTGTCTACTATAATTGCCGGGTGTTCTATATCCATTGCTTCCATTTTGGCAATTGCAGCTTCTAAATGTTCTTTGGAGTAATTCGGACCCGACTTTCCTCCCCGCAAAATCAAATGTGCGTATGGATTACCCTCAGTAATAATATGTTGCCTGTTCCAAATCTTATTCATTGTACTACGAGCTGCTTTTACAGCATTTATACCTACATCAATATCACCGGTAGTGGCATTTTTAGCTCCCACAACAACTGGACTGCCGGTGTGGGCAGAAACATCTGACGCCCACGCCCTTTTCTCCGTGTCTTCGACACTTCTGGCACCAATTGCTACATAGGAAACCAAATCCCCAAGTAATTTTGGATCCAAATGCGTGAACAACTCTTCATCCGCAATCGGCAGACCTCGCTCCACTACTCCCAGCATCATTTCCCTACAGTAAACCAGACCTTCAGCCGCATTAGGCTCAGAGTGAGGATTAGGTTGAATCAGCGGCCCATTCCAACCTAGTGTAGTTCTGGGCTTTTGAATATAAACACGCATCACCAGAAGAATCTGATCCCGAACTTCATCAGCTAATGGCTTAATCCTATCAGCATAATCAAGCACGGCTTTTTCCGGCCAGGCAGAACATGGCCCCACAATCATGATTTTGCGCGGGTCCTTTCCACTAACAATATTACGAATTTCCTGACGATGTTGTTCCACCCGTTGTTTTGATTCAACACTCAGTGGCAAATGTGAATGCAACTCTTCAACAGTTGGTAATTCAATTACTTTATGCATGACTTTACTTAGTTAAGATATAAAAAAAGCCCTCTTCGTTTATGGATAGAGGGTGTAAGTTGCGCTTTTCTGTTACGCTAAACTAACTCTCCATCCGAGAGGTAAAATAAAAGTAAAACCAAAAAGATTGGCTTTTCAAAGCGGATTCTACTTTTACATTTAAGTTAGTCATAACAAAATGAATGTGAGTCGAATTTACTCCACTCTACCCCAACTTGTCAACTATATTCGAGCTCAAATACTACAATTTCCGGCCGATTTAATAGTCTAAGTGGCAACATCACCTCGCCCATACCCGAAGAAATGAAAACATCGTTATTGTTAATCTTATACCAACCTTTAAGCAACCAATGCCGACATGGTACCACCAATCGCTTTAGCAAAGGGATACCGATTTGGCCTCCATGAGTATGTCCGCACAAAACCAAACCCACTCTGGACTTTATTTCATATGCCAAATCAGGATTATGAGTCAGCACGACAGCATTTTCAGCACTGTCCAACAAATCCAAATTATAGCGCTTCCCCCAATAATCACTTAATCCAATAATTTCCAAACCCTTGATTTGAATCTTTTGATCATCAATAAATTGTATGGATTTCAACTTTTCACGCACATTCTCTGCGTTTAACATGGCCTTCTCTTCATCGTCATGATTACCGGTGACCGCAAAAACTGGACAGTTCAACTTTCTAATAGCTGCAAAATTTTTGGGCCACCTTTCGGAAATAGGCCAAAACAAAAGATCTCCGGCAATAAGCACTGCATCCGGCCTTATGCGCTTAATGCGATCGGCCACTCTGGAAAAAAAATGACCATCTTTATAAACACCCAAATGCAAATCGGAAATCAACACAATTTGCAAATTTTTCCCCTGCCCCAAACTCATTTTTTCCTTACGCACAATGATCCAATATGGCTCGACAAATCGCATATAAACAAATAGCGACAAAACACAGGCTGTAATCAAGGTCCACAAATTAAAACTAAAAAAAAGAAGCACCAATGACAAACCCCAAAGCGGAAACGCAAAATAACTCCCCAAATAGATAATATGAAAATGCAATTTATTCATTTCCAATTTTTAAAGACTCCACCTCGCCTAACATTCGCAGTAACTCTTTATCACTCAATTCTTGCTTAAAATTCAAAACCATCTTCTTCAAATCTTTAAGTACTCTGCGAAGACACTTCAAAATTTCATCATCATCAAAATCCAACTCATTATCAATACTGGACAACATCTTTAGAAGACCCAGCACAAACTGACTATCATCCAATTTTTCCAACCTCATTAAATCTGCCAACAACACATCCAAAACCAAACGCAATCGTTCAATCGGCATCAACTCTTTCTCGATGAGCTTCTCCAATAATTTTAAAATCACTTTCCTACCCTTATGCTTTTCATTTTTTAACAAAAACATCAAAAGAATTGATAGCAGATTACGATAAAGCTTTATCTTCACCTCTCTCCCCACAATCGGCATTGCAGTATTTTGCTCATCCTTTACCCCCATCAAAACCCCCTCAGCTTGTTTAGCTTTTATTACATCTTTATGAGTATCCAAAATATTTTCATATACATCTATCACTAAACCCTGACATTCCTGATCAGACAAATCCTCAATACGCGTCTCCAATAAAACCATCTTTTTCAAGATAATTCTATCCAAACGCCTAAAAATTTCCTGCTTCAACTGCCTGCCCTCTAAATCAAAAATTGGCGCGTATTTTTCCCAATCAATTGAATCAACAATCTTCAGAAATTTTTCTTGCAACTTTTTTGGTATTTCTTTGAATGTTTTCATATCAACTTTAAATCTTTTGTATAATAGATTAATATTTAAGTAAACCAAAAACAAAAATGATCATATTCCAGATTTTACCATTATTATTAGGCTTAGTTCTAACCTATTACTTACTTGCCAAAGTATGTGACACTTATTTTGTAACCAGTCTGGAAAAGATTTCTCGAAGATTTGATATACCGGATGACGTTAATGGGGCGACCTTTATGGCAGTCGGAACCAGCGCTCCCGAATTTTTTACTGCTATCATCGCCATAACCAGAATTGGGACAGAGAATATTGGGATCGGAACTATCGTCGGCTCAGCTATCTTTAATCTATTAGTCATTATCGGTGCCGTAGCAATAATCAAACCGCTCACCCTTAAATGGGAACCGATCATGCGGGACATAGTATTTTACCTAATTGGTATTATCATTCTGCTGGTCACTTTTTCAGACGGCATCATTACAGCTTATGAAGCATTGCTCTTTGTTTTCACCTATATCCTTTACATTCTGATTCTCACCTATTGGAAAACCATGTACCCTAAAGCAGGAGACATTAAGGAAGATTTCCCTGCTATGACCGAAGCGATTAAGTCTGAAGAAAAAGAAATGCACAAACGCAATACCTGGTTCAGCGATAGCTTGGAATTTATCGACAAAGCACTCAAAAAAAGCTTCCCCAATCTGAATCGCTATCCCCGTCTATTTATGTTCACCTTTGTACTTTCGATTTTTTATATTGTTTTATTAAGTTGGAGTTTAGTCGAGCTTGCTGTAGGATTAGCCACCACATTACAAATTCCTCAAGTAATCATTGCCCTAACCATTCTAGCCGGTGGCACTTCGGTTCCTGACCTCCTTTCATCTCTGGCTGTTGCCAGAAAGAACAAGGGAGACATGGCCGTTTCCAACGCTATTGCTAGCAACACATTCGACATCATGATCGGAATCGGACTTCCCTGGCTCGCCTACACATTGATTACCCAAAACAACTTAATCGTCTCCACTGAAAAATTATATGGATCAATTTTGATTCTACTATTCGTCACATTTGGACTACTAGGGATGTTTTTGATCCGCAAATTTCGCATTGGCAAAACTATCGGTTTCACCATGTTAGGACTTTATGCGGCATTTTTAATCTTTAAATCACTACAAATTTTTTAAAATCACAACTATGCATAAACACACACAATTCAAATTTAAAGTCAGTGTCATCGGCGCAGGCAATGTCGGAGCGACTGCTGCATACGCTATGATGCTGGACGGCACGCCGACTGAAATGGCACTGATTGATATTGATACCAAGAGATTGGAAGGACTTTCACTTGATTTCCAACATGCACTCTCACTACTTCCCTACACCAAATTGGAAGCAACCGATGATTACGCAGCATGTAAGGATTCGGATTTGATATTTATCACAGCGGGAGCGCGTCAAAAAGAAGGCGAAACCCGACTGGACTTGGTTGATAAGAATAAAAAAATCTTTGCCAACATAGTTCCACAAATATTAAAAAATGCCCCCAATGCAATCATTGTTGTAGTCTCCAATCCCGTTGATGTTTTAACTTATGAAACGATTAAACTGGCCGGACTTCCGGAAGGGCGCGTATTTGGCAGTGGAACTTGGCTAGACACTTCCCGATTTCGCTTCCACCTGGCTCAAAAAGTCAGGGTACACCCAAGCAGTATTGAAGCATTCATTCTGGGCGAACATGGCGACACATCGTTTCCGGTTTTAAGCTCTGCCAACATCGCCGGCAAACCTCTTCTCAGCTTCCATCAGTGTCCGATTGATTACGCAGAAAAATGCTATCAAGATGCCCGCAATGCCGCTTATCGCATTATCAACGATATTGGCTTCACTTCTTATTCCATTGCAGTAGTAATAAGAGAAATAATGCTAGCAGTGTTTGAAGATTCACGCATAGTTGCCCCCGTTTCAGTCCCGCTAAAAAACTACCATGGCATAAGCGATGTAGCTCTAAGCGTTCCGGCGGCAATCGGTAATAAAGGAATTGAAGAAATTATCGAAGTCCCTTTAAATCAATACGAAATGGACCAGCTGAAACATTCTGCTGAGACTTTAAAGCAGTATCTTTAAGCTCGATAATTTCCGCCAAAGTTAATCCTTCTGGAGATTTATAATCAGCAAATTTATGCAAGAACATTTGTCTTAATTGGTATTGTCCCTCAACCATATTACGCAGTTCACCAGATCGTTTAGAGTCAATTTGCTCTTCAACCAATCCCATCCTTTCCAATTCCAAAAGATGCCTGACAGCCCTTTCAAACAATTTTCTTTCCATTATTAACAATCCATCATTTAATTGCCCCCAAATCAAAACTTCCAATTGATCTGATTCCCACCAAGGGTATTTATATCTTTGTTCAACCCATTCTCTGGCAAAAGAGCTAACTCCATCCATCATCGCCCTGCAAACTTTAATTTCCGCAATTATCGATCCCCTTTCAATCACAACCTCCTCCTCTTTCAACATCACCCCTCTGGATACAACACCACTTTGATGCTGTTTTTGTTCTGTACATTCATCAGCTGAATCTAAGCCATCCGAAGCACACTCTTTGAAGGAAATCATATAGCCCATAGATTATGTTTACCATTAAATAGCCTAAAACAACACCTTTGCCAATCCAATTACTGACAAACAACATGACAAATAGCTGCATTTTATTCTCCCACCTTGCTAAAAACTCTCTACAAAATTAGAATTCAAGCATGAAAAACTCCCAAATCGCCACAATTTTTGAAGAAATAAGCCAATTGCTAGAATTGGACGGAGTTAATTTTTTCCGAGTAAATGCCTATCGCAAAGCTTCCGAAACCGTCCAAGGCCTTGGCCGAGAACTTGCTGACATTTATGCTGAAGATCCTCAATCATTGCAAAATTTAACCGGCATAGGCTCTGATCTGGCCTCAAAAATTGAGGAAATGCTAAGCAGCGATCAATGCAAATACCACTCTGAACTAGTTGCGAAATTTGGTCGCGGCATCCTAGACATCATGAAAATCCGCAGTGTTGGACCAAAAAAGGCCAAACTATTTTTAGAAAAACTGGGCATTGATAATCTCGAAAAACTGCGTAAAGCAGCCTCTGCTGGAAAGCTCAAAGAGCTTCCGCGCATGGGTGAAAAAAGTGAACAGGAAATTTTGGAAGCTCTGCAGGAACACGAAAAATATCAACAGCGCATGCACATCGACACCGCCAATAACCTTGCCACCGACATCATTGCTTACATGAAACCTCTCAAGCACATTGACCAAATTGAATATGCTGGCAGTCTCCGACGAGGGAAAGAAACCATCGGCGACCTAGACATTTTAGTTTCACCCAAAAAAATCTCAGAAGGGCCGGCAATCATTCAACACTTCCAAAAATATCCCCAAGTTTCCAATATCATCGCTGACGGTCCGACAAAAACCTCTGTCATCCTCGAGAATGGTGTGCAAGTAGATGTCCGCATCATTGAACCAAACAGTTACGGTGCAGCTCTCCACTATTTCACCGGCTCCAAAGAACACAACATCGCTATTCGTGATATTGCTAAAAAACATAATCTTAAAGTTAACGAATACGGCGTTTTCAAAGATGAAAAACAAATCGCCGGCAAGTCAGAAAGTGAAATTTACGAGCTATTTAAACTTCCCTATATCTCTCCTCGTCTGCGTGAAAATAATGGTGAATTTGAAGCAGCCCGCCAGAACAAGTTACCCAAACTTGTCGAGTTTTCCGACCTTCAAGGAGACCTACACATGCACTCCAATTGGAGCGACGGCAAAAACAGTATTGAAGAAATCGCCAACACTTATGTTGAAGCCGGATTCAAATATATTGCCATCACAGATCATGGTAAAAGTCTTCACCTAGCTAACGGCCTTGATGAAAAACGCTTCCGCGAGCAATGGGAAGAAATTGATCAACTAAATCAAAAGTTTAAAGGTAAGTTACAAATTCTCAAAGGAATAGAATGTGATATTCATTCTGATGGCACCTTAGATTTTCCCGATTCATTTCTCAAGCAATTCGACCTAGTAATTGCCTCGCATCACACATCAGTTTATGGCTCAACCAGTCAAGATCGAACAGAACAACTAATTAAAGCTCTTCGAAATCCCTATGTGAAAATCCTCGGCCACCCCACCGGACGCGAAATCAATCATCGCCCTCCCTATAACGTAAACATTGAAAAAATTATCCAAGCAGCCAAAGAGTTTGGTAAATGTTTAGAAATTAACAGCCAACCTAAACGCCTTGATCTCAAAGATTCCCATGCCCGACTTGCCAAAAAACATGGCGTCAAAATTTGTATCAATTCTGACTCTCACCGCACGACCCAAATACAAAATCTTCAATACGGAATTTGGACAGCTCAAAGAGGCTGGCTTGAAGCGACTGATGTCGTCAACACTCAATCGATGGGGCTTTTCTATTTTAACGCAACTATTCAATCTCATAAGTAACATTAACGATAATCTGCATTTCCTGACTACCCGGCTCAATTGCCGGCGCTGCAGAAATCGCCATTCCCTCATCCATCTCCATAGCGAAATTCGCCATCCCCCTAGCTTGAGGATATGGACTATATCCGCCTCCTTCACTAAAAGTAATCACATCACCTAAAGTCACTCCGGCGGCCGCGGCCATTTGCTGTGCCTTCTCTTTTGCTTTATCAAAAGCAATTTCTCTGGCTTGCATCTTCAACTCACTGCTATCATCTATATCAAATCGCAAAGAACCGACCTGATTGGCTCCCGTTTTTGTACCCTGATCAATCACCTGATCAACAGTGCTTAAATCCCTAATTTTAATTTCCACCGATTGTCTTAATTCATAACCAATTATCTCAGGTTGCTGTACCTCCTGGATTTGATTAGTCTGAATCACAGGTTTTCTTTGATTATTGTATCTCGGCCATAAATTGTATTGAGTAGTTTTTATATCTTTCTCTTCAACTCCCAGTTTCTTCATCGTATCAATGATCCGATTCATCTTTTCAGTGTTATCAAGGTTCACCTCAGCGACAGTTTCACCAAGCGAAACCACTGATAAACTCACGTAAGCAATATCCGGCCGAGCTGTAATTTTACCCTCCGCCGAAACTGTAAAGGTTCGAGCATAAGGCTGATTAGTGATCTCAGCTTTCAGGTTTTCATACCAAACTCCTTCACCCATCAAGGTAAACATATAGAGAGTAGCTACTCCCACAAATATCGCCAAGATAATAATTAAAACCGCCTTAGCTTTTTCCAAGACATTTTGTTCCTTATTTGTTGCCATTTTGTTTTGATTAAAGATAGCTCAATTTTATGGTAAAATATAGCAATATGCAAAACAAAGATAAAACAATCAGCATTCCCGAATCAGCCGGAAGTCTAATCTCACCGGATTATATTAAAGTGCCGGTAAGTGCGACCTTCAAACAGGTTCACAAAGCTATTCGTCAACATATTAAACTGGTTGGCACTTTCCCTTCTATTCTAGCCATAAATCGCCAGGGAGAACTGATTGGCATACTATCGATCTTAGACCTTTTTGCCGCAGCAGGCAGGCATATTAATCCTTATCTCAAACAACCAAAAATAATTCATCATCACATTGATCAAGAAGAAATACTTAAGCATTTTAATCCCAAAGACCGTGAAAGTTTTGTAGTCTTAAATGACGATGATTCTGTAATGGGTGTAATCAAACCGCGCGATTTAATCAAAGTAGTACAGGAAGAAGCAACTGAAGACATTTATAGCTTTGCCAGTGTCGGCGAAGACGAAAACGTACTAGATTCCACTTGGGCCAAAATCCGCTCTCGACTTAAATGGATAGCCCTATATGCAACCTTCTCCTTCATCTCTGCTTATATTATCGCTCAATTCGATACCACCATCAGTACACTCGCCATTCTGGCAGCCTATATGCCCATTATCGCCGGTGTCGGCGGAAATGCCGGCATGCAAACTCTCGCTGTAATCACACGTGGAATCGCCCTCAATCAAATCAACGGGCACAACAATTGGCCCATCATTCTCAGAGAAACATCCGCCGCCCTAATCAATGGCATTGCCATCGGACTGTTCGTTGCCTTCATCGCCTATGTTTTCAACTCCAACACCTTACTCGGACTAGTCATATTCCTTTCCATCACCGCCAACATTTTACTTTCCGGCTTGATCGGCACCTCCATACCCATCATCCTCAAACGACTCAAAATTGACCCCGCCGTCTCCTCCGCCAGCCTTCTCAACGCCACCACCGACATTTTCGGATTCTTTATCTACTTGCTACTTGCCAGCATAATCCTCATCTAACCGGAAAAGTAGCAGGAGTTAAAAGACATCGAAGAATTACGCCAAAATCAAAAAGTAAATCACTTTAAAACCTCAATCTTATTACCCGGCACCGGCCCTCCAAAACGTTTTTCCGCCGATCCTCCACGCAAGAAAAGTTCCATAAATTTATTATCAAAACCTGAAGAACCCTCAGCAAAAGCCAATTCCCCATCATTCACCGCAAATGTTCCAGGTGAAAAATAAGCTGTATGCACTTCATTATTAATCCGAACTTTCACAGTTTGCCCATCCTTAAACTTCAAATCTTTCTTATGATAAGCAGTCTTGATATTACCATAGCCATCAATTGCTAAAATCACATCTCGTGGTGGCTCCGAAATTTTATTAACATCCAGCTTTTTATCCTTAAATGAATAATCACCTTTATAAATTTTCCCCACAATTCTTGGGAAATAGTCTCGCGACCTAAATTGCGAACCGGCATGTTCAACCTCAATAGAAAACAGTTCAGCAATATCGTTCTTAATAAATGAAAAAGTATAGCCAGCCAATACACCAACAATCTCAACACCATTTTTCAATTCAGCATAAACAAGTTTTTCTCCTTCATTATCATTCCTGCCTTCCAATTTGTCTTTACGGGGCGAACAATTTGTATAAACAATCATCCCTCCGGGCGCTGGTGAAAGGGCAAATTGGGCAGTCCAGAACCCTGTTTCTATAGTCGAAAAAGGATAAACTGACGTTTCTTGAATACGAGCTTCCGGCACCTCCATCATGAGCCTTTGTATTACCTCAGAAAACGCGGGATCTTTCTTCCCATAGTCGGCAATAAATTGAATAAAGCTCATCTTTCAATCAGGTTAAGATAATAAACGGATTAAACTTATCATTCTCATACTCAAAGGCAAGTAAAACTTCCCAATACTAGCTCAACTTGCTATAGTCTTGGCAAATAAAAACCTTCATGTCCGACTTCGCCCAAGCATACCAGAATCTAAATCCTGAACAGAAAATGGCCGTAGACCAAATCGACGGTCCGGTGATGGTAATTGCCGGAGCAGGCACCGGAAAAACCCAATTGCTGGCTGTTCGCATAGCCCACATCCTTAAAGAAACTGACCTCAATCCCTATAACATACTCTGCCTCACTTTCACCGATGCCGGAGTTATAGCCATGCGTCGCCGACTACTGCAAATTATCGGCACTGCTGCCTATCATGTCAAAGTCTGCACCTTTCACAGTTTTTGTAATGAAGTCATTCGTGAAAATCCTGAGGAATTTCTCTTCCACCGGGAATTTGAACAAATCGATGACCTAGAAAAAATCCAATTAATCCAGTCCCTAATCGATGAAACAGAAGCACAAAATCCACTCAAACCATCCGGCGATCCCTACTACTATCAAAAAAATATTGCCAACAACATTCGCAATTTAAAACAGGAAGGAATTTCACCGCAACAATTCTCCACAACAATTGAAAATCTTTGCGGATACCTGGAAGTATTCAATCCGCTAATTCGCCCCTTCACAGAAATCAAAGGCCAACCTAAACCGGAAGACATCAAACAAATTGAGCAAATCACTCCTCCCGACACAGAAGGAATCAGTACAATTTATGCCGAGCATTTTCGAAACTTACTACAAAATTTCCGCAATTCTTTAACCGGCGAAAAACGCCCAGACGGCACTCGTCGTACTTCCCTGCGCAACTCACTGAAAGACTTTTTTATTAAAGCTGAAAACGAAATGCCCAAACTTCGAATCCTCGTCGAGTTATACAAAAACTATCAAAACAAACTTCACGAGAAAGCTCGCTATGACTATGAAGATATGATTATGTTCGTCACCGAAAAATTCGTGAGCAATCAAAACTTGCTTCGGGACTATCAAGAAAAGTATCAATATATTTTAGTCGACGAATACCAAGACACTAATTCCGCCCAAAACAAAACCGTCGACTTACTAGCTTCCTACTTCGACAATCCCAACCTATTCGTAGTTGGTGATGACGACCAATCCATCTATCGCTTCCAAGGCGCTTCAATCGAAAACATCATTGCCTTTCACAAACGCTACGAGAAGCACCTTCGAACTATCACTCTAACTAAAAACTATCGAAGTCAGCAGAGCATACTTTCAGCAGCAACTGAACTAATCAAAAACAATCAGGTGCGCATCGCCAATAGCCTACCTGAAATCAACAAAGAACTGATTTCGCAGCTCCAATTACCCGAGCAACCAATTAAACTCCTCACCTTCCAAACTGAGCAAACCGAAATATTTGCTATTGCTAAAAAAATCCAAAAACTAATTGAAGAAGGAACTCCTGCCTCAGAAATTGCCGTACTCTATCGCAATCACTTTCACGCCGCTGATCTAATCGAATTGCTGCGCAAACTCGGAATCCCTTTTTCGGTTAAACCGGGCATCAATATTCTTGAAGACTTACAAATCGGAAAATTATTGCAGCTTTTTCAAACCATTGAGAATCCCAATGATAACGCACAACTTTCAGCAACACTTTTTCTTGATTTCCTCAAACTCAACTCCACTAAAATCCTCAAAATTCTTCATGATTATCAATTCACCCGCAAAGAAAAAACCGGCATTAGCTTGCACACCCACCTGCTCTCACTTGATTCTCAACAAACTACGATTGATGGGCAAAGTCCAAGCAATCCCTTCGCCGCACTCGCGACTCAAATCGCCCAATTCAAAGCTGACTCTCACAATTTAAATTTACCTACCTTCTTCGAAAAAGTTGTCAAACAGTCAGGTTTCCTTTCCTATTTACTCGAACAAACCAATCGCGTAGAGGCCTTGAACAAGCTCAATACACTCTTTCAACTAATCAAAGATTCGACACGCAAAAATCATCAACTTACGATTTCAAACTTCCTAGAAAATCTCAAACTGCACGCCGAAAATGATCTCAAAATTCTAGAAAATCCCATCCAATCTCATCAAGAAACAATTCAATTAATGTCAGCTCATGGAGCAAAAGGTTTGGAATTCGAACATGTCTTTCTGATCAAAGTCACACACAGAAACTGGTGCAACACAACTAGCCGCGACAAAATAAAACTACCGGCAGGTATGATCAATCAAACTATTGAAGATGGCAAAATGCAAATGGAAGAAGACGAGCGTCGCCTCTTCTACGTCGCCCTAACTCGCGCTAAGAAAGAGGTATATTTAAGCTATTCCAAGACTAAGTCCGAAGATCAAAAAGCCAAAGAAAATGAGCCGGTCAAATTTATTGAAGAAATTCCAGACGACTTAATTGAACGAATCGACACTCAACAACTTGAAGATCAAATCAGCCAACAACTGGAAACTATTTTCCTCGATGAAACACCCGATCAAATCACCATTCCCGAACAAGGCTTCCTCAAACAACTGGCAGAAAGGCATGTTATCAGCGCCACTAGCCTCAATAATTACCTCACCTGCCCCCGCAAGTTTTTCTATCAAAGTTTAATCCGCATTCCTCAAGCCAAAAATAAAAATATGGCCATGGGCACTGCCATTCACGGCGCGCTAGACTCATACTTCAAGAAATATCAACGCTCTCGCACCAAGCCACCCAAGGAAGCTCTCCTACTCCGCTTCGAACAACTTCTTGAGAAAGAACTACTCACTTCAAAAGAGCATAATGAAAAACTCAAACTAGGCCAAAAAGTACTTTCCGATTATTACGACACTCACAACCAAAGCTTCACTCCCGACATTTTTACTGAATATAATTTCAGCTCGCAAGGAGTCAATCTCGACGGCATTCCGATCAAAGGAAAAATCGATAAAATTGAAAGTAGTTCCAATGGACTCGTAATCACGGATTTCAAAACCGGTAATGCCGATCGTGGTATGACCAAAATTAAACCTGGCGAAGATTACTGGCGACAAATCATTTTCTACAAAATTCTTTGCGATCTTTCTCCACAATTTCATAAGCAATTCCAAGGACAAATGCAATCAGGCCGATTGGAGTTCCTGGAAAAATCCCGCCAAAAAAATGAATACCTCACACCCGAAGTACCACTCACTTCAGAAGCAATCGACGAAGTTAAAGCTTCCATCCGCCTCGTCCATCAACAAATCAATGACCTTCAATTTGGAAAAATTGAAAAATCTGAGCCTTGCGAGCGATGCCCATTTAATGACATTTGTTGGCAAACCAAATGACGCTGCAAATGCAGATATCCCTGAACTTCAGGCTAAAGCACTACTCAAATTGCAACCTTATGCCGATTTAACTAATTTACCACAAAAATATAAAGATCAAATTCCCTCAATTTGAGTTGGAAAAATCTGCACCTATATAAATCTACTCCTCCTCCGGCTCTATAAAACCCGGCGGCGCACTGGAAATTCGAATTACCGGTGGCAAATCAACATCGTCTACAATTTGCACTAGCTCACTTTGAGCCCTTTTAACAATTCCTGTCACATCGGTTGAAGATTCAGAAACCGGCTCATCTTGAAGATTTTCCGACTGATCTGCTTCTTCTCTAATAGTATTCATAGTAATAATTATTAATAAAAGTCCTTCGTGCCGGCACCTCAGATTTACCCCTTCCCCTGCGTTAGTCAGGTGGGTTACCGCACTGCTGCTCCACGGAGCGGCAAAATATAAGCATCCCTTAGGTAAAATTGAGGAGAAAGTAACGAGATGTTATCGAACACAAAAGACTAGTGACTAGTGTAGCCAAAACTTCCTTAAAAATCAATGTTTCTTAAAGTATTTTTTAAGTTTGGGCTCAATGATTAACCGACAATATGCAGCATCACTATTGCGATTAAAATAGTCCTGATGCTCATCACTTGCCGGGTAAAACTTTTTAAAAGCACGCAACTCAGTTACTAGCGGCACATCATACTTACCGGCCACCACAGCCATTACCTGCTCGGTAAGCTGCTTTTGCCGCTCATCGACATACAGAATAATCGATCGATATTGCGCCCCCACATCATTACCCTGTCGATTTAAAGTAGTCGGATCATGAATTTCAAAGAATATTTCTAAAATCTCTCGATAACTAATAACCTCGCTATCATATTCAACTTGAACCACCTCTGCATGTCCCGTTCCCCCAGCACAAACTTCAGGATAAGTCGGATTCTCCGTCGCACCTCCGGCAAAACCTGAAACAACCGACACAACACCCTCAATTCGCTGGAAAACAGCTTCCAAACACCAATAACATCCGCCACCAAGCATAGCTTTCTCAAGCATCAGGAATAAATTTAAGGGATATCGAGTTGACACAATGTCGCACATTCTTTTCAGTCAGTTGCTCACCTTCAAACACATGCCCCAAATGTGCACCACATACTGCACACATTATTTCCGTTCTTACACCGTCGGCATCTGTCTCTCGCCTCACAGCACCTGGAATTTCATCATCAAAACTGGGCCAACCACAACGAGAATGGAACTTATCAGAAGATCGATATAACTCTGCACCACAGCGCTTACAAACATAAACACCCGGCTTAAAATGATCATTATACTCTCCCGAAAAAGGTCGCTCTGTCCCCTTGTCCACGATCACACTCTCCTCCTCTGGTGTCAATTTAGTATACTCCACTATGACCCTAAAAATAATACAGTTTTAATCAAAGTAACAATCCATCCGATCAAAAAGCCCAGCACTGAAAATCCCAGATATCGACTTAGAATAAAATTGTCTATCAACAGGAATATCAAAAAATACATGCCTGACTTGGCTAAAAATGCTTGATAATAACCTTGCCACTTATTGGGTATTAAAATTTGTACAACTTTTGATCCATCCAAAGGAGCAAAAGGCAGCATGTTAAAAGCAAATAACAAAATTGATATTTCAAATATTGTAATCAGCAGCATATTCAGCTCCGGATTCATGAAATCAGCAAAATATTTAATAGGAATTAGCAAAACAATAGCCATCAACAAATTCATAGCCGGGCCAGCAAAAGCCACAATCGCCTCATACAATTTGCGATTCTTAAAATAAAAAGAATTAACCGGCACCGGTTTGCCCCATCCCAGTCCAATCAAAAAGATCATCAAAGTACCCACCGGATCCAAATGTTTCATCGGATTAAGACTAACTCTTCCCGCCCTTTTTGCAGTCGGATCACCCAAAAAATTTGCCATCCAAGCATGAGCAAATTCATGCAAAGTAATGACAAATACCAGAGCTACTACTAAATATATAAAGTTTAAGACCATTTTCCTCTTAGGAATAAGCAAAATTAAAGATACTATTTTTGCTTGCAAATGACAAATCAAATGCTAGAATGCACTGGCTTAACCACTATTTAAGACTTATATCATGGCTAAAGCTACCGCCCTATCTGGTAAGAAACAATCCACAGGAAACACTCGTTCCCACTCTAATCGTGCCACCAAGAGAACCTGGAAGCCAAATACGACTACCAAAACAATTATTGACCCAACTACAGGCACAAAACTTAAGGTCAAGATTTCTGCCCGAGCTCAAAAGACTTTGCTTAAGAATCCCTCTAAATTTAAAAAAGAGTTAGCAGAAGCCGTTAAGAAGCAAATGAAGAGAACTGCTAAAAAGAAATAGCATTACGTCAACCTAAAATCTAAAAGCTCCTCTTCTCATGAGGAGCTTTTAGATTTACAATAATAGGATTTTAAATTAGTCAACAAGCTCACCTCAAAACAGCAACTCAACGAGCTTGACAATCCTTGAATCAAAATTTATAATCATATAATAACATTAAATTTTGTCAATTATGAAAGCCCAACACGAAGACCTTTCACCAATCCCAGAATATGATGGCATTACCATCATCCCCCACAAAACAGATGACATCGATGACATAGTCAAAAAAATGCGCGATGCCTATGAAGATGCCACCGACAACAAAGATCAACTTCCGGTTCACGCATTGCACAATGGAGTTGAACTTGTCTTTAAAGGAAAAACCAAAAGCGACGACCTGATTCGAAAATACAATACAAAACTTCGCGAGCAATCGATCGGTGAAAGACCTGAGCCAATTGAACTTAGCCCAAATAAAATCGAAGCAAAGTTGAATAAACTAGATTATTCAAACTACGGTCAACTCGTAGAATTTTTAATAAAATTATCAGAATTGGACTTAAGCGAAACTCCCTTCGTTCCAAAACAATTCGTTGCCATTTTTGACAGATTTAAAAAAGAAGGTTTCAACCCTATTTACGAAATGCAAGACCCTCCTTTCCCAGTAGACAAAGAAAACAAAGAAAGCTACGCCCGCTACCTTATCGGAGTAGCAATTGCCGAACTTCGCACACCCGCGACCAAGAAAATTCATGTAATAACTGCCCGTGGCCTTGCCGACTGGCAACGCAAATATATATCAAATTAGATTCCCCTTCACTTCACGCCCAAGTCTAGTATAATCAGCAGGCAAATACGGAGAGGTCGCATAGTGGTCTAGTGCGCACGCTTGGAAAGCGTGTAGGGTCGCAAGGCTCTCGAGGGTTCGAATCCCTCTCTCTCCGCCATTGGGAACTACCATCTCAAACACGAAATGGATAACTCCACCACCATTGAAAAAACCGTGGAATTCGTGAAAAAAAGTCTAGCCGATGATATTAAAACCTTACTAAAAATCCAATGAAAAAACTTCGCATTAAAACTTCCATTGTTTGCCTTCGTATAGCTTCAGTTATTTACTTTATTATTGCAGCCTTCTCTCTCATAAGTTTAGGACTGATAAGTGAGATCTCAGATGTGGCTATAATAACAGCAAGCGCTATATTTACGTTCGGCTTTGGAATTGGATTATTTCTGGAAATAATTATTAGAGATCTGAAACACCAACGTTACTGGGCATGGGTTGCCGGGATTATCGTCTTCGGAATGTTTATACCCAGCCTTTTCTTTATATTAGGAATCTTGGGGCTTATCAATCTACTAAAACCGGAAGTAAGTAAAGCTTTCAAAGAATAGTACCAGTTCAAAACAAAGACCGCCCTTCACTCGATTCAAACTCCTACGCCCCTGCCAAAATGAAATTTATTGTGTAATATTCAAGCGCACTTCTTTATATAGCTAACCAATTTCCCTGCTTATTTGCGGACTCTCCGAAGACCTCCACTCTACTGTTTTGGAAAAAGCAAAATAGCACATCACTTCTACCTTAAACCTCACCATAATGTTTGCCAATCAGCGCATTATATAAATTCAACATATCTTGATAATCGTTTTCACTGGCAAACTTCGCACTCAACTGTTGTACTCGGGAATTATAATCATCACGCTGCTTCAAAGCCTTTTCAACTGAATTCTTAAAAACATTTTTCTTAATTCGCTCAACAATTCTGGGATGAGCCTCTGCTCCCAATACCTCATCTGCTTTATCTTGTACATCTTTTTCAATTTGACCTACTTTAATTAGTGTAGAAACAATCGCTTGTGTTTTCGACAACCTATCTCTTTTCTCCGGATCCAATTTGAATTTAATTTCTGATGGCACTTCTAGATCTGCATCAATCAAATTCACAGCTATTGATTGGAAAAAAATCCGCTCCAACACCCTATTTACTTTTTCTGGTAATAACATTTCATAGTGCATCAAAATCACAGCTCGTAAATTAGCCACAATCTCTCGAAAAGAAGTTTCACTTTCATATGAATCTCCCAGATTATCTCTAACCTCATTAATCTTTTCACGCGAAGCATATAAATTATTTCCAGCAAGAGCCAGATCACATTCTACAAAATCAGAGTTTCGAGCTGTAATCACCAACTCCTCATCCATTACATGAACAACATTAACTATAAAACTGCGGTATTTTCCAAATTCACCCAACAAGAACTTATCGTCAAGCATATCCAAGTATCTTTGAATTTTTTTTACCCTTTTAGACTTACCCTTAAGCGGCTTTTTAGAAACGTTGCCATCCAAAAAATAGTTTTTGTCATAAAGTTTATCAGCAGCTATTAGTTTAGCAGTTTCTTCATTACTCTTCACTAGTGCATAGGATTGTCTGAAATTTTCCTGCCCCTTCAATAAATCTTCCCCTGTTATATCCATCATATTTGCGTAAATCTTTTAATTATAACAAAAAATACCAATCAATTCTAATCTATGACACTTTGCCGATATATTATACTTACCAGATCTAAGCCTTGTCATCTAAGCTACAATCCCTAACTACATATTGACAGAATTGAAAAGAGGTTTTATGATATAACCCAATTTTAAAATTTATATGAAGAAATATTTAGGCATCATAAGCCTTTCTACAGCACTATCAGCTTGCGGAGGACAAACCACATCTGACTTAGAAGACTACCCCAATCAACCGGATTTCGAGCAAACTGCTAGCGCAGGCCAATCAAATCAAATCACTCCCGAAAATCATGCGGGGACGACCAACTCAATTAATGAGACTGAATTTGAAGGTGCTTGCCACCCAATTTTTCGTTTTCAGGACATTGCCATTGAAGATGTCTACAGCCCAGAAAATCCGAATACTCAAAACGGAATTCAATTGGAAATTTACGACAATGTTCCCACTCAAATCACAGTTCAACTCAAGGACGAAGTTGACGGCGTTCTTTTGCAGGACATGTTCAACCGCACCGATCTGAACCAGGGCAAACATCAATTTAACCTGAATCAACTTAACGACTTTGAATCAGGACGCTATTCATTGCAAATTGTTTCCATGAGTGAATGCGGCAATCAAATGCGCAATGCTCCAATTTTTATCATTCAACCGGAAGACTGCCAAAATGTTTATGTCTATAGTGCAATCGACTATAAGCAGGAGTATTCAATATTCCCGGGTAGCACCGACGTCAAATTAACCTGCTTTGATGTCGCCAACGGATGCCAAGAAACTGAATTAAACAGCCTTACAGCAGGTCATATCGGTCAATTCAGACATAGTATTTTTGAAAACCTAAGAATCAAGCATCACCCTGAAACTGTTTCCTCTCAATCAAACTACAGCCCGGGAATACAGTTTGAATTCAACGATCAACAATTCGAACCATTTACCTCTCGCCACTATTGCCTTTATACAGACATCAACCAAAATGCTTTTGAATCTGAATGGTTTCAATGGCATATATTGCGAAAGGATTTTAATTTCTCCCGTTATGGTCAAGAACTGCCTCAAACAAGTATTAAAGGCCATTCTTCCACCGGACCAACATACATCGTTCAATAATAAATTTCTTTCTAAAAACTCTTCTCCCAATTCTTTCATATAATCAAATTGCTCCATGATTTGATCACCACTGTCGAAAAGGAACAAAGAAGCCAAGACGCGCAAATCCTACTTGAGGTTTTTCAAGAAGTAACCGGCCACAAACCTGAACTTTGGAGAAACTCTGTTGTTGATATGAAAAAGCTCTATCCCAACCACAAATAATCGAGCCAATTTAACAATTCATATTTTTTATAGTATGTATTAATATAATGTAACCAAATACATTCAACTTCACCATGCCTAAAAAACTCCCTAAAAAGATCATCGACAAACTTCTAATCGCCCAAGAAAGTGAAATTACCGAAAGTAGAATCTATGCCCGTCTGGCCAAAACTACTAAAAATCCAGACAATGCAAAAGTTCTTCAACGCATCAGTGAAGATGAAGCGCGTCACTATGAGTACTGGAAAAAATATACCGGCAAGGAAATAAAACCCAACAAATCCAAAATCAACAAATTCTATTGGATTACCCGCTTGCTTGGACTCACTTTCGGAGTCAAACTAATGGAAAAGGGTGAGGAACAAGCTCAAGTCAATTACGAAGAGTTTATTGAATATATTCCGGAAGCTAAAGACATAATAAGTGACGAAGAGAAACATGAGAAACAACTAATCAAGTGCATTAATGAAGAAAAACTGGAATATGTGCGCTCCATCGTTCTGGGACTCAATGATGCATTAGTTGAACTTACCGGTACTTTAGCGGGCCTGACTTTTGCTCTACAGAACAATCAAATTGTGGGAATTGCCGGGCTTATTACCGGCATTGCAGCCTCCATGTCCATGGCCTCCTCAGAATACCTCTCCAATCGTGCTGAAAGTGAAACTAACAAAGCTCTAACATCAGCGATGTACACCGGAATTGCCTACACCATTGCCACCACCTTGATGATTCTCCCCTTCTTTATTTTCCCCAATCCATATATCAGTCTAGCTGTCACCTTACTTATTGTTATAACCATAATCGCATTTTTTAATTTTTACCTGTCAGTCGCCAAAGATTACAGCTTTAAAAAGCGCTTCCTGGAAATGGCCACTATCAGCATGGGCGTAGCATTTCTCAGTTTCATCATTGGCTATTTGATTCGCATTACGCTAAATGTAGACCTCTAAATCAATGTACAAATTCATTCACATTTCCGATCTACATTTCAACCGTACTAATAATCTGGCAATCAGAGCATTTCTGGATTTCATTGCAGCTCATCGGGAAGCGGTTTTACTGATAACCGGAGATTTAACTCAAAGCAACCTACCCGATCAATATCAAAATCTGAAAGAGTTTCTCGATAGAATGCCCAATCAAAAAGTGATTATTCCAGGTAATCACGATATTTATTATTTCAATCTTTATAAAAGGTTTTTTAAACCGCACCTCCGCTATCTTGAGTATACAAATTCTCCTATCGAGCCTGATCTGCATTTACAGGGCGTTTCAATTCTAGGAGTCAGAACCACAAATCAGTTTAAAATTCAATCCGGCTCTGTCTGGAAATCAACTCTACAGGCTCTGCATAATCGCATTAAAGCCTCACCTCCTCACAACAAAATTATTCTGCTCTGCCATCATCCCAATGTTTTAATTAGAAAATTACTTAAACAAACGAATAGCGAGTTCAAACAAGTTGTACTAATTCTCTCAGGTCATACACACAAACAAAAAACTGAAGTAAAAAACGGAATTATGCTTCACACTACCGGCACAACAATTTCGAGTCGCCTCCGCAACGAAGCCAACAGTTTTTCCAGATTTTTAGTCAAACAACACTTTCTGGATCTGGAAATTTACTCTTTCAAAAATCAAGAATTTACCCTTACACACAAACAATCATTACAATTTACTACTAACAATTAATTTGACCCCTATTGAAAATAGTGATAAATTAATTTGGTCTTCTAATTTACAAAATGTCATTTAAGCACCGCGCCATCGAGCCAGACGATCTTTTTGATGCAGACGAACTTCATGATGATGAATCAGGCGTAAAAACCAAGACTGTCTACGATCCAATCAAAGCTAATCCTAATTTGGAGGACGATCGTATTATTGATATTTCTGTTATTGACTTGCGCCACAAAAAATATCACATGACCCATGGCTCAATTTCAGTCGCTGAATACAAGGCACAATTGAAAAAAGAAAGTCCGATTTTTTATTATTACACTGACTTTGGCGAAAGAGTTGAATTCCCCAGAAATTTACTTAATCTAGGTGATCTCAATGTGAGTTTCACAGTTTTACCAAAATTAAGTGAGGCTAAGACTTTGGTTGGCAAATTCTTGCGTAGAATAATCCGTATCCTAAACTAGCATTCTACGGGTCTCCTCACTATTCATTACATCTGCAAAGCCTTTTTTGGTTTGGGCACACCACAACGCTTTAAAAGAGCCATGATGTGCGAATCAACAATTCCGGAAGGTAAATAATCTGCCAGTTTCACAAAATGACCACCCGGAATATCTTCTTCCAGCTCCATCGCAGCACCAGCGCCATAAACGCAATTATTACCACCGGCTCCTAGTGCCAAACCGTATTTCCTCTCTCGCATATTCAAAGTATTAAAACCCCAATTAGCAAGCTGTTCTTACAAATTGGGCTTAACAATAATATAAAACTTTTGATAATTTAAAACATAAAATATAACTCAAGAATTATGGCTTTTCAATTACCTGAACTTCCGTTTGCACCTGCATCACTTCAACCTTTCCTATCCCCTGAAACCTTTGAATATCATCATGGCAAACATCACGCCGCCTATGTTAAAAAGCTTAATGATGCTATTGCCGGAAGCGATTATGAAAGCACAGATCTTGAAGAAATTGTAGTTAAATCTAATCAGGAATTTAACAAGCCTGTCTTCAATAATGCCGCTCAGCACTATAATCACACTTTTTTCTGGAATTGCATGTCACCTGACAAACCTGAAATTTCAGACAACCTAAAAAAGCAGATTGAACAATCATTCGGAAGCATTGAAGAATTCAAAGATAAGTTTTCCACTGCAGCAGCAGGCCTATTCGGCTCCGGCTGGACTTGGTTGGAAAAAACACCAGACGGTAAACTACAAATCAACACCTATAATAATGCGGATAATCCGTTAATCAACAATAATAAGCCTCTTTTAACAATTGATGTTTGGGAGCATGCCTATTATATTGATTACCGAAACGCCAGACCCGACTTTATCAAGGAATTCTGGAGTGTAGTAAACTGGAGTTTTGTAGAATCTCAACTCTAAATCATGATTAAAAAAGGGGCACTGTTCAAACTTATCAAGTCCCTCACCAAATCAGAAAAACGCTACTTCAAACTCTCACTGCAAAGTGATAAAGAGAACAAGAATTATCTTGCACTTTTTGATTTTATCGAAAATCAGAAAAAATACGATGAGGCTACCATCAAAAAGCACTTTGCCGGCAAAAAATTTATCAAACAATTACATGTAACCAAGAATTATCTTTCCAAACTAATTCTACGCTCGCTTAAGAACTTTCATCAGAAATCTTCTAAAGATTTAATCCTCAAAAGCTTGCTACAGGATATTGAGATCCTGTTTAAAAAGGAACTCTATAATCAAGCAGTATTTGATATTGAAAAAGCAATTAAACTGGCTGAAAAATACGAGAAATTTCCCGCTCTATTAGATGCACTAAATTGGAAACGCAAACTTATTATTGCACAGCAAGGAGCAGTAAATGCCAAAAAAGAATTAGATGAAATTATTGAAAAACAAAGTGAAGTACTTAAAAATATGTTCAACATCAATGAATACTATGAATTGACTGCTCACTTTTACGATTATTTTCAGACCTCCGGCCAGTTTAATCAAACCGTCTACACATCTTTATCCAAAAACCCTCTCATCACTAATCCTGACAGTGCCGCTACCTTCGAATCTAAAATACTCTTTTGCAACCTGCTATTCGCCTATCATATTTATAAAGACAAGAACTATAGTAGTGCTTACCAAAGCCTGGAAAACTTGGTCAATTTATTAAAAAGAAATCCGGAACTGATTCGTGAAGAACCAACTGCCTATATCACCGCAATCAACGATCAAATCCAAATCCTGTTGTATACCAAAAAACATCAGGATATTCCGAAACTACTCAAACAAATTCGTGAAGCTCCTCAAAAATTCAAGTTTGAACAACTCAAACAAGGCACATTAAGAGCTTTTCTACAGACTTACTTATTCGAACTTGAACTATATCGTGACATCGGCGAGCCTGCCAAGGGACTAATATATATTGATGAAATTACTGCCATTTTAAATAAATATCAAACACCGGTTACCAAAAGTTTGGAGACTTTGTTTTATTATCAATTTGCCTATCTCAATTTCTTACTACACAATTACGAAAATGCACAAAACTGGCTAAAACTAATTCTGAAATCAAAATCGCATGAACAGATCGAAACACAAATCAACGCACATTTTCTCAATATGATCATTGAATATAATTATCAACATTTCCCGGCCCTGAATAAATTAAATCAGGAAGCTAAAGAGTTCATCAAACAATTTCATCGCCCCTATCCACATCAAAAAATCCTAATTGCATTTTTTAAACAATCAGCTAAAAAACCATCTAATCAAAATTTAGCTGAGCTAAAAAACCAGCTCAATTTACAAGAGAATGATCATGAATTCCAAGACTTTCAGCAAAAACTAAATATCCCAGAATGGATCAATTCCAAACTTTAAATTCTACTTGGCAGAGTGAACCAAATCAAATAAAATACAATCGAAACAAATACAAATTTTTAAAAATCCATGACCAGAGTAACACATTTTGAGATCATGTCTTCCGAGCCTGATCAGCTAATTAACTTTTACCGTAATGTTTTCGATTGGGAAATCACCAAATGGGATGGATCGGTTGATTATTGGCTAGTCAAAACAGGCCCCGGCAATCACAATGGCATTGACGGAGCAATCAAGAAAAGGGTTGGCTCCAAGCCAATTCCAGAATCTCCTATCTCCAATTTCACTTGTACTATTGACGTTAGTGATATTGATAAATATATTAATTCCTCCATCGATCATGGTGCGAAAATTGAACAACCTAAAATGGCTATTCCCGGCTTAGGTTGGCACTGCTATTTACGTGATCCCGATGGCAATTTATTCGGCTTAATGGAAAATGACCCACAAGCAAAACCTTAAAAAAATGGATAACTCAACCAAAAGTTACAAAAGCGACCAAATCGCTGATGAAGTAATAGAGAGAATATCTCAGTTACCTTCTGCTCCCATACCAACAGAAAAACCTCATATTTCTGAAACTTATAAATTTGGGCATAGAGCAATTGAAGTTCTTAATCCTGGCAAGGAAGAAACTATCAAATATGATACTATTGTCGCTCCCCCTCCAAGCGGCACTAGCACTCTACCTCCGGACAACTATCAATATAACGAATTTGAAGAAGAGGATACAATTAAAACTTTCTTCCACGCATTTGACCAAGAAGATGCAGCCTCTGAAATTCCCGATGATCAAAAAGACACTGAAGTTTCTGCCGCCACCCAAGCAGCAGTTGAGGTTGGCGAACTTTTAAGAAGACTACCTTCAGACCCCGTACCTAAACTTTGAATTTAAGGCCTTTTAAGTTTATTCCCGACTTCTCCAATACATATTGTTCATAATGCCCCATATTCCGACCTGAAATATCAACACTATCGTGAATATACAAAGAATTTCTATCTTTAATATCCTCTGAAATTTTTGAGGCGATATTGATAGCGCCTCCGGCAATATCACTTCCTCCCTGCTCCAACGGAAAAACCAGTACAGGGCCTGCCGCCACACCGATACTGTAAGTATAACCATTATTGGCCAACAAATTTCTCAAATCTTCAGCAAAATCCAGAGCATAGTGGTGATTTTTACTGACATAAATACCCAAATCTCCATTTGATTTCACTAAATCCACCCTGCTTTGTTGCCCAAGCTGATTGATTAACGAATTAACAACCACCCATTCTGTCAATTCTTCCATCAAAAAATCACTACGCTGATGATATACCTTAGCGACAACAACCGCTCGATCTTCCAGGTATTTCTTAACTTGATGCTGCTCAAATTTCTCCAACTCCCCTTCTCTCAAAAACTGATGAAAATCTCTACTGAACGGAATGGGATATTCAGCCCCTGACGCTTTATGACAGCGCAAATCTATTTGATTATATTCAAGTCTGTGCACCGATTTGGAAAATTGTAGATCACCCCTCAACTCACACAAATTAGCAAATTGCTTGGAAAGGCTACTTTTGACAGTTTCAGAAAGCACAATTTCTTGCCCTGATGTATGTTCTTCAGCAATTTCCTCCACAAAATCAGCATCTTCTCCAAACAAACCAGCTCCGATTTCATAAAAACTCCCTTGATGAATCGCCAAACCTATTTGCAACGTCAATTGATTGGCAATTTCTTTTTGTGCTCCAATCATCTGTTCAATCACACGATCTGCATGAACCTCTCGGGGATAAAACATTTGAGTATTATCCGCAGCCCAGATGCCCACAACCCGACCTCCAATAGCACTACCATAGGCATAAATCACCTCCTTAGGTTCATTGACCAATTTCATCACCTCAATCAACGATTTCTGCACTGTTAATTTACTCAATCCTGCAGCATCAGAACTTACAGTTATTCCGAAACGCCGATGCGGCTCTAAAATCGACTGATGATCAAGTTTAGTTTTAGCACTACCATTCCAAGCATGCACTAATTCAACCGGAATCGGACCGGCTATATCCTGCTTCAAATCAGCCAAACTAGCTAAAATCAAATTTTTCTCTTTCATACGCTTATATTACCCAACTACATTTTTACCGCAACCCCCTTAACAAACACATCTAAATATAGTATAGTAAAAAGATAACATGATATCAGCTTATGCTCTGGCTACCACTAGTTATAATTGCCGCATTGTTTCATTCAGGAAACAATATAATTGATAAATACGTAATCAATCACGAACTACGCGATCCCTATATTGGTTCTTTTTTCTGGGGCATATTTGCCTTATTGCTGTTCTGCAGTGTTTCTCTGATTTACGGAGAAATCACTTTAAATCCTCTAGCCATAGGCATCGGCCTGCTATCAGGTTTTATTTATAGCATCAACACTTTCTTTTACTACAAAACCATCAGCAAGGAAGAAATAAGTCGTGTCATACCAGCACTTTCACTTAGCCCAGTCTTTGTAGCAATTATCGCGTTTTTCGTTCTAAACGAAGTCCTGTCTGTTTCCAATTATATTGGAGTCAGTCTAATCTTTCTAGGCACAATTGTAGTATCACTAAGACATTTTGACTGGAAAGTTCTAAAAAACGTCTCCTTTCGCACTGCACTAATAATTTCCATGCTATTCGCAGTCAAAAATGTATCCAATAAATTCATTGCCGGAGACGTTAGCCTTTTCGCCATCCTATTTTGGATTGGAATTGGTGCCGGAATCCTAGCCGTAATATTCCGCATTTTCCATCATCCACATTTGAAAAAGAAAATGGAAAAGTCCGGCTCTCACCACTTAATGATAAGCAGTGGGATGTCGGTAATCGGCTCTATACTTTTCACCATTGCAATCATTTACGGCCCCGTTTCCCTCGTAACTTTTGTCCACAAAATTCAAATTATTTTCGTCTTTCTATTCAGTACTATTTTAGACATATTCAAACCTAATTTCCTGGAAGAGCAAATTTCCAAAATTATCATAGCCCAAAAAGCAACAGCGATACTATTAATCTTAGCTGGCAGCTATTTACTTGTTTAAAAGAGGAGGGCGGCGGGCGTGTGCAACGTGCACGCACCCGCCGCCCGAACCATGGTCTTCATCGCTTTCAGGCGACTTGGCTGGCTTCACTCACTATGTCCTGCTTGACGCGAACGCCAGTGCGGGACTGCTCAGGAGCTTCTTCGCAGTCGAGCAACGACTTGATCAAGCGAATCGAGTCGTCGATCGACAGCTTGATGCCGCTGATCACCACGTCTTGGGACTTGTTGTAGTGGCTGAGCAGCCTCTTCACCTCGTCCCAATTGACATCCTCCCACTGAGGAGCCATAAAGGCATCCCCCCGACTCGGAAAGGTAATCACTGAGCAGATCTGCCCATCGACCACCTTGAAGTTGAGGTAAACGCCATTTTCACCCAGAGCCACCGCAATGACCCTTTCAGCGATGTTGTAACCGTTTCCGTAACTCATGTTTTCTCCGGCTAGCTAACCATCCCCCTCCCCTCTATCAGCTAGAGCGGGGGAGAAGACCTCTCCAGTAGGAAACATCCCACAAACCATTTTGAGGCGGTTTGAGTACATTTAATCTCTGGAGCGCCCATAATTTATAGGAAATCCCCATAAAGTCAACATAAAATAAAAATAAAATCGATTTGCGTGGCTTCACACTGACCTCTACAATAAACCCATGTGGATTAACCCTGTCTTATTACAAATCGGCCCCCTGGAAATACACTGGTATGGGCTTATGTACGCCCTAAGCTTCATTACGGGTTTTCTGTTACTCCAATACTCCTCTTTAGGTCGCACACTTTCTTTGAACTCTAAGCAAAAAGACAATTTCCTGATTTATGTCATTTTGGGGATAATTCTTGGTGGTCGAATCGGATATATTCTTTTTTACAATCTCTTTTTCTACCTCGAAAACCCCCTTAACATGCTTTATGTCTGGGAAGGAGGAATGTCATTTCATGGAGGAGTTCTGGGAGTTTTAACAGCCCTGCTAATCTTCACAAAACGCCATAAGATTAATTTCTGGCTTTTAGCCGACTTCACTACCATAGTCGCCCCCATCGGCATTTTCTTTGGTAGAATCGGGAACTTCATCAATGGAGAACTTTATGGACGTGTTGCAGAGAATTTCTGCTTATATTTTCCCACCGATCCCAACAATTGCCGCTACCCTTCACAACTGGTCGAAGCTGCTCTGGAAGGAGTAATTCTTTTTCTCCTACTTTTACTTATCCGCTCACGCCAACCCAAGCCGGGAATTATCAGTGCCTCCTTTTTAGTTTTATATGGCATTTTACGCACCATTGCGGAAATTTTTCGCGAGCCTGATCCCCAAATCGGCTTCTATTTAGGATTTATCACCCAAGGTCAAATTCTCTCTATGCTCATGATCATAGTTGGTTTGGTGCTTATTCCTATCTTCCTCAAAAAAACCTCCAAATAGTTTATTTTTAATCCCAAAAATGCTATAATAATAAGAAATCTTATTTCTTAAACATATCATTATGTCAGAAGCAGCACCAAATACTGGACTAAACATGATAATGCAATTGGCTGAATCTTTCATGGGACGTCCGGAACAAGCCGGTCAAGCCCCAAAACAACGGGGGATCTTCGGCCGCATTATTGATTATTTCACCGGCCGCAAACCGGAAGTAGTTCAACAAGCAAATGAAGTAGCAGAAACTGCCAAGCAGGAACGCGCTTCAGTTTTCGGTGAAACAGTTCGTGCTATGTACATGAGACAAATGCCCGGCTGGGCAACCGCCGGCTTTGACATCGCTAAAGCATTCGGCGTAGTTAAAAACGGTCCTGAAGTTTATGGACTACAACATGAAATCGAAACATTTTTGGCTGTAACCAGACTTTGCCCCGATTTCCTTAAAAAATGGATGACAGATCCTATTGCTAAAACAGACATCTTCCAAACTTTAGTGAAAAACTGGCCTATGATTAACGGCATTGACATTCCCTTTATCGGTGGAAATCAAACCTTGCCAGAAAAAGTTGCTGCCGGTGATCCTGATGCAGTTATTGACGCCATCAGAATTATGCATCAAGATATTGTCAGTGGTGTTGCTTCAGGGCAAGCCATTATGTCTTGGTTTAGTGGAAAGTAATCCCTAAAACCTCTTAATTTATATTATCAAAAACAATAACTCAATTAACTATGGTAACCGAAGAATTACAAAAAGAAGTTCTACGATTGATGGAACTATCATCAATGGATGATCAGGAACGTACAATGTGGATGATTCTTGTTCCCAATATGACAGAAGAAGAACTGGGAAAATTCCGTACGGTACTTGATAAGGAAGTTACACAACTTACCGACATCTATACAAAAGCTCTAAAAAGCTAAATATGGCAACTATTTTTCAGAAAGCCGCCAATTTTCTCCAAACGCACAAAGTTAGTAAAGAAGGCAGACGAAAAGAATTAATGATTAAGGAGCTGCAATTCATTCTGAATACAGCTCCTTTCCTCAATCAAGGCGAGAAAGAAAGAATTTCCGCAGTTTTACCATTCTTTAATCAACGCATGCTCGCTAATGTAAAACAATCATTAATCAAACAAGGTATTAGATATTTAAAAGAACAATCAAATGGCTAAACTACCGAATCAAAATCCGGAAAAATTTGAAAAACCTAAGATCTCACCTGAAGAGGAACAACGTCGCCAAGCTGAAATCGCCAGTAAAACAAAGCGTTCTCACTTGCAAACCGAGGTTGGTCTCGGACAAATCGGTCCATCACCTACTGAATTGGCTAAGGAGGCAGGCATAGACGCTTCTAATGAAGCCCTTGCCAAAACTGCCGAGCAAGACCAGGCAACCATCGACTCCTTGCTTGCCATCAGCGACAAACTTAATCAAGGCACTCTTACTCAAGAGGATATTGAATCAGCACAAGACAAATACAGCGCATAAGCGCTTGCCAAATCCCCAAAGTCAGGTAAAGTCTGTACCTGATGACTAAAACAGCTCCAAACAGTATTGCCGTCAACAAAAAAGCCCTCCACGACTTCGAAGTCCTGGAGAAATTTGAAGCTGGCCTGGTTCTATCCGGCCCAGAAGTCAAATCTGTCAAAGCCGGCAATGTCAACATCCGGCCCGGTTACGTCAGCATCCAAAACGACCAAGCTACACTTCGCAACGTCCACATCTCACCCTATCAACAAGCTGATCAGCGAGATTATGATCCTGTCAGAGCACGCCAACTACTATTACACAAAAAAGAGATTGCCAATTTGGAAAGTCAACTTAACACTCAAGGCCTCACCGTTGTTCCACTCGGCTTACACCTCCACAAAGGAAAAATTAAAGTTAGTATCGGCCTATGTCGTGGTAAAAAGCTTCATGACAAGCGCCAGGACCTCAAGAAAAAATCACAAGACCTGGAAATCCGTAAATCACTCAAGCGATACTGATTGCACTTTGCCCCAGTTTTGATATTAATAAACTATATCAAAAATTTTCTATGCAAATTAATCCCAACATTTTTCGTGCCTACGATATTCGTGGCACCGCTGATCCTATTGAAGGAAAACCTGAACCGGATCTGACACCGGATACCGTTCGAACCATCGGCCAAGGAGTCGGAACCTATTTACAACGCAAAGATAGCGCCAAACACATGATAGTCGGCCGCGACAATCGACTGCATAGCGAAAAACTCCAAACTGCCTTCATCGAAGGAATCCGTTCCACCGGCATCGACGTCCTCAACCTAGGCCTCTCTGCCTCCCCCCTGCTATATTGGGCAGTCTGCCATTATCATACCGACAGCGGAGTCAATATAACCGCCAGCCACAATCCCAAACATGACAACGGCATCAAAATAGTCCGCAAAGAAGCTCACTCCGTCGCCAACGAAGAGTTGCAGGACATACTCAAAATCATTCAATCCGAAGACTTTATCACCGCAGAAAAACCCGGCCTTCTTGAGGACAAATCAGATTTCTTCCCAGCATTTCTGTCCGAAATTGCAGAAAAAGTAAAACTGGAACGTCCCCTTAAAGTTGTTGTCGACACAGGCAATGCCGTCACCGGCTGCTTTGCCCCCCAAATGCTTCGCCACATAGGCTGTGAAGTCATTGAACTCTACACTGAACTGGATGGCACTTTCCCCAATCATGAAGCCAATCCCGAACAAGAGCATCTACTTGAAGACCTTAAAGCCAAAGTGTTGGAAACAGGCGCCGACCTCGGTATCGGTTTCGACGGCGACGGTGATCGTATCGGTATTATCGGCGAAAACGGTCGCTTTTACTCAGCTGAATACCCACTAATCCTACTCGCACGTGACCTCCTCGCACAACATCCCGGCGAGAAAATCGTCTTCGATGTCAAAGTTTCACAAATTCTGCCCAAAGACATCAAGCAGCACGGTGGCAATCCGGAAATGTTCCGCACCGGCCACTCCTTCATTGAAGAAAAACTCCGCCATGAAAAAGCCACCCTGGCAGGCGAAAAAAGCGGCCACATTTACCTCGGCCCCCGCCATTTTAAGTGGTATGGCTTCGACGACGCCCTCTTCACCTCCTGCAAACTAGTCGAAATCCTCAGCAAGTCTGACAAAACTTGGTCCGAGCACTTCGCTTCACTCCCCGTCCTCCACTCCACCGCCGAAATCAAACTCCCCTGCCCCGACCAACATAAATTCCGCATCGTAGACGAACTTAAAGCCCTTTTCTGCTCTACCCACGACTGTATCACCATCGACGGCGCCCGCATCCTCTTCGACATAGACAGTTGGGCCTTAGTGCGTTGCTCCAACACTTCTCCTTACCTCACCGTCTTATTCGAAGCACCCACCGCCGCCCGCCTGGAAGAAATCCGCACTTCAGTCTATGCCGAAATCCGCAAACACCCCGAAGTAGAGATCCCCGCCTAATCAATGTTACCCTCCACTCGATCATATCAAAAAAGCCCCGCCGGCCTAAGCTCAAGCGGGGTTTCTTAAGAGACTTACAATTGCGACTTAAAGCCGGGGAGATTTCCTGAGATAGCTTGATATTCAAAGTATGTCGGATATAGATATTCAGTTTCTTCACCTTGCGCCTTATAATATTCTGATCGTGTGCCGGTTGTATCATCGAGAATTAAATCACCAACAGGAGCTATAGCTGTCGGATCTATTTTATAAAATGAATTATTCGGATCACATTCAAACGCGTCATTAGAAATATTCAAATCACGCGGAATATTTGGCGGATCATCACACATTTGCAGCGTAGGGCCAAAGTACCTTAAATAGTTTAAGTCAACTGACTTGGCCCTAGCCAATCCTTGAAGATCGTCATCACCATAATCACCTGTTACCACTTTCACATCCAGTCCGTCATGATCAACTGGATCTTCTTTAGAAGTATTACCAATTCCATTGTTCGTAGCAAATGTACCTACAAATCGCAGCTGATTCTTTAGTAAATCTTGCCTTTGTAAATCAGTTCCAAATTTGGGCCAACCATAATCATTAATTTTGTAACCATCAGCATCAACGTAGCTCATTATCATTCCATCTAAGAATACGTGAGTACTTAGAATATCATTTACTGCTGATTCAATGTACATATTAGCCTCATTATTCTTCTCACTCTCTGATAAAGCAATGAAACCAACTTGTACTCCCGCTTCAGGCTTGATATCTGAATTAATTTTAATATTACCATCTTCCACAATAAAGACGCGATATTCACCTTCAGCTTTTGAAGGCACACAAGCAGGTTCCTCACAATCAACCGTAATATTTTGACCCTTAACATAAAAAACATTCTCGGCTAATTCATACATTTGTGTTATTACACCATCCATATCCTCAATGCGAATGTTAGAATTGAATGATTGCGGAATGTTAGGATTCGTCTTCAAAGCAGCAACATTCTCATTAATCTGGGCTTTTCTGTAATTTTCTGAAATATCACCCAAACTACGCAATTCAACATTTGAGGCTTTAGTTGCAAAGGCAGTACTGAATACCGTTCCTTTAACAAAGGCTACCGGATTCTTAATCAAACCAGCCGGTGTCCTCGGCAACTTGTTTGCATAATACTTAATTTCTTTACCTGCTTCTTGATAAGTCACTTTACTAAAAATATAAGCGGGCAAACTTAATATGTCACTGGACATTGGCTTTTCAGAATCCTGTAAAGCCAGCCACACTTCCCACTTCTGAACTCCTGAATCATAATCGCTTGCAATATTAAAATCTTGACCTTGTTTAGACACGCTTCCAGTATCACCTGTATCCGTAAAGTACAGATTGAGCTTATTACTTATATCTGCATCGGGTTCTTCCCAACCGAGTTCAAATTTCAACTCAGCTGCTGAATCCAAACCACTTTCTCCAATTATCTGATAATGAACATCTTTTGGCACGCCAATTTCCAAATCTAAATAATCTAACTTTTCCTCTTCTTTATTTGATCTGGCTTGACCAACACCTTGATATAACTCAACAACATTCACTAGCGGTTTATAACTAAACCTCACACCTTGTCCGTAGTTTTTCGGAAGACATGCTCCATCATAAGTTCTTCTTGCTCCATAAATGCATTGAACTGGCTTTATACCGTCATCACTGAAAGCCACAAATGTAACGCTTAACTCTTTCAAAATCAATCTATTTCCGTTATAATCTGGGATTTGCAAGGTTTTATCATAATCTTCATCTTCAAACAGACCATCCTCCTTGTCCTTGTCAACATAGTAAAATCTTTCATTACTAAATCCATCTGACATATTCGCATCAGTAGTAGGAGCAATAGATAAAACATTAAAAGTAATCTCATTGCCACTAGCTGTGAAATCATCCCACTTCATCGGTTTATCAACCGGATTTTGACTAGGATAGTAATTTGCGTCACTCCAGTCCTTTGTCTGCGATGCAGCGGTTGTTTGATCAAAATCAACCGAATCTTCCCATTTAATATCAAGTTGAACACCATAAACTGCAGTTGACGGTGCATTACAATCTGCTGCAGTTGCTTTTTCCTCAACTACATCATAACATGGAGTTCCTTTCTCAATAATAAACACTTGAGCAGCATCAGTAATATCAGGAATTGAAGGTAACCCGGATGGAGGATTAAAAGTTATTTTAATTTCAATTCCACTATCCTTATCCGCCAGAGGAGGATCATACACACAACCATCAAGAATATTGCAAATAAAACAATTTGGATCTGTATCAGGACAAGCCTGTAAATCTTCAGTAATCAATTGTGGCAACCATCTAAATTGCACACCAGTCCAATCAAACCATCCAATCGAATCTGTCCAAGAAAACTTCTTTGCTGCGGGCAAAGCACTTTCAATCAATCCGGAAACCGGATCGGGACTCAATCTATGAAATAGACTACCAAAAGACATCCAGCCAATATTATCTCCCCAGGCATAACCATTAATCTCCACTGAACTAAACACTCCTCCGCTTCCAGCAACTGTGAAAGATGTACTATACGTATTATCACCACACGGAATCCCCATATTTGTTCTTCCTAAAGGATAATCGTTAAAATCTGAAGCCTCCGTATTGCCATCATAATCTTCGTAATCACAATAAAAGCTTATCCAACCTAAATTATCATTGTAAGCCCAACCCTGAATATAATTTGGAGTACCATCCTCATCAACTCTAACACAAGCAGCATATTGAGGATCAATAATGTCAGCACCCGCATCAAAATCAATTATTCCGGAATTATTTACTCCTCCAACGTTTACAGGGGATGTCGTTCCTGAAATATCATAACAAGGATTAGGATCATTCTCATAAACTCCGGTCTGCCCCAGCGCAACACCTCCAAAAAGCAGCGTTCCAGAGAATATGGCTGCACATATAAATAGCAAATTTCTAATTTTCATGGTTTGTTTGTATTATTTTTCAATAAAAATTATATTCGAACAATTGCTACAAGCCAAATCTTTTCCCAAAAAGCGCCTAAACACCCCCATTTTCGGTTTGACTTTATTGCTATAATATTTCAAAAACATCAATCGCAGCACCCCCAATCCACATAAAACAGCATATTTAAGCCGCATCGCAAGCAAGACGAAAATCTGCAGCAAATAAAGCTTTTCCCTAAGCCGATTAATCAACATTGCTTCAAAAAACACCCCCAAATTCCCCTTAAGCATCAAGTTTCTTGCTTTTCACTTTCACACTTCTATAATTCTCTCAGTCTAAAGTCTATTCCTTAACCCATAGGCCATGACAAAACAAGATCTAGTCAATGCTGCTGCATCTGCTGCTGGCGTAACTAAAAAAGACGCTGGAGCTGTTCTTGATGCAATTTTAGCAGCTGTAACAAAATCCCTTAAAAAAGGTGAATCAGTAACTATTACTGGTTTTGGAACTTTTAGAGTTTCTAAGAGAGCTGCACGAACAGGTGTAAATCCAAGAAACCCTGGTCAAAAGATCAAGATCCCTGCTATGAAGCTACCTGCTTTCAAAGCTGGAAAATCTCTAAAAGATGCTGTTAGATAATCACTGTTAACAGTAAAAAACAGAATATAAGAAAACAGCCTTGACTATTTCAGTCCTGGCTGTTTTCTTATATACAGAATACAAAACGCCCTAGAAACAAATATGAAATTACGATCAACAGCATCTGCAGTTTATCAGAATAAAGAACATTTGGATCAACTTCGCCACCAATTGGGTATTAAACACGTCGAAGTAATCCTCAATGATTTACTGATTCAACTTGAACAAATCAAAGCCGAACTGAAATGGGACGGCGCTATTGCTAAGGAAAGTAAAGTGATTGCCCAGGACACCTTGCACGAACTTTTTGCAAAAATAAAAGACATACGATGCAATAAAAAAGCCCACTTCCCAAATAAGACAGACTTAGATTTTTGGAGTTCAGATTGCTACGAAGTCCTTGCAACTTTGGAAACAATTTTCGAAAACTTTGATATGTACGAATATTTTGATCAAGTGCAAAGAAGACATTTACCCAATCTTGAACCGGGTTTCAGATTTAACAAAGAACCTGAATCACAAGTTCCCACAGCCCCAAACCCAAACTCCAGCAGAAAAGAAACCTTCTCACCATCTCAACCCAAATCAGGCAATCGATCCAGTCACGAACAAACAGAAAGTCAACGCAGCCCCTCAATCATTATTGCTCCTCAAGTGGAAGAAGAATCCAAAGCGCTAGAATATGAAGTGATTCGTCAGCAAAGAACCATGAAAAGCATAGAACGACCAGACTCAGCTCAGCCTTTGGGGTGGTCACACACCGAAGCGGCCAATTTACTATACGATGCAGATGATGATGAAACTATTGGTGACACCTTGGAAAATGTAAAAAGCCAAATTGCCAATACTGCAGAGTAGCTTCAGTTTGCCAATTGCCGCAAAAGCCGCTAAAGTCAGAGAGCAAAAATAAACATTGCTATGAATTTAGATGAGATCAAAAACCTGAGCCACAAAGCCGGAGAAAAGCTTCAAAAAGCCTCAAATCCGACAGAGCTCAAACAAGTTGAAGTAACTTACCTGGGCAAAAAAGGTCAACTTACCGACCTACTCAAATCCCTCAAAGACCTTTCCCCTGATGACAAACGCACCATTGGAAAAGCTATTCAAGATGCCAAAAACGAATTCCTTGCCACCTACACCCATCGACTCCAGGAACTCGAAACAGCAGAAATCAACCAAAAACTACGCAGCGAATTCTTTGACATTACTTTGCCGAATCTCGATCGAAAACCCTCACCGGAGCCTGGAAGTATTCATCCCATCAACACATTACAAAACGAAATAGAAACAATTTTTCGCGAAATGGGATTCGAAATTGCCGACGGCCCAGAAGTGGAAAGTGAATATTATAATTTCGAAGCTATCAACATTCCTGCTTATCACCCGGCACGCGATATGCAGGATACTTTTTTTATCGAGAATAAGCAGGATCCCAAGCATGGTAATTTAGTTCTCAGAACACATACCTCACCAGTTCAAGCTCGCACTTTAGAGTCTAAAGGAACTCCTGTCCGAATAATTGTACCTGGTCGTGTCTTCCGTTATGAAGCAACTGACGCAACCCATGATAGCACTTTCAACCAATTCGAAGGACTATTTATCGACAAAGATATTAGTTTATGTCACCTCAAGGGCACCATTGAGGAATTTTTGAGTCGTTTTTTCAAACGAGATATAGTAACTCGCTTACGTCCCGGATATTTTCCTTTTGTTGAACCAGGTCTTGAACTGGATATTCTTTGGGAAAAAGGCAAAAATGGCAAAGCGGATAAATGGATGGAAGCTGCGGGAGCGGGCATGGTTCACCCTAATGTTCTCAAAGCTGGTGGAATTGATCCGGACCAAAACCAGGGCTGGGCTTTCGGCATGGGCCTTACCCGCCTTGCTATGATTCGGTACAAGTTTTCCGACATTCGCCAAATCCACTCCAATGACTTACGCTTTTTAAAACAATTCTAAAATGAAAATCTCCGTTAACTGGCTTAAAAACTATGTCAATATCCCCACCGACACCGATTTCCATCAATTCGGAGAGCTTTTCACCGTCCGCACAGCTGAAGTGGAAGAAGTAATCGATCTCGCCAAAGAATATGACAAAATGGTCGTTGGAAATATCGAAACTATCAAACCTCACCCTGACGCCGACAAATTACAAATCACCACTACCAATGTCGGCAGCGAAACACTGCAAATAGTTTGCGGTGCACGCAATATTTTTGAAGGACAAACCGTGGCAGTCGCTCTACCCGAAGCTTGGGTACGCTGGCATGGCGAAGGTGATCCTGTAGAACTTAAACCAACCAAAATTCGCGGAGTCGAAAGTTTTGGTATGATCTGTGCTGCTGAAGAAATCGGACTCAAATCAAATGAAGATGGAATTATGGATTTGAGCTACCTCAAAAATATCAAACCTGGCACTCCCCTTGCAGAAGCATTAGGGAAAAACGACATCATCATCGATATTGAGAACAAAACCTTGACTCACCGTCCGGATCTTTGGGGTCACTATGGTATTGCCCGAGAAGTAGCAGCAATCACCAATGAAAAACTAAAACCGGTCGAAACACATCAAAAATACCCTAGTTCCAAAGCTCCAATCTCAGTTGAAGTTACCGCAAAAGACCTCTGTCGCCGCTACCTGGCAGTCACAATTGACAATATAAAAGTTGAACCATCTCCTGACTGGTTACGCACCGCCTTGGAAAATACCGGCAATAAATCGATCAATAATATCGTCGATGCCACCAATTTCGTCATGCTGGAACTCGGCAATCCCCTACATGCATTCGACACTACCAAGATTAAAGATACAATTATAGTTCGGACTGCTAAAAAAGGTGAAAAACTGGAAACACTCAATGAAGGTGAACGCGAACTTGACGACACCATGCTCGTAATTGCCGACAAAGAAAAACCAATGGCCCTAGCCGGCATTATGGGTGGGCTCGACTCAGGAATCACAGAAAACACTACTTCTATCACTTTGGAAGCAGCAAACTTCGATCCGGTTAATGTGCGCAAAACTTCGGTCAAAACAGGAATCCGCACCGAATCCTTACAACGTTTTGAAAAAAATCTTGATCCGCTATTAGCAGAGCAAGCAATGGATCGCATTGTTAAAATCATACTCGATCTCTGCCCTAGCGCACAAATTAATGGACAGAAAATCGATATCAACAACTATCAATACAAGAAAAAGTCTATTGCACTAAACCTAAACAAAGTTAATTCCAAAATAGGTGTAGCAATTCCAGCTCAAGAGATTCAAGACGCTTTGGAAAAACTGGAATTCAAAGTCAAACCTGGCAAAGCATCACTTAAAGTAGATATTCCCAGCTTCCGAGCAACCAAAGATATTGATCATCAGGATGATTTAATTGAAGAAATCGCCAGAATGTATGGATATGAACGAATTCCCGGCAAATTACCGGAAATCTCGCTTCGTCCCGGCCGACCTAATCATGAACGTTTCGAAAAATACACAATTCGCAACATCATTGCCTTGGAACATGGATTTCACGAATGCTTGAACTACTCATTTTACAGCCAAAAAACTCTTCAAAACGCCCATCTTGACGAAACGCAGCATCTCAAAGTCCGCAACTATCTTTCCGAAGAACAAACTCATCTTCGCACTACTCTGCTACCGCTGCTACTTACCAATGCCCGCGAGAATCTGAAACATCAAGATGGGTTTCGATTATTTGAAATCGGACGCACTTTTCATTACATCAATGAGTATTTTCCCCGCGAAGAAAAACACTTAGCCGGCCTCATCGTCAAACCTAAAAAAGACAAAACTGAGAGCTTTTATGAAGTCAAATCAGTTGTTGAAGGACTTTTAAATCGCCTAGACATCAATTCCCTCAAATTCCAACACGCTCAAACCGAATTGGCATACGCTCATCCTAATCGCCATGCCACCTGGCTGGATCACAAGAGTAAACAGGAAATAATTCATATTTTTGACCTACATCCCTTAATTGCTAAAAATTTCGGTTTACAAGACCATCGAATTAGTTGTTTTGAAATCAATTACACCTTATTGCACGCCCTACCTCGCTCTGACCGTAAATACAAAGAAATCCCCCGTTTCCCCGGCATCGAAATCGACATTTCAGTACTTGTCCCCAAAAATCTCGAATACGCTGAAATCGAAAAACAAGTCCGTCATGCTGACCAAAATCTGATCAACAAAATCACTCTTTTCGACCTCTATCAAGGATCAAATATTCCTCAAGATCAAAAATCTCTGGCTTTTAAAGTTACTTTATTATCACCCGATCGAACCCTAACCGATGCGGAAATGAAAGCCATTCAGCAAAAAATCTTCCAAAACTTAGCTAAAATAGGAGGACAAGTCAGAGGTTTGTAAAGCGTCAAGCCGCGCCCTGTTGCCCTACAACAACGTTTGTGCTAAAGTTCATGCGTTTTAATAGTCACAAAAAACGATGTTAAATCATCATAAAATTAAGCGAACTCTTCATAAACTTCGCCACCGCATCAGATACCACAAAGACGGCACCCCTCGCGACCTCAGTGCCACTAAATTACTCACTCTTTCCGGCATTACCATCGTTGGGCTGGGAGTTCTCAGCGTATTAGGTTTCTTTACCGCTATTGCCATCCTCTCCATTGGCTTACCTGATGTTAACGATCTGGACAGCCTCTCTGTTCCTCAATCAACAACTATTTATGATCGGGAAGGTAATCCGCTTTATGTAAAATTTGGTGAAGAAAACCGTGAATATGTCACCATCAAACAAATGTCACCTCATATAATAGATGCAACTTTAGCCATCGAAGATGAAAAGTTCTATGAGCATCCGGGTTTTGACATGCTGGGCGTTATGCGCGCAATTATCAACAATGCAACCGGAGGGCCTACTCAAGGAGCCTCTACTATCACACAACAATACATAAAACTGACTTTCCTTACTTCCGAAAAATCTTACACTAGAAAGATTAAAGAGCTAATTTTGGCTGTACGACTGGAACAAGCCTTCGATAAAGACACCATTCTGGAAAAATATCTTAACAAGATCCCTTACGGAAACAATGCTTTCGGAGTAGAAAAAGCAGCTCAGACCTATTTTGACAAATCCGCCAAAGATTTAACCTTGGCGGAAAGTGCAATTTTAGCCGGTATGCCTCAGGCGCCAAGTTACTACAATCCCTACGGTCCCCATCAATATACTCAATTATCCGGATCAATCACCGTTGAAGAATTGCAAAAACGTAATATAGATGAAGAATCAGACCTAAATGCTAATCAAATTGAAAGAGGTCTGCTAGGAACAACCATTTCTATCAATGATACAACTGAATTATATCTTCAAGGACGTACCGATTTAGTTTTAAAACGCATGGAAGAAGTGGGACTGATCACCGAACAGGAAATGCAATCGGCAATTTTGGAAACCAAAACATTGGCATTCGCCGAGCTTAAACAATCCATCAAAGCTCCTCATTTTGTTTTCTTTGTCATTGAACAACTGGAAAATAAATATGGCGCAGAAATCGTTGAACAAGGAGGACTGAAAGTCTATACAACAATTGATCCTCAAATGCAGGAAATAGCTGAAAATGTCATTTCAGAACGCGCAGAAGCTAATGAGGCTAATTACAACGTAAAAAACGCCTCTTTGGTAACCATGAATCCCAATTCCGGTGAAATTCTGGCTATGGTTGGCTCCCGCGACTATTTTGACAATGAGATAGACGGACAAACCAATATTGCCACTTCATTCCGCCAACCGGGATCCAGTTTCAAACCATTTGTTTTTGCCAAATTATTTGAAAATCGCTATACACCTGCCTCAGTCATCTTCGATGTACCAACTCCATTCGGAGCCGACCGTCCTCAAAATTACGATGGTAGTTACAAAGGACCAATGAACATCCGACAAGCACTTGCACAATCCCGAAACATACCTGCCATTAAAGCTTTCTTCCTGGCCGGAGGCCAAAAAGACATCATGCCACTGGCTAAAGCTATGGGAATTGTTTATCGAGATGAGACCTTGGAATATGGATATCCATATGCGCTGGGCACAGCCGAAACAACCCTGCTCAGCTTGACCAACGCTTATGGAACTTTTGCCAATGGAGGATATCACTTTGATCCGGTTTCCATTTTACGAGTTGAAAACGCCCAAGGAGAAATTCTAGATGAATGGACCAATAAACCTGGCGATCAAGTGCTCGACCCACAGATAACCTATCTAATCACCAGCATTCTCTCTGACACCGATGTACGACTTGGACCGAATTTAACAGTAAATGGACAAGTAAACGCAGCCAAAACCGGAACCAGTAACATTCGTCAAGGTTCCACACAATTACCCAATGATCTACTTACAGTTGGCTATACAACTGATTTAGTCACTGCAGTTTGGGCCGGCAACAACGATTCCCGAAAAGATGGATATTTAGCGGGATCAGCCAGTGGATACACAGTTGCTGCTCCCATATTTAAAGCTTTTATGGACCAAGCTCTAGCCGACTCACCTTCCTCCGAATTCCCTATTCCAGAAGGCATCAAGAAAGAAACCGTTTCCAGAACCAACGGACTTTTGGCGTCAGACATTACCCCGGAAGATCAACAATATGAAGAATTCTTCGCCAGTTTTTCCGTTCCAACAGAACTGGATGACAGTTATCAAGACATTCCCAATTTCAATGCCGCCGAAAAACTCTCCAATGTAATTTGTGAAAACGGACAAAAACAACACAGCTTCAAGGTCGTCTATCACGACATAGATCCGGAAAGAGAATTATGGGAAAACGCAGCACAGGAATGGCTGAAAGAAAACAGAGAAGATTTTCAGATTGAATCCTCCAGTGTGGGCTGTAGTGAGGCTGAAGAAAACGTAAAACTGTCTATTACTTCACCTGACAATAATCAAGTGATTCGCTCTAATGAAATTGAAGTGGATATCAATTCCAGTTCAAATAATGGTATCAAAGTCGCCCATTTTTATCTGGATAATGATCTGAAATATAAGCAGGACATCGCACCTTTCACAGGCACAATTCGCCTACCCAGAGGAGCATCCAAAGACACCTACACGATTACTGTCAGAGTTTTTGATCAAGCCGGAAATATAGGTGAAGACAGTATAACTATCCGTACTACAACACAATCAAACGATGACGCTGAAGAGAATTAGTATTCTGGCAATAGTTACTTGCTTTGCAACACTGGGATTTGGTTGTGAAAATTTAATCGACCCTCAATATCAAGAGGAAACCGCTAATCTGGGTTGGATAGAAGTTGAACCTGGACTGCAATATCAAGACCTTAAAATTGATAACAAATCTCTTTTTTTAGCCAGCATTGACCCCCAGATCTTTCATCTGGAAATTATAACCAATCCGGAACCCCCCGAAAGCCTATCCATCAAACAATTACATAAACAACAAGACTCTAAATTAAGCTTTAACGGAGGTTTTTACACACCTGAATTCCAACCGACCGGATTGCTCATCAGTAATACGGAAATGCTCCACCCCTATCAAAACGCTGAATTGACCAATGGAGTTTTTATTCTGGATAAAAATAATCAACCTAAATTACTAACTGTTGAACAATTCAATCAAACTGACCTGCAAACTCTCCGTTTCGCCTTACAAGCAGGGCCAATATTGTTAGACCAAAACGGACAAATCGCCGTTTCTTCCGATTCCCAGAATAAAGCCAGCCGCACCGCAATTGGTATTGATCAAAACAATCATATTATAGTAATTATTCTTAGGCAGACTTTAATTGAAAGACAGAATACCGAAAGCCTCTATCAATTTGCCAAAATACTACAAAAACTAGATCTCCACTCCACCCTCAATCTGGATGGAGGAAATTCAACTGGACTCATAATCAACAACACTTATTTCCCGGAATTGGAAAAAGTACAACACGCCATAATTACCAAACCAAATGAATGAAACAATTTACGTCATAAGTGATATTGAAATGGGCAAAAAAGATCTTTATGATGATTTCAAAGATTCCGACAAATTAGTTAGCTTCCTTGAATCAATTTCCGAGTCAGATCAAAAAACCACTCTGGTTCTTAACGGAGACACTTTTGACTATTTAAAAATGGATTATCAAGGAGAGCACACTCCTTATATCACCCAAGAAATTTCACTGTGGAAAACTGAACAAATTATTCAAAAATATCCTGAAATATTTGCAGCTCTAGGTAACTTCCTCAAAAAAACCAATCATTTCCTTCATTTCAACATTGGTAATCATGACCAGGATTTAGTCTGGCCGAGAGTACAAAATCTAATTCGAAAGACCATCGGTCATCCCAAACAAATTTCTTATGATTTCGTCTTTTCCCGTAAAGACTTGCAAGTTGAACACGGTCATTTACAAGACTATTTCTATATCTTCAACCGCAAAAAGCCCTACCTCAAACATAACGATCAAAATATTCTCAATATACCCTATGGGACTTATGCCATTATTAAGTTCTTCATGGAATTAAAGAAAAAATACCCTGAATTGGAAAAATTTTACCCTCGACACTTGGCCTTCAAAGCCTACCCCCAATTTAAAAAAGACAAACGCAAATTAGCTACTAAATTCATTATTTCCAGTTTAATTCCCAGAGTAATCAAAATTAAAAAAGATCCCATCAATCGACCTCCATATTTAAACTTGTTTAAACATATATTGAATTTTGGATTTACAGCTCTCAACGATCAAAAATTTAAATTGCATCGCTTCCGTATGATTGAAAGAAGACATCCTGACAAAAAGTATATAATTATGGGACATCTTCATCTGGAAGAAAGTTTTGCCAGTAAGCGCAATGCACATTGTCTTATAACCGACACCTGGCGAGAAGAATACTGTATAGATGAAAACAAAAAGCTTCGTGCTAAAAATAAAACCTACGCAATTGCCCAACTAAAAAATGACCACGTTCAAAGCATTCAGCTTTTAAGATATCATCATGCCAATTAATTCAGCTCTTTTCAAACGCGGCATCACCAAAGAGTCAGACCTTCCCGAAGAACCCAAGCCAATCATTGCAATTATTGGTCGTTCCAATGTCGGCAAATCAAGTTTCATCAATACTATTACTAGTCAAAAAAAACTGGCCCGAACCGGATCCCGACCCGGAGTAACTCAACAAATCAACTTCTTCTTAATCAATAAACGCTATTATTTAGCCGATCTTCCCGGTTACGGATATGCTAAATTATCCAAACAAGCCCGCAAACAATTAGAAGAATTGATTTTCTGGTTTTTACACACTCAAAAAGCCCACATAGACACTGTTATTCAACTAATAGATTCTAAAGTCGGGCCCACCAAAGATGACCAGGAAGTTATTGAATTCTTACATGCCAATAATTTACCGGTCATATTTGTCGCCTCAAAAACAGACAAAATAAAATCTTCCCAAAAATCAATCTTGCAAAAAAATTTGCATAACTTACTTCCGGAGGCACCCATAATCCCCTTCTCAATTGTTACCAATGAAGGTAAAAAGCAGGTTCTCCAACATTTTCCAAACTAGGCTCGACCATATACTTGCTTTTTTGTAAAATATATGGCATAATATTAAGTGAGTGCTTAATATCAAAAACAAAAAACCTTACTATGGAGGAAAAAATATTCATAGAACTTAGTATTATTGTATTTGCGACACTGGCAGTGTCAGGACTGATGCGTTTCCTGAAACAACCGATTATGATCGGTTATATTCTTACAGGAATTATTCTAAGCCCCTATTTTTTCAACGTCGTCCACTCACATGATGAAATTTCCACTTTCGGACAAATCGGTATAGTACTGCTACTTTTCATGGTAGGACTGCACCTTAATCCCAAAAACGTCCGAGAAACCGGTAAAACAGCTTTAATAACCGGTTTGATTCAAGTCGCTGTCACCGCTCTACTCGGCTTTGGTTTAGGAATGGTGCTCGGATTTAATGTGGTCCAATCAATCTTTATTGCTATCGGTTTATCCTTTTCGTCCACTATCGTAATCATGAAACTTTTGTCCGACAAGAAGGACCTACAAACATTATACGGTAGAATCACTGTCGGAGTTTTGATAGTACAAGATATCGTGGCCATGATTGCCTTAATGGTCATCACCGCCCTCTCCAAAGACGGCGATTTAGCTACAATTTTAGTCGGAACCTTAATCAAGGGAATCGGAGTAATCACCCTACTGGTTCTCTTTAGTATGAAAATTCTCCCTCATATCATCAAGAAAGTTGCCGCTTCACAAGAAATACTACTAATATTTTCAATTGCTTGGTGTATGGCCCTGGCCTCTCTATTTTACTTCCTAGATTTCTCAATTGAAATTGGTGCACTTCTGGCCGGAATTACTCTATCATTTTCACCTTTCCGCTACGAAATCCATGCCAAAATGAAGCCACTACGAGATTTCTTCATTATGCTGTTCTTTGTTCATCTGGGCTCATCCATTATCTTTGATAATATTACAGCTTACATTTTACCTATTATTGCCCTTTCTGCATTTGCACTATTCGTTAAACCGTTGATCATCATGATCATTATGGGTAATCAAGGTTATACCAAAATGAATAGCTTTAAAACCAGTATGACCATGGCTCAAATTAGTGAGTTTTCACTTATTGTTGCCACTCTGGGGATGAAAACCGGCCACCTGGACCAAACTTTTCTTTCGCTCCTAACAATTGTCGGCTTAATCAGTATTACCGGTTCAACATACTTCATCATGTACACCGACAAAATCTTTCAAAAAATGAACAAAATGCTCGGAATTTTCGAAAGAAGAGGCCACAAAATTGATCAACATATTAAACATAACGGCGAAAAACATGACATGATTTTACTCGGTTTCTCCAAACTGGGTAGTGAACTGGTCAAAGGTTTCATTAAACTGAAAAAGAAATTCCTGGTTGTAGATTTCGACCCTAGAAACATCAACAACCTAACTCGCCAAAACATTGACTGCCGTTATGGTGACATCGGCAATGCTGAACTATTTGATGAATTAAATTTCGATAATACCAAAATGGTTGTATCAACAATTAAAGACTTTGATACTAATCTTTTACTTGTCCACAAGATTCGCCAAATCAACAAAGAAGCTATTATCATTTCCACCTCTCAACAAATTGAAGAAGCTATTCGACTTTATGACGAAGGAGTAAATTACGTTATCATGCCTAACTATATTGGCGGATATCACACCTCGGGAATGATCTCTGAATTTGGCTTCGACATAGACAAGTTTCTAGTTGAAAAAACCGCTCATATCAATGAGCTTCTCATCCGAAAACAAATGAATTTCGGGAAAAACTAACTATACCCACCAACCTTAGTGGTAACCTTGAAAAGACCCTGCCAGGTCTTTTCTTTTAATCCAAAATAAACTAAGCTAGATAACGTTAATCAAAACAAATATGAGTAAAAAATTTTCCACCTGGGCTATTAACTTAAACAAACATCTTCAAAGAACATTCGCCCTTTGGACAATCAAAAAACCTTCCCTAAAAACCCAATTCTATCGCAGCACTATTTTTCTTTTCTCACTACTCCTCACCATCTTTTGGCCAATCCCCAATCTACTGATCAACCTGGCTATTACATTCAGCCTATGGTTTATTTTAGGCCTTATCAAACACAAAATCCACCCGGCAATTATCATGCTTAACTTAATGCTAAGCATTTCATTGCTTTATTATATTATGAAGTTTTACCTACCTACTCATTTTTAATCTTTACCTACCAAAAAATAGTAAGCGGCGCCTCCAATCAAAACTATTATCACTCCAATCACAATCCAAAAACCTGCGCCCTGACCAGTAACTACATCAAAACGATCGGTGACTGCTCCGGTCAAGCCGGTCCCATCATCCAGGGCAGCTTGTTTTAGATTCAAATTAAAGCTGATTTTAAGCGTCCTACTCACAGCATTATCACTTTTACGTACAGTTTGCACAAAAACTTCATGACGACCTGTACTAAGACGTGGAGCTTTGATTGCAAAAGAACCATCAGCCACATCGGAAATAAGAGCTGAAGAAAGCACAATTGAACGCCAAGTCACATTCACCCGACTACCAAATTCAGTTAATTTTCCATATAGGGTAGGCCTACCATCCTCAGAAGAAATATCCAAAACCAAATCTGTAATTAACGCTTCTTCCGGAATTTCCTCATCCTCCAATTTCTCTAAATCAGCAAGAGAAACAGCTAAACTCTTATCTATAGTAATCTTCAGCGGTTCTGATGATTTCACATTTCCATTTGGCGAAATAGATTTTGCTATCAAGAAATATGTTCCATTATTCAACTCAATTTCAGGAAAAAAGACAAAATTCCCCTTAGCGTCAGTCACGGTTTCTCCCAATAACAGCTCATGCCCAAATTCATTTCGAAGTAAAATTTGAATTGAAATAATTTCTTCAGCAATTGTTGCCGGACCAACACCCTTTATCATTGGCGAAGGATCAGAAATCAACTGACCATATTGATAATTATTAATCACTACGGGCAAATCTCTTGGATCATCACTAGGTTCGTTAGGATTATTCGGATCAGTCATAAGCCCCAAAATCTCTTCTGCATCGCTAAATCCATCACCATCACTATCGATCACTAGCGGATTGGTTTTATATCTAAATTCTAAAACATCAGCCAATCCATCATTGTCACTATCTTGCGAGCCATCAATACGATCACCATCTTTCGGTACCAAATCATATTCTTGCTCCCAAACATCATCAATACCATTATTATTCAAATCAGCCGGAAAAGACTGTGGATCATTTGGATCAGTCCCCTGCTCTACCTCAATCAAATCTCCAAAATTATCATCGTCAGTATCCACTTTATTCGGATCGGTAAAGTGGAAAGTCAGCTCATCAAAATCCAGTAAGCCATCTTGATCAGAGTCAGGATTATTCGGATCAGTATTAATCCGCACATTTGGTTGCTCCGGATCTGCAACAAACCCATTAATTTCTTCACCATCACTAAGTCCGTCATCATCCGAATCATTCTTGTTAGGATCAGTCAAATAAATCAACTTTTCATCAACATTAAGCAACAAATCATTATCATCATCTGAAATAGCCTCACTAATTAAATCTCCTTTATTTACATAATTTATAAACTCATCAATCAATGCCTCAGCTTCTTCAACTTGTGGAGCTGAATCCGGGAATACCTCACTTCCTTGCTCACAATCAATCAACTCCTTTTCACATAACCGATTATATACAATCGGATAGTACCAATGAGAATCAAACTCATCCGGTTTAATATCAACAAACGGTGTTTCTACACTTCTAATTAATTCAATTGCTTCAGACGATAAAGCGGCATGAGCTGTCTTGATAAAAGCTTGATAAACAGGCAATGAAGCCTGAGCCGCTTGATTAGCTTGTTTTAATAAATAGGCTGCATAAATATTCCTATAAAACAATGATGGATACTCCAAATCCCCTTCAATTACAGCAAGTGACGTAACTAAAATTTTATAAAATTCAGCGCGAATAGTTGTCTGGTCTGGCAAAAATGGACTAACTTGCCCATCTACTACAGATTTATAGTAACCATTTATCACACCCAACAAAGCCAAATCATTAATTTCTTGCTCATACTCATGTCCCGCTATATCAGGAAATAATACTAAATTATCCGGATCATCAATTTTAATTCCTTCAAATCGCGATTTCATTCTGAAAATACTAGTACAATTGGCTAAATCCTGATAGCACCTATCGAGAAGATCCTCTCTAACATCAAAAATTTTTAACTCATTGCCGATTTGAGCTGCAATTTCTCCACGCTTAATCCCCTCCAAGGGTTCCTCAGGCAAAACAATTTCCTCCAATTCACCCTCATTATTTTCCGGAATCTCCGGTGTCGGCAAATAAAATTCTGTTGATGATTCAGGCAATGGTTCCGGCTCAGGCTCCGGGACAGTAGTCACCGGCGAAACAACAGGTTCCGGCTCAGGTTCGGTAGTTGACGGCGGTAACTGAGGCTCAGGTTCTGTCACCTCCGGTTCAGGCGCAGGTTTCGGCGATGTTTCCGGCTCAGTAGGCGCCGGTTCTTCCTCAATTGGTTCCGGCTCAGGCTCTTCCGGCTCAGGCTCTTCCGGCTCAGGCTCTTCCGGCTCAGGCTCTATGACCGGTTCCGGTTCCGGCTCAACTATCGGTTCCGGAGTAGGCTCGGTTTCGACTGGCTCAGGCGTTGGTTCAGGTGGAGTTGGTGGTGTATAGCTACCTCCCCCAATTTTAGCCTCTGCTTCAACGACAGAACTCATCATTACTATTGTTGTCTGATCATATACTCCACCATAAGTCGCTCTTATTACAGAACTAGACAAACCTCCTGGGCCAGCATATAACGGAGTCACAACACCAATAGTATTCACCATTGCATAGTCAGCTGGCAAAGACTCCCATACAGTTAAAGGATCATTAGTAACATCCTTAGGAGGGATAGGTGGATTTAAACCCGGATAATTATAATATGCAGTTGCTGTATATTGAATTGTAGAAACAGGCTCATCCATATTAACCGAAACATCATTCGGCGTAACCTCAATCGACGTCGGCTTTACCTTCAGTGGTATGGAAATGCTGGTGCCTTGGCTTATCACCTGGGCGGAAACCAAAACGCCACCAAATAAACTGAAAACCAGAGTTCCCAGTACTAGTTTAATAAATAGACTTTTACTTTTTGTTTTAAACATAATTAGCAAATTTTTTTCTATTATACACAGATTCGATTTTTTTTAACACCTTTTCCTATTCCCTATTTACCTAAAAGCTAAAATAAGGTAAAATAGATAGATAAATTTGTGTAAGATGAAAATAAAAATAAATCTCAAAACTTTAATTATTAGCAGCATCATGCTGCTTCTTCCCACAATTACTCTGGCTTCGAATCAAGTGGTGATGACTATCAAAAATCCCGACCCATATACGGGCAATCAAAGCTGGTTTAATTTTGAAGAACCGGCCGGCGGACTGGTCTCTGACACAATAATTCTAAGAAATAACAGCAATCAGGTAGAACACATCAAATTATATGGGACAGACGCTTATAATAATGACGCAGGCAGCTTTGTACTAAAAGATTTTGATGATCAACAAAACGGCATCGGCGCTTGGACAAAACTATCCCAAAATGAAGTTACCCTTCAGGCTGAAGAAGAAAAAGAAATAGATTTTCTGATTCGAATACCTGAAAATATTGCTCCCGGCCAATACTTTGGCGGCATTCTCAAAGAGGACAATCAATTGGAAGGAAATGGAAATATTAAAGTACGAACACGCACTGGAAATAGAATTTATTTAACCATTCCTGGTGAAACAAACGCCTCTATAAATTTACTCAGTGTAAACCATCAATATCTCGCAAATAACAAATTAAATTTTCAGTTTAGAATTGAAAACAGCGGTAATGTAGCCTTTATTCCTCAGGCTAAAATCACAATCACTGACTACTTCGGCAACGAAATTGAAACTATTGAAAAAGAGCTCGGCAAATCACTTCCAAAATCCTCAATTGCCCCAATTGTGAATTGGAATTATCAAAACCATCGAGGTAATTTTAAAGCAAAAATTAGAGTTACTTTTGAAGAAATTGACTACGGAAGCAATAATTCCAGACATGGATCAGCCCTATACAGTGACGCTGAAATAACTTTCTTTATCTTTCCTTGGACCTGGATATATTTAATACTAACCTTAGTTATTGCCATTGGAAGTTATTATATTTATAGAACCCTAAGATTTAGAACATTCACAAAAGATCTCAAATCATATAAAGTACAATCAAACGAAACTCTCGAAGAAATTGCTGAAAAACAAAAAGTGCCTTGGAAAATTCTTGCTCGGATCAACAAAATCAAACCACCATACTCAATCAGGGAAAATCAAACACTGAAAATTCCTAAAAATGAATCACAAAAATAAAAATAAAATCTTACTGATTTCCTTTAGCGTGCTGACAGCCACGTTGATTTCATTAATTGCGCCCTTTGCCCAAAACTCACAAATAACCCAAGCACAAAGCAATAGCGTCAGCTATCAACACTCTTCCATACCATCAATCACACCGGAAATAAATCGGGAAATCATTGGCTATGACATTGATAGTGATAGATATAGCAATGTTATCTATGCCTGGATGGAACTGGAAAATTCAACAGTATACTACTATTATCAAAGATTTAGCGCTGACGGTGTTCCAATTGATGCAAATAAACAAAGCCTTTCCCAAACAGGAACTGGCTATACATCGACTTCCACACCTCAAGTAAAAGTTGCTATGGGTAGTAACGGACAATATGTCATAATGGCAAAGGTCCCTCAGAGTTCTGTTTATCTTTACGGTTTCAATTATGATGGGCAGCAAACCAGAACTTATACCGGACTGGGAAATCAACCTTCTTCCAACTGGGATTTGGAGATTAAAAAAAATGACCCCCTGACAGCTACAAGCTTCGTGGTAGTTTCAGAAAATGCCGACCAGCAACAAATTTCCGGATATACTTTTCAAGGCGACTTCACCACAAGTGGGACTTTCACAACAATAAGCCTTGCCTTTGACATTCAACCCTTAGATACAGGCACAACTCATACTAAACCAAAAGTTTCGATTAGCTCTGATTATGCAATTGCAACATGGAGCAGAGTTGCCGGCCCTTCTGACAAAACTATTTGGTATAGAGCCTTTGAATTGGACGCCACCCCAAATTCCAATAGTAATTTCACTCCTACACAATTAACACAGACCGACAATATAACTGATAACCCAGTAGTAAGCTCAATTTATCGCAACGACAATAGTACTAATAATTTCTTAATTGCTTGGGACGGAGAAGGAAATGGTGATGACCAAGGAATTTATTTGGCCAAGATAAACTGTGGCACGTCAGGTTGTATTAAAATTGGTGTTGATGCCCGAGCTAACACTGTTACAACCGGCAATCAAACATATCCCTCAATAGCCGCAGCCACACACCCAAACACCACCCTGCGTTTAAGTACGGATGAAAACAGTGCTAATGATTATTTTGTAATAAATTGGGTAGACGAAAGCACATCATCCAAAGCTGTATATGCTCAAAACTTTCAAGGGAATCTTGGACGCAAAAACAATTATTATATTATCAGCGATGCGATTGACATAGATACCACCAAACATGAAAAGTTACCGATTGTTACCGCTAATCAGGATGGTGAAACCACCTTCGCCTTAATTGAAGAATTAGGCAGTAAAATTGAAGGCTACCAATATAAAGGCGAATACCTAAAGTCCGGTAATTACTTCCTCACCCATCAACCTGATACATTTTATGAATTTAATTCTCGAATTGATCGACATATCAACGGAAATTTTGTTGTTGTTTGGCAAGAAAACTCCGACAGCACCGTTGATGAAGATATCTTTTTCGGTCTTTACGATTCATACGGAAATCCTATCAAGGGTAAAACAAAAATAGCTGGGACAGACCTGGGTAACCAAAACTATCCTGATGTGGCATTTTTTAAAGACGACCCTGCAAGATTTATCATTACCTATATCGATCAAAACAATTTAGCAAAATATGCGCTTTACGATGCTGATGGAACATCAATTGCTTCAGATCAACAATTTGCATCTGATCCTGTCCAGATACATGAATTAGTAGTTGATGCAGGACTATATCCAACAGCTGTCGCAGCTTGGCTTGAAGATGACTCTGGTCAAATTCATCCCAAGTATAATTTTATGAAAAATGCCATACCGGCCAATTATGACAACTTCCTTGGCGATCTTTCCACATCTTTTACAAGAGACTTGGAATCATTAATACCCGACATCGCAGTAACCATTAATCCTAGCGCGACATCAACCGATGATAACACATTACAATTTGTTGCCGCCTGGAGAACGGGCGCACAAATCTTGGATCCTGGAATTAACTTAATTGAGGGATATTGGCAATCGAATGCAATCACTTTGCCTTGGTCAGTACAAACAATCAGTAATGCAGAATCTTTCGACCTTGACGGCACCCTTCCCGCTTCAACTTTTAACTTTCTGGCAGCTTTCCAAACAGACAACGGAACTGACAATGGAGTTTCACTGAACACCTACGACTTTTCCAGCTCCACAACCCCTTCCGCCACAGCCAGTATCACCGATTTAATTACCACTCAAAACAATTCTTTCGACAGCACAACTGAGGAATATGATGTCATAAAAGTTGCTGCTGATCACAATACGGCAGACATCCTCATCTCCTGGGCAAGAGTGACATCAACTAGTCTCGCTTACACCGGTGGTAGCTCAACCGCCGCCGATCAACTTAGAACTGAAGGTCAATATTTCCAATTCGACGGTTCAGGATATTCCGCTTTCGGACCAATCTTTAACATAATTAACTTACCAATCAACAACACTTTTCAAAGCGATTTAGCTTATTTAACCAATCCTTCAAATCCTGAAACCAATTATGCGATTAGTACAGCCACAACCTACGGAAATACTGAAGTAGAAGATAGCTTTGGCACATATCTCCAAACTCTTGAGGACCCGTTCACTTTAACTTCTGAACCTGTACTTAATCCTCTGACTAAACAGACTATTACTGCGGGAGGAAAGGTTTTGATTGTACCAAGTGACATTGATTTTGGTAATTTGGCTGTCGGTTCAGAAGACAGTTTTCAAACAGTTACTGTTGAAATTATTGATAAAGATGGTTCACCTTTTGACTTAACCATTAGCAGTTCAACTATCGAAAACATCACAACACCTGCATCGCCTGACATCCCTCTTACTAACTTCTATGTCAGAAATCGACAATATCCTTCAGGAGATCCCCTAAATGTCCAAGCAGGAACCACTTTTGAATTTACCGATTTAACCGATATTGATCTGCAAAGTGTCATATCTGACACTTTCATCAATTTAACATCCACTCGCACACTGGCTCAAAAAAACAGTTACAACACCGGCCACTGGATAATAACGCCAAGATTTTTGATCGACATACCTAACACTGTCGACAATGGAAACTACGCCGCAACCGTGACCTTTACGCTGATTTAATGAAAAAACTACTGCTCTACATTTTGACTACATTGATAATCGGGACACCTCTCGCCTGGGCAGTTGAACCTGTTTTTACCACCTTCCCCTCTTATGAACATCAAGGCAACAAACAATGGCTCTTAATTGACACGGCGCCTGGACAAACAATCAACGATAGTTTCAAAATTCAAAACTTGTCTTCAGAACCAATTTCAGTAAATATTGAGTTTTATGAAACAACAGGAAGCAAAGAAAAAATTACCATCCTGGAAAACCGGGAATTTAAAAACTTAGGTCAATGGACAACTTTACAGAATAAATCTTTGAGTCTTGACCCATTTCAGACTGCACAAATCGGCGTTCAATTTAAAATACCTCAGAACACGAAATCAGGTGAATATCAAGGCGTTATCTTGGTTTCTAACCTACAACCCGATCATTCCGACCAACTTAATATAGAAACTCGCCTGGGAAATAGGGTATACTTAAATGTTAAACCTAATACTGAACTGCAAACCAATAGTTTAAACACAAATATTTCGCCAATACAAATTGGCCTAATCATCGCAGCAATCATTGGCATAGTCATAAGTCTATCGCTAAAGAAAAACACAAATGAAAACTAAATCCCTAAAAATCGGAATTTTAATCATTAGTTTAGTGACTCTGATCCTAAACATTTCTCCCCTATTTGCACAAACTTTGGAAATCGAAGTAATGGGAGGAGGTTATAAATTGCAAGGACCCAATGAGATTAATTTTGAAAATGTTAGTATTGAAAACATTAAAACTACTTCCGATGCTGGCCGAACTAAAGAATTAAGCTTTAGAGACATTGAATTAGTCACTGTCGATGAGAGAACAATTGAAGGAGGATTAATGGTTATTGACGAAAACGGTGGAAACTCCTTCAACGTAACAGTAACAGTCAGCTCTCAACTTGCTCAATCAGTAGCCAATTGCGACACGGAACCATACAATTGTATTCCAATCTCCAGTCTTTCAATTAAAAACCAGGATAATGACGGAGCGACTGAAGATGTCAATACTAGAAACGGAAGTCCAAGTGACTTTGCTTTGGATAGTTTTTCCGACAACTATGTTGAATTTACTCGTTTCACCACTACCACTGCCGGAAGCACCGGTACAACATTAAATGTTGTCGACAGCTCGGTTTTCGGCATCGGAGATCAAATTAAAGTTTATGGTGCTGAACCTCACACTTTTACAGTACAAGCTACACCTACTGGCACTACAATTACTCTAGACACCGCCCTTACTTCAGAACCAGAAGCAGGAAGAATTGTTGAAAGAGCGGGTACACCCGACTCTATCACCATTGGTAACGGAAGCGGCTCAGCTCCGGGACGATGGAGAATTTACCCTAATATCAGAATTATCATTCCCGAAGGTCAAAGACCCGGAGAATACTTTACTACCTTAAGCTTTACCATAGCTTAAATGAACAAACGACTACTCACAATTTGCCAAACATTCTTAGTCAGCCTATTGATATCAATACCTCTGGCTGTAGGAGCAAACCCCATCAATTTGGGCACTCTTGATATTAGATTAGCCAATGGAGAAGAACAAATCCGTACAGAAATAAATCCTGGCGAATCTCATCAGGCGCCTTTACAAATTTCCAATTTCTCCGATCAAACCAAACACCTAAAAGTCTATGCCAGCGATGCTGAATTATCAGATGAAACTTTTGTTGCCAATTCCGAATATCAATTATCCCGAGACATCACCCCTTGGGTCAACCTCCCCACAGATTATCTCAAATTATCCCCCGGAGAATCAAAAATAATTAGCGTAAACATTGTTACTCCTGACAATGCCGGAATTGGACTACACACCGGAGCTATTATGATCAAAGAAGAATTCGAAGGCACAGACAACAACCTAAGTCTGGAAAAAGGAATTAGAATTTACGCTAATATAAAGGGGAATCCTGCTCCCAATCTGGAAACTTCACATACTGAAATTACTATAACGAATAAGCACGCCGCTTTAAGCACTACCTACATAAACTCAGGCAATACCGATCTAAAAGGGCAAACCGAGTTCTCACTTAAAGATCTTTCCGGCAATGTTTTGGATACCCATATCCAAGATGTGTACTTAAAACCTGGCGAATCTACTCCTTTAAATTTTTCAGTAGATAAACCTTATTTCGGACTATTTAATCTTGAACTAAATAATGATCTGATCGAAGACGAAGCCCTACTCTTCAATCGCTCACAAATATTCCTACCAATAGAACTAGCAATTATAGGTATATTAATTTTAAGCTTACTTACATTATTAATTGCCAGATTACCTAAATTAAATTTTGCGCAAATTCGTAAAAATCTAAACAGTCTAGATTTTTCTATTATCCCCCAGAAATTGGCTTTCCAAAGAGCCACAGCGTTTACCGCCCTCTTTGCAATAAGTATTATAGCGGTAGTGGGACTAAAATCTTTCAATAATGACCTGGTCAAAGCAGACCTTTTCTCAGACTACGATCCCGAAAATAACTGGTATCAATTGGAAATAATTGTCGGTGAGACGGATCAATTTTTAATCCCTTCTGCAGACAGTAACGTAAAAGCTTCCATCAGTATCAGCAATGCCGATTTAGAAATAACTAAATTTTTAAATAAGGAGCAAAATGACTCCATCACCTTAAACAACAATACAATTAATTTTGAGGTAAATATTGAGAATGATTATGACGGGATTGTTGCTTTAGTTAAACCAACCGCCCTAGACTTATATCCACAAGTAAAAATAGATTTTCCTGACCTAAACCATCAAATTAAGTACAATCTGGTTAGTCTAACCGGCCCACCAATTTACCATCAGTTCGGTGCAGGCTATATTCAACTTCATGCGACAGAAACCGAACGGAAAAACGCTTATTTAGCACTACCACTATCCGCAGACTTGGAAGGTCTAGAGGACACAATCAGTACAACTGAATCTACTCCTGAACAAGCAGAAGAGATTACCTTTGGTCTTACAGTCGATCAGCTAGGCACAGCTGAAATTGGTATCACAAGCAAACAATCAACCCCTAATGTAACTGAAGATCTCAAACTATTAGAATCTGTAATTGAGGATATACCGTCAACACCAGAATCCTTAAGCGAATACATTCTCAACTCGAATTATGTATATACAATTGCCACTCAAGATTCAACAACCAAAGTCATCTCTGATCCTGCCTTAATCGACGCACTGGGAAGTGAGCCAGGCACTTTGGAAGAACTGGTAGCAACTCCTGACCTTAACTTCATTTTCATCCCCAATCAGAAAGTTAAATTTACACCACAGCAATTCTCTTTCGATAACAGTAAAATTACATTTGAGAATATTGGCGATATCATTTTTGTTCAAAATCGAGAAACAGCCTGGAACACCTATGTAACCGTAACAAACTTTGTTTCCTTAAATGGCAGATCCGTAATCCCCGCCTCCGCCATTACTATCGAACCCGGTGAAATTCGCATGATTTCAAGCGACGCAGTTGAAACCATTATTCAAGCCGGTGAGGAAAAACAATTGCAGGATTCTGAAGACCAATCGTTACTAGTACAAATTGATCCTCAAAATGCCGAGGAGGCTATCTTCGTCATGAACCCAAGTATAAAAGTTGAAGTGCCTCCAGAAACACCACCTGGCATTTACCGTGCGGAAATATCTATCAAGACACTTTAGTAGCTAATAGTATACCGGTCCCCAAATCCAATTCTCTAGTTTGAAAATCAGCATCTTTTTTAATCATATCCAGAAAATCCTGCATACTCGATCCATGACTGTAAACATTATCTGCAATCAGCAATCCACCCGGCTTTATTAGATTTCTGGTCATTTGATAGTACTTCAAATATTCCATTTTCGTCGCATCCAGAAAAACACAATCAAATCCACCCTCCAAAACTTCACGCTCAGACTCGAATACTTCAGGTGCATGTCCCCTTACTAATTTGATTGATTGACTAACACCTGCCAATTGAAAATTTTTCTGAGCCTCATCGAATCTTTCTTGATGAGATTCCACCGAAATAACTCTTCCTCCAAACTCTCTGACCGCCAAAGCAAACCAAATTGAAGAATAACCTGTCGAAGCACCAATTTCCAAAACCTTCCTGGCTTTAATTTTTAATAGCTCAAAATACAGAAAAACCGCAACAAATCGGGATATATTCCAATTCTTAGCGCGCTTTCTCTCCAAATCCTCTAAAACCTTTTGTGTATCGCCCGAAAAAAACATTCAACTACTTTAAAAAACATTATCAATTTAGAGGAAAAAATATTATAATCAACTATAAGTGGACCTAAAGATTTTGATTTTTAAGCTAAAATAAGGTAAAATATAGAAATAAGACCGACCAAAAATTCGCTCAAAACAAAAAACTAAATGCACCCAAGGCACCTTCTCAAAAACTTTTTCCAAAAACTACTCTGCCGGATTTTGCTGATTGTCTTTAGTATCAGCTTTTTTATTCCTACAACACTAGCTCAACAACCACAAACCGTTTACGAAACTCCCGAAGCAAGCGTTTCAAACTTCCAAGCAAGAATCAATATTGAAGAGAATTACACTGCCCCTGCTGCACCAGAAAATGTTATCCCCTTCCATATCTACAGCAATCAAGAATCCCCTACTGGAGGGTATGCTTTTGAATTTACTTATGATACAGCCCAGGCAATTGCCGATGGAAAAATGGCTTCTGATTGCAGTGACTTAAGGATTGTAGGGCCAGACGGCTCTTATCAGCAATATGAAATCCAAACTTGCAATCAACCTGACACAGCTATTCGCTTCATGTCAGGAATAATAAATCCCGGAGAAACTCTTTACTACCTCACTTATAGTGACACTTCAGCTGCTACCCAGCAGCCCTATGGAACTTTCGGAGCAACTCAAACAGATTTCAAATCCAAACTGGGTTCTCAAATCAAATCAGCCACACCAGACGCTGGCACTACCATGGGCGGATATGAAATCATTCTGGATACTGAAAATTTCAACAGTGGTGTAACTCTCTATAGTCACGATCTTCAAGTACCCCATTCTAATTCCTTCGCCGGACAGGATTATTATGATATGCAAGTCAACTATACATTCGACACAGCCGCGCAAATTTCTGCAGGAAGAATGGAGACTGATTGTAGCGACATTCACTTTACTCAAACCATTAATGGAAGATTAATGGAAATACCCTTTTGGTTGGAAGAAGGATGTAACACCAGCAGTACCACTTTCTGGATTAAAATGCCACGCATCCAATATAACAATCCAAGTAAAAGTAACATACAACTATGGCATGGAGATACTAATTATGGATTAATTGATTCCAATCCCCACAGAACTTTTGATTTTTTTGATGATTTTTCTGAAGACATAACCACTTCAGGAAATTGGAATGTTTATAATGGCACCTATGGAACCGATTTTAGTCAATCGGCAGGTCAATTACAACTACTAACCAATAGTCCAATTATAGAAACAACATCCAGATTTAGTGATGATAATCGAAATACTTGGGGGTTTTTGGTACGAACGCTAGCGGAAACAACCACTAGGCCGGCAAACGGATTCACCTTAGCGGGCTTTTATGGCACTTCTCTTGATAATCATGGACTAGGTATGCAGTCTACTAATGATGAATTCAAAGAATATATTGACAGCGTTGCAGCACCACTTATTTCTTTGGATTTAACTGGATCACCTCAAATTTATGAACTATTTTTACGAACTTTTAATACTCCAATCTATCAATTTTTTTCACCTGATAATAACACTTTATTAAGTGCAGCAATTGGCACTGCTACAGCCAAAATCCACAATGATCGACTGACTTTGGGGCGACCTTATGACTTAGCGGGAAATGGAGAAACTACAAATCATACTTGGGATTGGATTTCAGTTGGAAAAGTGGGGAATTTCAAATCTTATGTTTACAGCTCAACGGACCCTACTTCACCAAATATCATTACTACTGAAGCTGAGATTTTGATAAATGATAACAAGGTTAATTATACTGATCTTGGCTCCGGTCAAATTCGCATCAATGAAATGCCTAAAGAAACAGAAATTGGTGATGCAGAAATTGAAATCATTAATCCCAATGGTAGCGTAGATGTATATCGAAATATTTTTGAATACAAAGCTCCTGAGATTACCGGTATATCTCCTGTGAAACAGAGACTTGATCAACCAACCATAGATCTAAATATTGCTGGGAATTATTTTAATCAAGGATTCTATCTGCTACCCTTTACCGTAACAAATCAACAGGCAGTTACTCTATACAATAAACCCATACTTTTCAGAGAAAATTTTGTTGAGCAGTATAATCAAAAAAAAATAGCAGCTGACTGTAGCGACCTCTTTCTACTTGAAGATAACAAAAGAACTCCTGCGCTCAATTGGATTGAATATAATTCCGGCATTAGATGCGACTCTAGCAGCGACACTCTTGTCTGGTCACGTACTGACCTATCTCCTTCGGAAGTGCGCAATTATTACCTTGCGTATAATCCCGACAATCAAATTAGTACTGAACAAAACAGACTGGTCGAATTTCTCTGGCCAGCTACAAGTGAATCGCTTAAAGCTTGGATGAAATCTAATTATTACATTTTAACATCCGGGACAGATGTAAGTCAGTGGTGGAATGCAGTCCTTCATGACAGCCCACACTTCGCTGCTATACAGAATACTTCAGCCAACAGGCCAGTATTAAATCCCTCAAATACCACCTTCAATGACTTCCCAACCATTAGTTTCAACAATGCTAATCAAGAATACCTAGATGTAAATTTTGATTCAGCAGGAACAGGAATTTTTCGAAATATTTATTTTGCATCTCTAATCAGCGTATTTCAACCAAGCAGCACCAGCCCCTCCAACTCAGACAGAGCTCCAATTTATTATGTTAAAAAGAATTCCAGCTATGATGATAATCCTCGTTTAGCACTATACAACTGGATCTCCTCAGGCACTCACAGAAGCTCAATAAATTGGATATCACCTGATAGTCACTCGGGGCACAACATTGTATACACCAATAATTTCGCAAGTCCGCTTAGCCCCAACATATATGAAGGCTATCCTCAATACGCTACTGCCAGAGGTTTAGCTTTTATTAACAATATTGTCACTAATCAACTAAGTGGAATTCCAGACGGGTCAATGACTGCATCTAGTCCAGAATACATCAGAATCGGAAATGGTGAACGTGACGCAACTGTTGATTACTTAAGTGGTGACATTGCAGAGATTTTCGTATTCCACGATAGCTTGATTGATAACATAAATTTATTCGACAAAACTAACAGTCAAATTCGAGATCCTCGAAACAGTCGCCTTCTCCTATACGACTACCTCAATCAGAAATATCAAATTAATAGCAATTTGCCAACAGTTGTTCAATTAGGAGACGAGATTAACAATTCGATGAAAGTTCACCTGGGACTTGATTTGGACAATAATGGCTACTACGGGGAAATATATGATTTTGAAACTACGGTAACTCCGAATTACTTTAATAAAAATTCGCTTTCAATTGAAACACCTAATTTAACTCAGCCTGGAAGATATGATCTTATAGCTGAGAATCATGATGGTCAACGCGGTATGTTTACTGAGGTTTTCCGCGTAGGTGAAGAAACAGCGCCTCTAAACCTTAAAGCAGATTCAGCCAGTGGTGGCATTATGGTTCAATGGGATGCTCCCGCAGAGTATAGCTCTAACATTACTGGCTATGAATTAATATATGGAGAAAACGGCCTTTGCAATCCTTACACTTACCTACCCTCATCAGAAAATGGAACAACCGACTGCACAACAATATCATTCGGACCCACACAAAATGAGGTTTCAGTCTTTCTTGGCTCACCAGGCAGTCTAATTAGTGAGAATAATTATAATTTTGCTGTATATGCCTTTTCCAACGATTACACGGGACCAAGCTATCCTTCCAACATTGACACTGCTATCGCCAAAGAAGCTGCTGATTCCGCGACTCTCTCCGCCACTAGCTCCAGCGTTGAAGCAAATGACCAGGACTTTACCATTTTAACATCAACATTTACAAACGGCGGCTTGGGAGTTGAAGGCCTGGAAATAAAACTGCTAAGTGATAGCCGCTATCTGGACAATACCATTCCGGTTGATTGTGATAACACAAGCATTGAAGTGGATAATGTGACAGATTCTCAAGGAAGAGTGTGTTACAAAGTCAGCGCAGGCAATCCCGGAACAAGAAATTACACGGCTTCAACTTATAGTCTTTCCAGTAATAGCGTTTCAGTTGATTATTTTTATACTCAAAGTGATTTCAGTGTTAATGAATTTTTCTGGCGTTATGACGATGGAGATGAAACTACTGCAACACCACGAACAGACATAAATCAAAAACTGGAAGACATTTATATTGATAACTATGAGGATTCACCTAAAGAATATAATTCTCCTCGTTTAAGATTTGGCCTTGCCAATAACGGCAACAATATTCCAATGTCAAATCTTGATGAAACATCTTTTAATTCCGCTTTCACAACTCATGACTTACAAAATCCTCTTGTTTACGGAGACTACATCTATGTTAATGAAATAGACGAAAACACTGTACAAACAAATATAATTAGAATTTCTAAAAACAACTTAAGCGTCAATTCATTTTCAGAGTCATCGGTTTCAGGAATTATCACCGCCATGGCTACAGATCCGGTTAATGACAGAATAGTGGCTGTTAGCACAAACGGTAGTGGAGATACCTCACTTCTATATATCAATCCAACAACTCTAGCTGTCACTAATACAATTAATGTTACTCCACCAACTACACCTACCTCCCCTTCTCCCCTGAATGGCAAATATCACCTCAATATTGATTTCTATCAGGATAGTGGGAATGGCATAAACTATATTATTACACATGGACCGGGATCCGGAACTCCGGGCTACATTACTAAAGTTTATGATGATCTTTCCCCAACAGTTTCTCATCTTAATCTCTCAGATCACAACTTCATCTCATCAGCTATCGACACTAACAACGGTCTACTTTACGCAACCTATTACACCTTTGATACAATACTAAATCGAAATATCGACTATCTCACCCGTATCAATTTAGAAACAGCCTTCAACCAACCGGTCACTAAATTAACCGAACTACAACTATCTGAACAACCCACCCATTATCTCGGTGCCGTAATAGATCAAAATAGAGAAATTCTCTATTTGACCGGAGGCAACACTATTTACAAATACGATATAGATCCGGTTCGGTCGCTCCGAAAAATTGCTGACCTCTCAGTAGAAATTGAGACTGATAAAACTAACTATTTTGGACACTTAGCAGAAATAGATTCCATTAATCAAAAAGCCTATTTTGATATTCAGGGCTCAAACTTAGCTACTGACCGCGATCGACTAATCAGAGTAGATCTGACAACTTTTAGTCACAGACCAACTTTTGACACTCTCTTCTTCATTCCTATCCCATATCTCAATCTCAATGACGGCGTCTATGATCCTGATACTGGAATTGTCTATACTGCAATGAACGATCCCTCATCCAATGTAGACAAAGTGATCGCCAACGAAGTCAACTGGAGACCATTTATCTTTCTTGAATATCAAGAGGACACTGACAATGACTGTTCAACAGGAACTTGGGTATCCAATTGGTCAGGTTTTGCACATTGGGAAGGAAGCAGTTCTCAGTCTCTTGCTTATCAAGAACCTACTACCAATCTTTTGAGTCCGGGCGGATTAATATTTAAACCAGGAGCCTTCCTTGCAGATAATGACTTTGATCTTGACGTGCCTTTCACTTTAGGCTCATTAGAATATACGGAATTTGAATTCAAATTTGCAAATACACAAAGTGCTGACTATGGAAATTATTGTTTCAAAATAAACGGCGTCGGGCCTTCTCCTATCACTATTGATTATCCAAACGGATACCCCCAGGCAGAGCTTTATAAAGTGGTGATTAGAGAATCACAGCCTGCTGCTGGCCAAATTCCTTCAACTGATTTAGTAGAAGGAAGTGCGCCGGACACTTACACAGTCACTATCGTAAAACAAATAAATGCAGATGACTATGGCCCCGACCTTGACGTTACCATTTCTCCCGATGACATAACACTTGCTAATGGTGAACCTGTAATTAAATCCATCTCAGTTGATAATCAAACACCGACAATCAATACTGCCGGCCGAACCAATCCTGAAGCAACCATTACCCTTGGAGAAACTGTAGGAATTTTAGAATCAGTTGTCTCAATCGACGTTAATCAAGATAATGAAATTCAAGGAGCCCGCTCTTTGCCAATTTACCACTCTTACAATCCCCCACTTCGCACACTAAACACAAATCTTAATGACACTCAAGAAACTCTGTCTACTGTAAGCTTTAATGTTTTTGGTGATGTCACCATGACACTCGATTCAACTTTTGAATTCGATCCATATACTTTGACTTCTGAAACTCCAAATTATTTAACTGATCCTATTAGCCTCACTGTATCTGACACAACAGGACAAAATATCGAATACTTACTAACCGCTCAGTCCGACATCTTCCCAATCAACGGAGTTACATCTTGTTCCAACCCGGGCGACGCTGCTGACCCTAACTGTCTGCCCCTAAACCATATGTACATTCTTGCATCAGATTTCAACAATACCAATTGGCCCGCACTGGATGCTGCCGAGTTAGACGCAGCTATTGATGACAACTTTATAGAAAATTATGATGCAAACACCAATGATCCGGTTCTTTTCCGCAATAATGACAACTTCTCCACCTTGAATGAGACTTTTGTGAATAATCAGTTCAAAGAAAATAATACACCTGCCATTCTAAACATTATTGAAAGTGCCAACGCTCCATACAGCGTCAAAGGTGATACAGATTTAAACATCTATCTAATGCTAGATTATCCTTACTTCTCTTTCCGCAGCCCCGGCACTTATACAACTGTTCTCACCTTCACTTTAACTGAAGTTTTACTTTAATGATTAAAAGAACACTCCAACAATTAGCAATCATCTCGTGCATCTTATTTACAACAACTTGTTTCGCACAATCAGTTGAATTTGATGGGGTAAACTTGTTAAACCTGGCCATTAATCCGGACAAGGCAGAACCTCAAACCACCATTCAAGCTAAACCTGGTGAAACAATTAATGATCAGGTGGTAATCAGAAATTTATCCGGTGCCGAAGAAATCACTTTTAATATTTATGCTACCGATGCCAGCCCAACCAATAAAGGGGATATCGGATTTAAACTTAAACAGCACAATCAAAACCATCTAGGAAAATGGACTATGTTTGCTGATGATAAATACACTTTACCCAGTGGATCCGACATTTCCATCCCCTATCAAATTAGCATTCCTTCATTTGCAACTCCGGGTACGTATGTCGGCGCAATTCATACGGAAATCGACAATAATACTCGACAAGGCGATTCAATGGTTATTAAAATCCGCAAAGCACATCGCGTAATAGTCGAAGTAGCTGGCGAAAAAACAATTAATTACGAATTAACCGATTTCAGTTATCAAGAATCCGACTATCCAACTTTCAAGCTGGATTTTTCCAATCGAGGTAGCACATATTTGATCGGCAAAGGTAATATTACCATTACCGGAACCGGCATAAGTGAACCAATAAAAATTGACCTGGAAAAGTTGGACTACCTCCCGGGAGAAGACTATTCAAAAACTTATAAATGGCAAACACCTCAGCTAGCCGGCAACTTCAAAGCCGACCTCAACTTGACACTATATGAATACGATCTGGCCAACAATCAAAAAGTAGAAATCGGCAATATCACTGAAACTGCTTCCTTTTCACTAATGCCTCTTTGGCTACTTATACTTATCGCCATAATAATATTATTAATTATCGCTCTAATTATAATTATCAAAACACGAATCAACAAAATTAAGGCATCATATTCCATTAAGCCTGGACAAATTATTAAAATTCCTAAAAAATAGGAAAGACAACAATTATCATCCATGAATAACAAAAATAAAAAGAAACTTGGTTTCATTATCGGAACAACAGCCATGGTGGCTAATCTTGGTTTCTCATCAATGCTGCTTGCCAACGCTCAAGTGACTCCTATTGATGAAGGAGGATGTACCGCCTCATATGGAGTAACAATTGAAGCCAAGAATAATCTCGATATGTATATCGAAGATCCCAATGAACCTTACAAAAATCCCGTCTCAGGGACTTCCGGTCAAACAGTTACCGGAGCTGTTGATTTTGAAACACAGATTTGTGCCAGCTATGCATCTGTTTCAATTGGTCTTTTCGCTGAAGATTTTGTCAATGCTGAAGGTATTGAAATTCCCATCGGAGGACAACTTGAACTAGCACCCCAAACTTTAGATTGTGTTTATACAGGCGATCTGGGCGATCCAAGCGCAACAAATTGCACACAAAGATACATCAATCCTAACAGTTTTACGCCCTACACCATCAATGGTGCAGGAGCACAAAACATAACATATCCCTACAGAATTAATAATTACGACTATGAATTAGCAGCCACGCCTAAACCCTACCCCAGAGGCCTCTATAAAGGCTCCATAAACTTCAACCTACCTATACCGAACTCGACCGGGCCAGGCACATACACGAGCCTGATGACACTGACGATCTTCTACTGATGAAAACTAGCTTAGGAATTTTTTCTCTTTTTTTGGGACTCAGCATAGCTACTATCAGCTTTGCTAAGCCACTATACACCCATTATCCAACTTTCCCGAACTTAGAAGATCCAAGCTGGTTTTACTTTGAGTCCCGTCCGGGACAAACTCAAACGGAATATCTCTCTGTAACTAATAATTCTGACAAAGAGCTTACCCTGGAAATTCATGCTGTCGACACAATCACTAATTCCAACAATGAAACCGCTTTCTTAAGTGGTAGAAATCCTCAAAAATTTTTTGGCAAGTGGCTGACTCCACATCAAACACTCCTTCAACTCAGACCTCATCAGTATTACGAACTTCCAATCACTCTCACCATCCCAAAAGACATACCTTTAGGTAATTATGCCGGTGGCATTGAAATTCAAAAAGCTGATCAAAAAGGCACACTCCGCATCCGCAACATGATTCGGGTACACTTTAAGGTAACCAACAACCCAACTCCCCCGACTAAGCAGAATCCTCCACCACCTTTGGAAACTTACCTTAATCGGACTACTACATTAATCGCCTTTACTCTTATTATGACTTTTTTCGCCATCAAATTCTTTATACGACAACCCACGAAAGCTTCACAAAAGCGAAACAAACGCTAAAATACTACTGACTTGTTATAAATACATGCATCAGCTAGACCTGACTCTTTACTTAATAGTCAAAAACGAAAAAATCCACCTACCTTCCTGCCTGGAATCCTTCAAAGGTATTTGGAAGAAACTTTTAATTGTCGACACCGGCTCAACCGACAACACCAAAGAAATAGCCGCTTCCTATGGCGCACGCATTCTTGAATTCCAATGGATTGACGACTTTAGCGCCGCCCGCAATTTTGCCCTCGATCACGTCGATACCGAATGGGTCATGATGGTTGATGCAGATGACACTATTGAAACTGAGGATAAACAAAATTTGGCTGAATATCTCAACACTGAAATTAAAAAAAACGACCTGGTTCTGCTTCCCTACATTTACTTTGGTGACAAAAACAATCAACACCTTGTTCACTATTTCCCCCGGGTCTGGAAAACTTCCAAGAATTACCGTTACCTCCGTCCAATTCATGAACTACTCAATCACGATGACATCGGAGGTCGCAGAGCTTTTGTAGACATTCCTATCATTCACAGCAAAAAAATTCCCCATCAGCATTCCATCGACCGCAATATCAAAATGTTAGAAAAGCATATTGAAAATGATCCGACCGGCAAACTTTCCATCTTTTATCTGGGATTGGAATATAAAGACATGGGAAATATGGAAAAAGCTGTCGAATACTATCAGAAATACATTGATTCCCAACCTAAAGACCCCAATCGTTTATACGAAGCATACACTCGTTGCGGCCTCTATTATTTCAAAACCGGTAATCCTGACAAAGCCCGCCTCTATTTTTCCAATGCCATCAAACTATGTCCCGATTTCATCGAACCTTATCTATATCTGGCCGAATTGGAAATGCATCTTTACTCAATCCCACGCGCCATCCAAATTTTACAAAAGGCTCGTCTGCTTACCCCACCTAAAGTCTTTATCCCCTACGAAAAATCACTTTACTACGGCTTCGCCGAGCGCCTACTCCACATCGCTAATCAAAAACTCAAACATGCTTGACCTCACCCTTGCCCTGATCGTCAAAAACGAAGAAGCACACCTTCCCAACTGCTTGGAATCATTTGCCGGACTTTGGAAAGAACTGCTGATTGTCGACACCGGCTCCACCGACAAAACTAAAGAAATTGCCAGACGGCATAATGCCCGTATCCTCGACTTTCAGTGGATTGACGACTTCAGTGCTGCCCGCAACTTCACCCTCGACCAAGTCAAAACCGAGTGGGTTATGATGATTGACGCAGATGATATCATCGAAGCTCAGGACAAACAAAGCCTACTCACAGCAATGTCTGATCTAATCCCCCATCACGACATCACCATACTTCCCTACATTTATCACGGCACCAAACAAAACCCGCTGACCATCAACTATCATCCTAAAATCTGGCGCACTAACCTAAACCACCGTTATATCCGCCCTATTCACGAACGCCTTGATTACAAACCGTCTGACAACACACTCAATCTCGACATTCCCATTGTTCACTCCAAGCAAATCTCTCAAACCATCTCCAGCGAACGCAATCTCAAACTTCTTCTCAGGCATCATGAGCAACACCCCGCCGATCCTGAAACTTTATATTATATTTGCAATGAATATTTTACCTTAGGAAATTTCAATAAAGCCATCGCATACACTCATAAAGCAATTCAAACCGATATTAAAACTAATGATAAAATCACATTGCTTAATCAAGCCGGCATTGCCAACATGAAAATCGGCAACTTAGCAGGAGCGGTTGAAATGTTTGAACAAGCCACCAAAAACAACTCAACTATCATTGACCCCTTCCTGTTCCTGGCTGAAATTCGTCTCAACACTAACGCGATTCCTCAAGCAATTCAATTACTCAACATCGCCCGCAGCATTAAAAAACCACCTCAGCATACTCATCAATCCAACTTAAAACTTTATGATGGAGTAGCCGACCGTCTGCTCCAAACAGCACTCCAAAAACTCTCATGACCAAACCACTACACAAACTGGACCTCACCCTTGCCCTCATTGTCAAAAATGAGGAAAAACACCTGCGCAATTGTCTCTCCACTTTTCAAGGACTTTGGAAACATTTGCTAATTGTCGACACCGGCTCCACCGACAAAACTATCAATGTAGCCAAAGAATTTGAAGCAGAAATCAAACATTTCAAGTGGATTAAGGATTTCAGTGCCGCCCGCAATTTCACCCTCGATCAAGTCAAAACTAAATGGGTCATGATGATCGACGCCGACGACATCATTATGGATTATGATCGAGACCAATTGGCAGAAGACCTCAACAAACTCAACCAAACCAAAACAGATATTATCTTAATGCCCTATTACTATTCAGGAGGAAGGCATAATCCAATCACCACGCTAATACTGCCAAAGATCTGGAAAAATAGTCTCAAACTTAAATATGAAAACCCCATACATGAATACCTTCAATACAAAATAGACCACTCAAAAAAACTCAACCTTGGAATCCCCATTGTGCACAATAAAGTACAGAGTGAGCAAAACTCGGCACAAAGAAATCTTGAACTATTACTAAACTATCATCAACAAAAACCGGACAACACCAGAACTGTACTATATTTAGGAATGGAAAATGATATTCTTAACAACTCTCAAGAAGCAATTAAGTACTATAAAAAATATATACAAATGAATCCCCAAAACAAAGAAGAACTTGGTTTTGCTCTAACAAAGTTGGGATTATTACTCTTGAAGCAAGGTAAGCACGCTGATGCAAAACAAAATTTTGAAGCAGCCATTTCAACCACGCCTCATTTTATTGATGCCTACTTATGGCTGGCTGAAATGGAAATGAATTTATTTTCCACTAAACGCGCTATTCAACTATTAGCTATAGCAAAAGAACTGAAACCGCCTAAAACTATACTTCCCTACAACCCAGGTTTTTACAATGGGCCAGCTAGCAAACTTTATAACCTAGCCGTTAGCAAGTTGAGGTAGTTGACTAAATCCATAACTTAGATTATTTGTATCATGTATCATAACCTAACAAAATGAAAAACAAAAAACTCCTGGTGGTACTAGGCACCACAGCCTTAGTTGCAAACCTTGGTTACACTTCATTATTAATGACTGCCAATGCACAAGATGCCACCACTACCGGTTCAGCTACTGTTTCCTGTACAGGCGCAACCCAAATAGTTGATGTTCCTGCTGAATTCGCTTTCCCAGACACCCCTGCCAGCTCAACTGATACTGAAGTACGCACTTTCTTGGACAACGCAGTTGACGCAGAAGCTGCGACTTTCTATTTTTGTACTGAAAATGATACAAGCTTAAACCTTAAAGCAACAACAACTTTCACCGCTGAAATCAACGAAATACCTTGGGAAAATTTTAGCGTACAAATAACTAACGATCTTGAATGTAAATCAGGTACAACCTGTAGAAATACAACTATTGCCTCCGAAGTAGAAGCTCAAACTTATTTTGAATCTCCTGTATATTCAGATATCACACTTTACAGTTTAGCTGATGGTGAATACGGCAGTTTTGAATACGCTACATCACAATATGACAATATCGAGTTCTTTTTAAACATTCCCGGCAACACTCCACCTGGAGGATACTCAGGCACACTGACCTTTTCTCTAGACGCAGTATAAAAATATATGGGAGCCTAATTAGGCTCCCTATTTTGATATCATGAAAAAATATCTCCCCATTGTCATATTATTTTTCGCCTTACCCAATATTTGTTTGGGATTTTTTGCAGATATAAACAGTAATGTATACCTAAACTCCGAACCTGCAACCAGTCATCAATATGAATTTCAGATTGGCAACAATTTTGATTCTCCAATAAGCGTAAATATATCAGCGGTAAATGCACGAACTAACCCTCAGGGGTTTACATACTATCAAGAATCAGATCGGGGTTTTTCAACTTGGATAACACCGGAATTCAATGAAATTGTACTTGAACCGGAAGAAGAAGAACAATCAATCAAATTCACTCTTGATATCCCTGCCGATGCAACCCCGGGACTTTATGTAGGCGGCATTTCTGCTGCCAACAAACCACTTACAGATAGTACAGCAGTTAAAGGTACCGGAGGTATAGTTGGTAATAAATATACAAAAAACATCAGGTTATACATTCCGGGAGAAAGAATTACCAGATATGTTCTCAACTCTTACTCAGTTGAAATCACCGATGAAAAAAAACTGAAATTTGAAATTGAATTTAAGAATGAAGGTAACAACTTACTGGCTTTAGACGGGGAAATATTAATCAAAGATTCAAAAGACAACACACTACACACTATTCCTATTGATGAAGTAAAACTTTACCAGCAAGAACCAATTTATTTAAAATATTCTTGGGACGATCTAACACTGTTTACTCAAGATTATCAAACGGAGCTTTCCATAAACGTAATGGACTATGACTTCAGCACCGATGAGTTTAATCAAATTGACACAATTCAACTTACTAACCAAATTTCTTACACCAATTGGTCTCTTTTCTTTATAATTGCTCTGATTGTTTTAGCTACTCTTCTTACCATCATCATTCACCTTTATTTTCACAAACTGATTATCAAAAACTCAATCCGACATCGAGTTGCTGAAAATGAAACCATCGATGAACTAGCTGAAAAATATAAAGTTAAATGGCATAAAATAGCCGGATTAAACCATATCCATCCCCCATATGATCTTGAAACCAATCTTATCATCCTCATACCTGCTCAAAAACGGCCTAAAAACAATAATTAGTGCTTCAATACTGTTAATCCTTCTCATCCCGACTCTTTCTCAAGCAAACAACTTTAATTATTTAGTCAAACCGCTTCATTCTGATCAAGAAGTTTTGGATATCGAAGCTAAGCCCGGCACCACAATCAAATATAACTTTGAAATCATCAACATTGGATCAAAAGAGCTCAATCTGCAACTCTATCCCACCGATGCAACCCTTAGCCAACAAGGAGAACGGTCTTATCGGGGACAAGAACAAGCAATGCAGAAATTCGGCAAATGGACTACTATCGATCAATCTCTCCTCAAAATCCCCATTGGCCAAAGCAGATTCGTAGAACTAACCACCAATATTCCAAATAACATCTCAGGACAAATTGTTGGAGGATTAGCAGCTCAAAATACAAACTCTAAAAGCTCAGGAGCAATAAACCTTCAATTCCGCCGCACCTCAAAAATCACCATTAACCTATCCGAAAATCCCACTCCTCCGACAAAAAAACCACCAAATTTCAATTTAAACAAGTTCTACTTTTACTTTTCTATTGCTTTTTCATCAATTTTCATCCTCTTAGGTTTAAGATATCTATTGAAAAACAGCTAGATTATAAGCTATAATATATCTGAAGCATTTAATAAATAACCCAACAAAAATGCAAAACAAAAAACTTTTATCAATCCTTGGCGTAGGATTCATCGCTGCAAACCTAATTGCGGCTTCTGTGGCTTATGCACAGACAGTAGACGGTACGGTAGAAGTAGAAATCGAATGTGGTGATCCCGCCACTATTGACTTTGGAGCAGACCCTATAGTTACTTTTGATACGATAAGTATACAGTCATCTCCTACTAATACTATAGGTGCTCAACCTTCTTTCACCATCACTGATTATAAGAATGACATCTGCGCTGCTGGCTCTCATTTAACTGTTCAACTTTTTAAAAACTTTCTTAACAGTGATGATGATCCTTTAGCACGAGGTACAGAATACTCAGCGTTAAGTGTCTACAATGACACAACAACTGCGTTTATCGATACAGATTTAGCCGATTTTAATGAGTCCACAATTAACATTCTCTCTACTTATGCCTCACCTTTATCTCTAGCAGATAGCAGCCTCGAAGATTCCGTAAAGGTTTACGACGAAGCTAACGGATTTGCTGGTATTGCAACAATCCCGGCTGGTTATATTTCCTATAACTTAGCTTTGCCTGCTTTCCCTCCTGCTGGAACCTTTACCGCTGAAATCCAATACACATTCGACGGATCTGACGACGACATTATATAACATTCTTATCCCCCATTGCTATTAGTAGTGGGGGATTTTTTCAAAAATGAAACATCAAATAATTGTACTCATCATTGTCCTGAATCTGACTTTTGCAGCAACTGCATATGCCCAACTTCAAATTGAAAGTACTGTGGATGTTAATCCTTGTGTTACAAATTGCCTCATACTTGAAATACCAGATCCAATTGATATAAAAAGTGTGAAGTTTGTTAAACCTGAGGATACGCTATCTCAAGTTTTTAATTATGATTTAGGACAAAAAATTTCAATAACTGATATCCGAACACCCACTACCGAGTGGACTATTGTAGCTCAAATTGGCAATTTTGTTGACACACAAAGTCCTACTCAGGATATAATCCTTGACTATAAACAAATCGGCATTCTTACTTTTGCAAACTCTGAAACCCTTTCTACAGACAGTTATTTCGAAGAACCTGGTATTACTGCCCCACTCGATAGCGCATATGATGTAGAAAGTTTTCAGCAAGGAAGAATTACGCCATCAGATTTTCAATATGGCCAAGATTCATCACCTATTAATCCGGACTATTCGGAAGAGATCCCCATTTTAACATCCTATCCCAGTCCTCAAACTAATCAACACTCAATTGGAATAGGCGCTAATATAATTATTCCTGATGCACCGAATTTCACAATAATTGACTCTGATTATACATTCGATATTCTCTTTACCTTAAGCTATTAGGAATGAAAAAGATTCTTGTATTAATACAACTGATTCTGTGCTTTGCCCAGACCACATATGCTAATCAATACATATTTAATCCTGCAGACCCCAGTAAAGATTTCGTCTATGAAATTGAACCCGGCCAATCTTTCGATTTTTCAATTGGTATAGCCAATGTTGGTGATGAGCCTGGAAACTTCAATTTATATGCAGTTGATGCGATTGCTACCAGTAATGGCACGGTTGGTTATACAACCTTAAATAAACCTCAATTTGGAATAGGCAAATGGATTCAGTTTACTGATAACATAATTCAAGTTAATGGTCAGAGTGAAAAGGTAGTCGAACTCAATTTTGAAATTCCTGAGTTTACTCCACCTGGAGCATATGTTGGAGGATTAATGATTCAACAAGTCTTCCCCGAACAAGAAGCAAAACAAACTGGAGCAAAAGTTACACTTAGAATTGTCAAGAAGATAATTATTAATATTCCAGGTGAAAAAATTCTGGATTACGAAATTTCTTCATTTTCTTACAATCAAGAAACAAATAAGTTTTCTATTGAAATAAATAACAAAGGAAATACCATTTTGAAGTTTAACGGCAATATTTCAATAACCAATGACTTTAATTCTAGTGATGATTCTACAATTGAGATCAAGAACAGAACTATACTACCTAAAGAAAAAGTAAAAGTAGAAATTCCCAATCAAAAGGAGCTATTCTTCGGACAATATAATGCCAATATTAGCTTAGAATTATTAGAATTCAATCCTATAAATGGAAAAGACACCAATCTTAAAACAATCAATTCATCATTGCAATTTACGATTATTCCATTTCCACTGGTTATAAATACACTAATTGGTTTGCTGGCATTACTTCTAACTATTGTAGCTTACATAGTCATGAAAAAACTGCTTAGGCCAAAACTGGTTACCTACAAAATTAAAGACCAAGATAATATAAACAATATTGCAAAAGAATATAAGATAAACTGGAAGAAGTTAGCTAAGTACAACAATATCAAACCGCCTTACATACTTAATACAGGCACTATTATCAAAGTCCCTAAGAACAAAAAATGATCCGAATTAAAGCTATTCTCATAATAGTGACATTATCTATACTCGCTTTTTCTAGTCTCTGCTCAGCCAAAAATACTCCAAAAGGTTTTAGCTTTGAGCCATTAACTAAAAATCTTGAACAACCTGGTAATTACATTATCACAGCACAGCCCGGGACTATTGTTGAAGACTACCTTACAATGATGAATTTCACAGACAAAGATGTCGAAGTAACCCTTAGTGCTTTAGATGCTGATCAGCAAGATAATGGTAAAAAGGTATATAAATTAGAAAACGCCACTCAAGAAACTGTTGGTAATTGGATATCTTTCGATCAAGACACATACTATTTACCTAACCATTCTAGCAAAATTGTAAAATATCGAGCCCAGATTCCCGCAGATATCGAATCTGACACCTATATTGGAGGATTAACCATGAAAATCACTAACATCACCAACGCCACCAGCGGCATCCTGACCAGTCTCCGCCTGCTGCAATCAGTATATATAGAAGTTTCCGACAACCCTCGCATACTTAAACAACTGCCTCCTCCACCTCTTACCCCACTTCAAATCTATTTCTTCAGCTCATTTTTCCTAGCATTGATCGGGCTGGCTTACGTTAAAGCAAGCCAGAAATAAACCTGATTAGGTTAAATATTTCTTATCAGAGGGTAAAGATACTGTTTTAATATCCGGCAATAGCTTCACAACGTTGCTTAATCAAGTCAGTTGAAGCTTCATCACAAGCATCTGCATTACCGGCATCTTTAGCCCGGTTAGCTAAAATATTAGCTTCGCAGCTTTCCTTAAATTGATCCATCTCTAATTCCGCACATCCTTCAACCTCCCCAGAACTTACAATTTCATTAAGTAGATCCTGCATAGTCAATAAATCCTGAGTTCTTTGATCAATTTCAACTTCAGTTGTAGGTTCCTGAGGATTTACTACATCTACTTGAATTGGCTCCTCCACTTCAGCACAAGCAGTTAGTAAAAATAAGCTTGTCGCTACCACTAAATATTGTTTAATTTTCATATAATTTTTGTTTAAGTTAAGCCATTTTTACCATCTTCCTCTAAAATAATCAATAGAAGGTAATAAAAAAATAGTAAACTACCTTAAAAACCTTAAAAATGGTATAATAATCAGATATAATTATGTTCAAATGAAAACAAAAACACAAAACTTCACCAAGCGCACCTTCATCGGGTGGCTTATACTAGCCAATTTAGCACAAATCTTCGCACCTGCGATCCCCTTCCTCGACCTGACAGTTCCAACAGCCGAAGCTGCAATTTCGATTTCAAATGTTTACCCCGAGGTGGGCTCCACCGCAGGTGGGAACAGCGTCGTAGTAAAAGGTTCTGACTTTGCAATGCCCTACGATGGTTATTACAAAACAATCTACATTAATAACAGCTCTAGCAATGTTATTACAGATTTGGAAATACCTATCAGGGTCTATTCCGACACTTTAATAAGCGAGGGTAAAATGGAATCAGATTGTAGCGATGTTTTCGTTATTGGCAACGACGGTATCACCGAATTACCAAGCTATATCGAATATGGTTGTGGCACTTCCAATATGCGACTTTGGACCAAAATCCCCACAATCCCTGCAAATGCATCAAATTTTGAAATCTATGTAGGTTACGGCGATCCGACAAAAGTAGTCAATCGTGATCCTGAATCAATTTTCACCTATTTCTTTGACAATTTTGACAGTTATCCAGATGGAACTGAAATCAATGCCGCCAATACTAATGGAAAATGGACATTTGGAGTTGAATCAGGCGTAGCCGCACCCTGGTATGCAGGTATTCCCCCCATCATAAGTCATACAATTAATCCCCAATCAGCTCCACACAGCACATATTCAAATCCTATAGCAACTTCATCAAACAACTACATTCAAACCGAAACAATCAGTCTACCCTCTTCCCTACCATCTGATGAAAGTATTAAATTCTTCTTCTGGTACAACTATTCCTTCTACTATTGGGATACTCTATACTGGAGCCATACTGATAATGGTTTTAATTCAAACCATATCGGTGAACGCTCTTACGGTCCATACATCAACTTTCAAAAAAAAGAAGTCACCATCTCAACCAGAGGTGACTATAACCTAAGACTTGGTTATAATAGTGGCGGCAATACCTATAATGATTCAACCTATTTTGATGATGTAGCAATTTATCGTGAAAATAGTAGCATCGATTTAGATTTCAACAACGGTCCTGAAACTCCCACCACCATCGACACAACTGTGACTTTTGACGGAACTCCCGGAACCAATCTTACAGTTGTCGACAACTCCACCATCACTATAACAACTCCCGCACATGCAGCCGGATCAGTCGATGTTGTTGTCAACTCCAATGCAGAATCTTTTAACTATTCAAACGGATTCAGATACGCGAATGAGTTAACACTTAATGCTGTCACACCTTCATCAATTATCAAATCTTCAGGCCAAACAATCACTGTGACCGGTGCAGGTTTCGAAGCCGGCGCCAGCACAGTTAAAGCAACTCAAGGCGCATCAACTATTGCTTGTGGCAACTACACTACGCGTGATGCTACCACTATTGTCTGTGACCTCGACATGACTACAGCCAACTATGGCAACTGGAATATCCAAGTCGACAATCCCGGAGATGGTTCATATGGCCGAACAAACAATGCAATTAACGTTGAAGCCGGTCTGGCACAAGAAATTTACTCAATTGCCCCCACCCTCACCACCACTGAGGGAGGTGACGCCATCTTAATCTCTGGTAATGACTTCTTGCCGGAAGGTAGTTTAAATGAAATCACAGTAACAAATTCAACCGCGGCCACTATTAATAATGCTCTGACAAAAATCACCTTGGACACAGCATCACTTATCAGCAACAATAAATTGGATACTAGCTGTACAGGTCTTCGAATTTTTGAATCAGCTGATTTAAGTAATGAAATCGAATTTAATCTGGTTTCAGGATGTAATACGAATAACACAATCATTGATTTTATTGTACCCAGTCTCCCGGTTGGAAATACTACTTTATACCTGGCTCACCTAAATCATTTTAGTAAACTAGCTAATGCTTCAGATAACACAATCTACTCATCACTTGATACAATACCTAATCTTGCTGGTTTTTGGCATTTTGATGAAGAGCTCAGCGGATCCGGTGTAGGCAATGATAATTGCGGAACAATGACTTTCCGCAATCAATCAGAGAATAGCGGCAACCCTATCTCCACAGACGAGGGTGATTTTTGCGACTTCAGTGGAAATAATAAGCATTTAATCTATGCGACTGGAGATGCTTCGACCACCAGTATTGGTAATTATATTACAACAACGGAAGCTGACATAAGCGCTGAAGGTTATAGCGGAAACGCTGCCAGTTTTGATGGTAGCGGCAGTTATTACCTTTTCACCGACAACTTATTTACAGATGGAATCAACAATACTGGAGCGGCAGTCGAAACCGACGCCTTGCCACCAAACGAAATGACAATCGGATTCTGGTTTAAAGATGATGGAAATTCTTATCCTTTTTACGAGAATTCTGCTTTTATAAGTATTGGTTTAGACGCAGATTCGTGGCGTTTTTATAAATATCAAAGCGGTGGCTACGGTTCAGTAGTATGGCGTACCGATGATCCCGGGCTTTATGGGACCTTTTATCCAAACTCTGCGCAAGGTTATTACAACGATGCAAAAAACAAATGGCATCATTTAACCATCAGACAAACCGGAGATAATGGAGATGGAACCGGCGTATCCACCATATTTTTAAATGGAGGATATATTGCCAGTGGTTCGAATTATCAAATTGATACGAACGTTAGCCGAATGGTAAATGATATTCTAGATCCCACTATAATTGGCCGATTCTACCGAGAAACTTCTAATAGTGGTGTTGACAATTATTTCCTTATCGGTGACATCGATGAAATGTTTGCTTTTGGAACAGCACTTACTGACCAACAAATTGCTGATATTTACGCGAACGGCCTAGAGGCTATCCCAGCAACTAAAGAAGCATACTTAAAACCAACTGGCATTAGCACACTAATTGGAGGAGAAGTCACTAAATTAGGACCAATAGTCGGATTCCCCGATCAAGCTAAAATCAGTAAATGGATTAATCAAGGAGAACTCGAAGTTATTACTAGCCCCAACACTATTGCAGGGAACTACAACGTCAAAGTTACCAACAGTTTAGGGCTCGAAAGTGTTCTAACTGACGGTATCTATTACGGAGTCAGCCCCAAACCAGTAAATGTGGCACCAATAGACCTCGTGACAGATGATACTAGAACTATTAGTATAACAGGTACAGATTTTGAAACTGGCGGAACTCCAGCAACAGTGTCAATTTCTCGTCACGATGCTACTATCAATTGTCAAAACTATACTGTTCAAACCAGCACGGATATTACTTGTGATGTAGACTTAAACGGAGCAGTATATGGCTACTATAGCGTCAATGTCACCAATCCAACATCTGCTGCCACTCGCGCCTTGGATGAGGCCCTATACATATCTCTTGGAGTTGACCCAACTATCACCTACATCACCCCTATTGCTAATGTTGATGAGCTAATTACAATTGATGGAACTAACTTCGTACCTCCATTTAACCTTTTTTGGAACGGATCACCCCTAGATACCGCAAACTTTGTTTTTAATGCTCCTGATAATATTGAGGTCACTGTCCCACCTGGATCCGGAGATGTAGATGTCTACATTGAAAACCCCAAAGGAGAAAACTCCTCAGCTAATCCAGCAACATTTAGATATGCTATTATTATTGACAGTGTTACCCCTAATGTTGGCTCAAACGCTGGTGGAACACGTGTATTAATAAATGGTAATTATTTTACCGGAGCAGATCAAGTAACTTTTGATGGTGTGCCTGGCACAGACCTCATCATAAATAGTGACACCAGCCTCAGTGTTACCACTCCTTTGGGTACAGCTGGTGAATCTGTTGACATTGTAATCAGTAAACCTGACGGACTGGTAAGTACTAGCAATCCTCAATTCACCTACGACACATCTCCAATAATTACTAAAATAGAAAAAGAGATCATCAATGATGAAACTCACTTTACTATTGAGGGAGCCAACTTCAAAGTTCCTGGCATTGACGGTGATGCAATTGGAAATCTTGAAGTATACTTTAATTATAATTCATACGACAAATGTAACTCTATACAAGTAATTCAAAATAGTGGTTATTTTGACACTATAAAATGTATTAAATATTTTAGCTCTCCAACTCAACTAAATTCAATTCATATTCGCAACTATGATGCGGCGTCTGCTGCAGACAGAAGTATTGTTATAGCAAATCATGCAATTAGATCGGTAACCCCTGGTATTGTTGAGATAAATTCTAACAAGAACGTCTCTCTAGACGGTGGGGGGCTAACTAATGTTGAAAGTATTTTTGTAGGCAACACACCTGTACCTTTTACATTTACTACCACTTACGATTTCACCGCACCACTAAGTATTACAGAAACAGATGCCGATGTTACTTTAATTTTTTCTGACGGAAAACCTGACCTAGTTTTCAAAAGAGGAATTTCCTATCGCAGTTTCCCAACAGTTACATCCATGGAAATTGACCGGACCGGTCAAACTGACCAAAACAATACGATTGACTACGTTATCACAGGAACAAATTTTAAAGAAGCAGGTATAGACCCCTTTGCACTTAGATCACCGGATATTAGAGCTTGGAACGGCACAGAATACTTAGACTGCTTCGACATCTCATTTGTTCAAAACAGCCCGGGCACATCAGGCATTGATACACTGTCTTTCAGTTGTATAGATACGCCTACCAATAGAGTTGATGAAATTTTACTTCTCAATAACGACTCCTCAAACAGCTTGAATAGAAGCTATGTAGCCATTCCGCATTCCTATGAATATTATGAACGAATTCTTTCAGGAACAATTGATGGAATTACCAGCTTGCTGAACTCGGCACTACCTACAAATGAGAATAATACTATTAATATTATTGGTAATAATATTGGTGTTAATGTAGACACGATAACAATTGGAGGAAATGTTGTTACGGGCACTGCAGTTAATGATCAAATATCTTCAATTAGTATACCCGCAATTGCCACTGAAAGTGCTGAGGACCTTACTATTACCTATACCGACGGCAAACCTGACCTTATAGCAAATGGGGGCATTCCAATTTTGGTATATCCCAATGTCACCTCATATGACTTAGAGGAGTTAAGCTCTACTCGTCAGCTTACAATTACTGGAACTGATTTTAAAGATAATACTGACCCACTCACTAGCGACATTCCATTGGTATTTATTAATCAAGACCGAACAAACACTTGTGATGGAGTAAACTTTTTAGAGAATAATCACACAGTGGGTGGAGAGGATATTATTAGATGTAACACAAATTTTCTTGGAGATATAACCTCAGTTACGGTGGAAAACCAAGAAACACTAAGATTCACAAGTCATGACTTAATCATCAATTTTATCAAAACCATCCTTCCAATTAGTTTGGAAGCAGGCGCAAACACTCCGGTCACCTTTTCTTCAGATTTATTTAATGGTGTTGACCCTCTATCCAACATTAGCGAGATTTTAATAAATGGAGTTGCTGCCACCGAGACATCCTCGCCTTTCAACTCTCCAAGTCTTTCAGCTGGAAACCATACTCTAACCATACGTTTTTCTGACGGAAAACCGGAACTAAATCTGATTGATAAAATGACTTATTACAACGCAGTATCTCCTGTATATGGAGACATTGTTCCCGACTCAGGCAACAATCTTGGTGGGCAAAGTATAGTTATCACTGGTAGTAATTTCGTAACTACAGATGATGTCCCTATACAAGTTTTTCTTGGCAACACACCTGCGGATAATGTTGTATTGGTAGATTCTAATACTATCAATGCCACTGTCCCCAACACCAATGAGCTGGGACCAGTCGACGTACGAATTATCAACCCAGGTGGATTAGAAACAACAAGTAGTAATGAGTTCACATATGTGCCGGCAGAATACGGACCATTTATCGAATTACATCTCGAGCAATATCAAACCTATTTCAGTGAAACAATGACAATAGGTATTGCTGATGGATCCTCAGACACAATTATAAATGGTGACTGGGATATTTTTCCATCTGCTTCCAACACAACATTTACTGATCAAAACACTACTTGGAGATATGCTTATCAACCAACTGGCATAGTACAATCTAGTATAAGCGGAACAAAAATGGAAGATATGACTGGCTCAAGCAGCTACCCACCCGCAACATCATCTACATATAGTCAGGACATGCCATTCAGTATCAATTTTGGACCAAAAATTCTCAGTGAATTTAGAGCTGTTCCACAATATGGAATACTGCAAATCGGTTCAAATCTAAGCTCTTACATTACGTCCTCGTCTGATGCAATGGACTCTAACATAGCTAATAACATTGCTGATAATGATTTTATGATTGCTGTTGGTTGGTTATATGAAAGCTCTTTTAATGACTACGACTGTCCAGCAGAAATCAACTACATAACCAAAGGCTTTGCACCCAACAGAAAATTCATCATAGAAGCAAATCGCATTCCAGGTGGAGATGTATATTCTTCGGATTGTAGCAATCCAAATTCCAACAAATTCACCTCATATCAAGTTAAATTATTCGAAAACAACAATGTACCTTTACCTTCAATCAACTCTATATCCGGAAACACAACTGTTGCTGCTGGCACCACAACGCCGCAACCGATTATTATTGATGGATCAAACTTTGACTCGGTAATTAGTGAAGTGATTTTCCAAGAACAAGTTTCTGGCGAAAGATTCTACTGCGATATTACCGCTCGAACTGAAAACCAACTCAGTTGTCAAATAGATGTTAGCACAGCACCTCAGGGAACTTACGATATTATTGTGGAGAACAACCCGGTCAGAATCGATATTGAAACTTCAGCATTTACTATCGATAATTCACCTATTAACACAGATCCATCAATCACTTTCGTGTTACCAAATGAAGGGTCCGAATCAGGTGGCACAAACGTTTTAATAGTTGGAGAAAACTTCTCTGATGTTCCAGGAATAGATGTTCAATTCGGAGGTGTTAGTGGCACAAATATAACTCGCATCAGCGATACGGAAATAGTTGCCACCACACCGGCAGGTACTGGGATTGTTGACGTAAGTGTTATCATTAACACATTTACCACTACTGAAACCGGCGGTTACTCATACTTGGGCAACACCCCAATTGCAAACTCTTTTACTCCAAACACAATCTCTGAAAATGGTGGTTTGGTTGTTATAAATGGAGACAACTTCCTCCAATCTGGATCTCTTCAAAAAATAATCCTCAACAACACTAGTGGAGCTTCAAAATCAGACCAAATTATTAGACTGACATTTGATACGGCTAAACTTATTAATCAAGGTAAAATGTCTTCAGACTGCTCAGATATCAGATTCTACTCTGACATAAACATGCAGAATGAACTACCATTCTACCTGCAAAACTGCAACACCGACTCTACACTTATAGATCTTTACTTCGCAACCTTAAAAAATGGTGCAAATGAGTTCTATTTATTCCATACTGGACTATACAGTTTAACATCAGCCTCTGACATTACAGTGTACGATCCGGCAAAAATTCCCGGCCTGATAGGACTTTGGCACTTTGATGAAACATTCCCAGATGACTTTGATTCTTGTGGCGATGTTACCTTCCAAAACGGTCCGGATGGCGGATTTTATACTGAACCGGGAGATATTTGTGACTCTTCAGGTAATGGAAATCACCTAATTATTTCCAGAGGAGATACCACAATTTCAACAACTCCAGGCATTGCCAACATGGGAACCTATGTTAATGACTCCAATGTTGATACAATTTCGGGAAGATTTAACAAAGGTAAGAAAACCGGTAATTCAGTCAGTAATGATTTCTTCTTTACCAAGAGTACCGCACTTACTGATGAAATGACCTACGGTTTATGGATTAAACAAGATTCCAACTACAACTATGACGCTACCATAACCTACAATCCTCGTCAATTTTCAATGACCTTATACGATGATTATAGTACTGAAAGATTAAATTTCTCAAGATGGTACGGAGATTATTACAGCGTAACAAGAAACAGCTCTGAATTTGATAGCACCTACTTTCCTTATACTTCTACTGATTGGCATCACTTCGCAGGAACAGCAGATTACGCAGCCCCATATCTCAACGTCTCAGCATATATAGATGGTAAATATGATGGAGTACGTACCAGCGACACTTCTGACGATGGAGGTTACAATACCTCTAATGAATACCCCATTCTATTCGGTAAAAATCATTGGCCCGCTTCTTCTACGTATAACAACAACCTGAATGCCACAATGGATGAAGCATTTTTGTTTGGACATACTCTCAGCGATGATCAAATAGCAGATATTTATAATGGATACCTAGATGTGGCACCAAACTCTATAGGAGAAGCAATTATTTTTAACAATAGCATTACACCAATCTTTAGCGACACATATGTATTGGGTCCCGATGTAACTTTTCCCAATGGCACTTTCCCTAGCTTTAGAAACTCCAGTCAGGAAATACTTGTACAAGCACCGTCCGGAACCGGCACAGCATCCGTTACAATCACTAATTATACAACCGACTCTGTTACCACAACTGATGCAATCACCTATATCACTATTCCAACACCATCAATTGCTACAGTCTCAACAACTACTATTTACAGGCAAACAACTCCAAATAGTATAACTGTAACAGGAACAGATTTCGAAGATGGCAATGCAATATTGTCACTGACTAAAAATGATGAACCTGACCTACCTTGTGAAAACTACACAACCAGAACCACAGATACAATCACTTGTGAATTTGACGCATCAAACATTTCCATCGATGCAGGAAATACCGACTGGACTCTCACAGTAACTAACCCTGGCACCTTAGAATCATCAAGCTACACAACGCCCATTCAGATCCACATTTCACCTCAAGCTACAAGTGTAAACCCAGACTCAATTCCAGTAGGCTATGTTAGCAACAGAACAAGAACCATTAATGGAAGTGGATTTAGAGATGATATAAAAGTATATTTTGGAACTACTGATCCATCAGATGAATGTACCAATGTTTCAATAAATAATGAATTCCAACTAAATTGTGATGTCCCAACACAAACCATAGGTACACCGGACTTAATTCTTGAATACCCAGGATTCGCAACTAACACTTTCCCAGGATTATTCACCTATATAAGCAATCCAATAAATTGGGGCCAAATAAACCCATATCGTTACGCTCGCAACGAGGATACATCCGTCTCCTTGTTAGCAGAAGATATTGAACCTGGGGCAACTGTCACCATTAATGGTGTTCCTGCAACTAATTTATTAATTTCCGATTACCCCGAAACATCATACATAGATAGAATAACCTTTACTTCTCCTGCTGGAATATTAGACCGAGGTCGTCATGACATAATTATTGAAAATCCAGATGGGGGAAGTATTGAAATTCAAGTATTCCTCGACGAAGGTAGACCCGAATTCACTTACTTAAGTACAGTTAAAAAAGGTAGCCTCTTCCAAGGAAAAACTGACTTCTTTTTAACACCCGGAGTTGATAATAAACTATACCTTACTGTATATGGAGAAGAATACGATCCGGTAATTGAGGAATCCGGCGCTGACATTAATGATTACAAAGGAATAGCTAACACAGATTTAAATCTAGAAATAATCTCTGGTGATGGAAATCTAACACTGACGCAAGTTGATTGTACTGACAAAAGCACTGTAACCCCGGGAACAAATACGGACACGAACGGACAGATCTGTTATCTGGCTAATTCCAGTAGTCCAAATGGGACCTCTTATCAACTAAGACTTAACAATTTAACAGAAGGCTATAGTAAAGACATCAATCTACACTTTGATTCCGAGTCCTATTCAAATCAAAACTTCAACATAGCTAATTCTCAATATGACCAATCAACCTATGCTGAAAGCTATGCGCCCACAATCACAGAAACCTCAGACAACAATATTGTTGCTCTATTTCATGCCTCAACTGTTTATCCTTACACTCAAACTGACAGATTCGCATTATATGCTCAAAAACTAGATTCCTCACTAAATCCTATTTGGCCAGGAATTGGGACACAAATTGTCCCCGATTCTGACTTAACTTATTCTTTTAAAGACTACAAAGCTTTCCCAGATCAATCAGGAGGGATTGATGTTTTCATGACAGTTTACCAGGAACCTAACACTTATGCACTGTTATTCCAAAAAATTGACAGCAATGGTAATCCTGTTTTAAGCAACCCGATATCAGCCCCTCTATTCTCAACTTCAGAAATCAATTTTGCAGACTACATTAATATTATTCCTGACAATAATGGCGGATATTTTGTTTCTTTCCCAACTTTTTCCGACACTGAGTATACCAGAATTTATCGCCTAGACGATAATCGCAACATTCTTCCGGGATGGCCTATTCAAATCAACGATAATCCTCTGGACGAAAAAGCCTACGAAATCCACTCCATGCTAGTAGATTCATCAGGAAATCTTAAGGTACTTTATCTATACAACAACGAATCTAATAACAATCAGTTAAAAGTAAGAACTTATAGTCCGAATGGAACTCCTATATTCAACCTTAATAACCCTACAGTCTCAACTGCAAATGCAACAGATCGGAGCAACTCTATTCTTCCTAGCAATAAACTGTGCGACTATACTAATAATTATAATCAAGATCATGGAACCATGATTGATGATGGCAACAATGGAGTTTACGTCATTTTCTATCAAAGTTGTAAAATAGACTCAGAATACATCTATCAAATCTACATAAATCATATCCCGTCAAATGCAAGTGGAGAAAACCAATGGAGTCGACTAATCTCTGAAGAATATTATTACGACGAAGTTGACATAAAAGGCTTGAGTGCAATTAGCGATGGTAATAATGGAGTTACCATTACCTACTATATGGAACAAAGAATTTTTAATTTTACAACTTATGACCGATCCCAAATCTACTTTGAAAACATCAGTAATTCTGGGGGCGCTCCCGTTCATAACTGGAATTCAGGACAACCTATTCTGCATCGCGACTACCCAGAAATTAATTATGACCTAATAGAATTCGCAATTACATATCCTAAATCCACCGGAGGGTTCTGGATGCTTTACACTGGTGACATCTATAACACTAAAATATACGAAAATGAAACTTTCTTTACTAGTATAGACTCAACTGGAAATATCGACTCAAATTTGGCTGAAAATAATCAATTTCTTAATCAAGATCAAATAGATTATGTACAACCAAATAACGAAAACGGCCTTCAATATTATAATAGTTTTAGACCCAACACTTTTTCTGTTACTAATTTAATTGATACAGGCAGTGGATTTATCGCAACTTGGAATCGAGAGAGATTTAAAAATACTAGAGAAGCTGTCTATCAACATGATGCTGTCATCGCTAACTTCGACCAGACCGGAACGATGAGTAATTTATATATCCTAGATTCTCCATTGGAAAGTAGAGACATTGGAGAAGGAAATCAAACTAGACCAATTGTAGTTAAAACCGTTAATTATGATGAAGACGACTACTTGCTAGAAAACTCGGAAGACTTTAGTGTAATTTGGCTAGATGACGTATATCTTGCTAGTTCTCCAAGTGACACTAATCAACTAAGCCATCATCCAAGTGGAGGCTTTCTCAGATTCACCACTTTAAACTCTGAAATTGGAGAATACCTAAATCCCGAATTTAACGGAACCGGTGAGCAAATCACTGATACGTTAGAATATGCTGATTCAGCTAAAGCGGTAAAACCCCTTGCCTACTCCTATCCAGACAACACAGTTGTAGCTTATCGAGCGGTCTCTTCTGATGGAAACTCTGATTCTATCAAGTTAAGATGGTTACCAAATGAATCATATGAAATTAGTACTGATGTTAATTCTCCCCCCGCGATCAATCCTGACCAAATCGAATTAATTGCCACAGAAAAATATCACGCCCACGTTTTCTGGGTACAAAATGATGATATCTATGCAAACTATGCTGATAATTCTCCAATCACTTTTGATTGGAACGGCTCTACAGGATACAACCTCACCAACAGAACAACTGAAACCTACGCAAATCCAAAAGCCGAATCTATGTTTTCAGACATTTATCTGGCCTATGAAAGAACTGATAATAATAGAATAATATTATCAAAAATAGATTTCACAAACGCGAGCGAAATTGCGAAAAAAGAGATAACAATAAACCCAAATCAGAACCAATCACTTTTAGATTTAGCTCTTGACTCAAACGCTAACCCAATAATTCTTTTCAGAGAAAATAACTCCGGAAATATTTATATTCAAAAATTAAATAGCAACCTTACCAATCAACTATATGGAGACAATGGTATTAAAGTAAGCGATGGCATAAATGACCAACACGCCCGACTTTCAATTGACAGTAATGACAATATCGCAATTGCATGGGAGGAATACTCAGATTTAGCAGGCACCTCCTCAAACATTGCGGCGAAAGTTCTTAGTAGTAATGGTGAACAACTTTGGAATAAAGTGCTAGTCTCAGATCCATCCGAATCAACTAGAATTAGGAAAAATATACAGATTCTCGACGATGAATATACAAGGACCCAACCTAATACAGGATTTCATATTGTGTTCGAAGACTGGAATGGTTCTCAGACAGAACCGGCATCACGAATAATTTCACAAAGAGTCGTAAATGGAGAATTACAGCGCAGCTTACCTGGAAATATTATTGCAGATGAACCTGCCATCAATTCTAACCCTTCCATTGCTAAGGGATCTGATCTTGGTTTAATGATTGCTTGGCAACAAGAAAACAGTCCGGCAGATATTTATACGCAATATGAATCCCCAAATCCATATAGTCAATTCTCAACCCTTGCAACAGACCTTGATACACTCAACGCGAATGGCGTTGATCAAGCATTCATAACGGCAACAGTTAAAGATTTAAATGACAATCCTCTAATTGGACATACTATTGAAATAGATACTCTATTTGGAAATACTAGTGGCATAAATATTAGCCCAACCAACACTGGCGTTTGTTCAAATAATGGAGCCGCAGCAGGAATATCTGACTCTGAAGGTGAAGCTTGTTTCATCATATCTGCAACCGAATCTGGTACACGAGTGTTTATGGCGACAGATATTTCTAGCGCACCAGACAATTATACTATTCCACAAACAGTCGCCATTGAATTCCTTGGACTACCAACCGCACCTACAATTACGGAAATACTTGAATTATCACAGGGTGTTATTAAAATTTACTGGGAAAAGCCACTTGGTGATGAAACTATTACTGATTATGCAATACGCTACGGCTTAACTTCCGACGCAACGTGCATGAGCAACCTTTCAACTTATAATGATTCTAATTGTACACAAATTGACCTAAATGTTGAAAACGACTTAGGATCAATTCTTGAACATGCTATTGCGGGTCTTACTACTTCTGAAGAATACCGAATTGTAATAATTCCAATTAACGGATTCGGCGATGGAGCTCCTTCAGCTCCAACAGATATCACGCTTACTGAAACCACCCCAGCGACAATTCCTGATCAGCCCATTTTAAGCGGAGTTCCTGGCAACCAATTGGTTACTCTCAACTGGAGTGTCGGAAGTGATGGAAATAGTCCATTAACAAAATTCTTAATCAAATATGGCAATACTGCAGAATGTGACACTACCGAACTTTCAACATCTATAGCTTCACCCGGATGTAATATAATTGATGATATTAATCCATTAGATACAACTTTAGATGTTACCGGTTTAACCAATCTGACTGATTATCGTTTTGTCATTTTTGCCTACAATTTTGTCGGCGAAAGTCCAGCTTCAAACCCAACCGTTGCAATAACTCCTCAAGACCCAGATCTAGATAATGACACAATTCCCAATGGATTAGACAATTGTCCTCTTGTAGCAAACCCTGGACAAGAAAACGCCAATATACTCACCACAATTGCATTAACTAATACTCCTACAGTTTACGAAACCTCACCTGATTTTAGTCCCGATGACAGCTTAATTGTTTACGATTTATGGTTTGGAGGTCTTAAAGGTATTTACACCATGAATGCTGCTGATGGAAGCAATAAAACTCAAATAAGCAGTGTTGACAGTAGCGACTATACTAATCCTACTTTTTCACGAGATGGCTCAAAAATTATTTATATAGACTTTGACGGAAACAATAATGCTGACCTCTATTCCATGGATGTCGATGGCTCTAATGTATACAACATCACCGGGCCAACATTAAAGGTTGAACTACAAGAAGATTATACATTCACCCCTGATGGCAGTGAGGTCATATTCTCAGCTAGACCAGATACAGATGATACTGATCCTTATCCATTTGCCCATATTTACAGAGCTGCTCTAGATGGAAGTAGTATTACCGCTCTAACTTTCTCAGGTGCAGACTACACAAACCCTGTTATGAGTAGAGACGGTAGAAAAATTGCTTATTTTAAAAATTACTACACAGAAACTGAATATAATACCTGGCTCTGGACAAAAGGCGTTTATATTATGGACGCTAATGGTTCCAACAAACAAATGGTAATTAGTGACAACAATAGTTACGGAGTAGAACTATTAGGCGCAGGTTTAAGCATTAATCCGGATGGAAGCAAAATCGTCTTCTATGCACATGATCCTACCCTATTTCCGTTCACAGGACACGGGGATAATGAGGAAGACGGACTTTACATCATCGATAGCGATGGCACAGACTTCTTCAACCTAGACTACAGAGAAAATTATAAAGGTAACGGACCACTCTTCAGTCCTGACGGCAACAGAATCGCTTTTACAGCGTTATGGCACAACGGTTCTGGACTCCTTACTCCTCAAGTTAACGCAATCAACATTGATGGAACCGGTTTAATAGCAGTAGCTGGTAGTGTGGCATCTCAAGGAGCTGATCCTTCCTGGAGATCTGACAGCCAGGGAATAGCAGCTTTTGGGTATAACGGATTAGAAGCCAATGGTATTCTGGTCACTGAATTCACCCCCGGCGACGCCTGTGACTGTAACTCTGACGGCCAATGTACCGCTGCTCAATATTGTGCTGACAATCTCACCCCGGATCCGGACTGTCCACCAGTTGCGCCTGCCCCACCGGAAATCTCAGTGACAAGTAGCGCAGTCAACTCTCAATCCGTTTGGACTGTTCCGGTTCACGATGGAGGTTCAGCAATTACCGGCTACACACTCGTATTCGGTCCATCAGCAACCTGTGATGCAACTTCTGCAGAAATCGTTCGCGACTCTGGCACACCTGACGTAAATTGTGAGCAAGTTAACTCATTCGGCAGCTCAACACTAACCTATAACGCCGGTAATCTGTCGCTAGACACTGAATATGCTTATTTCATCTATGCAGAAAATGCTATCGGATTTAGCAATCCGGGCACAACCACAGATTCCACTTCAGGCCTACCTGATCCACCTCCAAATCCCACCTTTACTAGAATCAACGACTACCCAAATAATGTAGTGCCTTATTATACAGCTACTCCTCCAGCAGCAGATCAGGTATCTCACGACTCCTTCATTCTTCAATATGGTGATCCGGCAACTTGTACAGTAACCGACATTCCAACAGTTACAGACTATAGCCAAGACCCAGCACTAATAACACCGGGTGATCCGGATTGTTCAGCAGTGGTACAAAAAACAGCCCTCCCTAGTACAAACTATAATTTTGATAGAACCGAAATACCATTTGATCCGAACTACGACATCGCTGTCTTCGCCTACAATTCTACATATGATCTTATCAGCTCGCCTGACACAATTACAACAACATGGCAAAATCCATATATCGACATCACTACTTTGAATGTCAATCCTGATGCTACAAAGCCTGAAATGGATTTATCCTGGAATATTAACACATTTATTAATGTTGGAGGTATTGACTATGCATACTACTCACCAAGTCGCTATGTAATTCAATATGGCAACATTACTGACACCGCTTGTATGTCCAGTCTAAATACTTATTATGACCCGGCCACCAACCCTCATCCGGAATGCGAACAAATTGATATAGACAGCGGTAATCCACTCTATAGCTCAAACACCTATCTTAATGATTTACCTTATAATGAAACTAATCGGCCTCAGTTTAGTTTCATAGTATTCCCTGTCCTTGAAGGAGGAGGCCCAGGAAACGAATCAAACATTGTCACCGAACCATGGGCACGTATCGACTCTGCCACCTCCGAAACTCAATCAATCACAATCAATTGGACCTCAATAGATCAAGTTGATATATATAATTTTTCTTGGGGAAACCCGGATGATCCTAATTGTAATATGAGAACCGGCAACACTGCGAATTGTACCTATAGTCCTGTTTTCAGCATTGGAAATGGAGATCACACTGCCACAGATCGCAACTTTCAATACACCATAGACAACTTGGGAGGTTCCCCCTTAATTGACGGACAACAACTCGACATTTGGCTTTACGCATACTCTGGGGTAAACAATCATTATAGTTTATACCCTTATCCATTCATAAGAGCTAACACCGCCTTCTCCGGACCTCCCTTCCAAATGGATCCGCCATATCTTCAACAAACAGGAATAAACTACTATGAATTTACAGTTTCTTATTTCGAAGATTCCGGATTAACCACACCATATTCGAACATTGCAGGTAATCAACAAATCACCAACCTCCTCATCCAATATGCGCCGGTTGGCGGAAATTGTTCCGACACCGATTTACAAACTTATGATGTCACTATAACGCCTGGCGTAAATGATGACTGCGTGAAATTCCAAACTACTGCGTTCGAAACTAGTACTAATTTCCCATTTTTGGATTCAGGAGATTATCGAATTGCCGCATTTGCAATCGGCACCGACAATATTAGTAACTCATCAACAGTTGAAACTTTCACAGTTCGAGAAATCGATGGAAAAATAGAAATCCACCACAGTAACGATACAGATGAAACAGGCACACAATATACAGATCTTACTACTGGCCGATCTCCTTTCGGAGCAGGTATAAGTAACGGTAATGATGTAGCAAACCTTAATGATATTAACTTCTCTACCTATGATCTGAATATGACCAAACACACCGCACTAACCAGCTCCCACCTGGTAGGAGCTGAAATCTATGGGTTCGATGAATTTAATCAACCAATATATGGAAACATCCCTCTAAATCTAGACTCAGTAACCACCTCAGATCTCGACCTGAGTGATGATGGTTTATCAGCTAACATCCCACTTGGATTTAACACCAGAGTGTATGGGAAATTAGTCAATACAATTCGTGTTTCCAGCAACGGTTTTATTTACTTAAACTCAGACACGGATATTAATGACACTTCGAGCAACGGATGTTGTTCAGGATACCAAATGGAAAGTCAATACCTGGTAGATGGATCAGTAACCGGTGACATACTCATTGCAGGTAACTGGACTGACTTAAATCCTACGGATAATTCTGGTGTTGGAGATATCAAAGTAGAAACTTTCGGAACCTCTCCAAACAGACACACAACAGTCAGTTTTGAGAACATTCCTTATTATGGAACTGGCGGAACCAGAAGCACCAATTTCCAAATTAAGATTTTTGAAACTGATATCAGACCACCGGATGCACCCACCTGGGACACTTACACTCCTGCCTCAACATATTCCGCCTACTGGAACGAACCGGTTGATCCGGGATCCGGAACAATAGATGCCTATAGAATAGTTTACGGTTACGAAGCTCCTATCGGCACTTGTACTGTGACAGATGTTGTTGAATTTGATGGCGACTTAGACGAATTTGATAGTAATTATTGTTTCACTGATGACATTGTCCCCCCTGATACTCGCTTTACTGCTAGAGAATTTATCAACGGAAATAGTCCAAACACCACAGTGCACCTGGTAGCCTTTGCTAGAAACACCGAAGGTCTTTGGAGTCCTGCTTCTGAAATTTTAACTTTCCAACTTTCTGAAGGAAATGGCGCCCCAGATGGTGCAGTTGAAATTCATCTTCCATCAGGTGATAATTTCCCCAACAGTGACGGCACAACACCATTTAACAGCGGTGATCCTCTACCCTACATCTCAGGCATTTCAAATAGCGCTGATGATTTTGACAATTACAATGATTTTGATTTCACTGGAACACCAACTCAAACTGTGTTTGAAGATGCTGAAAGATATACTTTCACCGACGGCAATCCAACTCAAAATACTATTAGCTACAACCGAGAAAGTACAACTGATGACCCAGACATTATCGCTAACGGCGCGCTGGATATTTCTTCCGGAGGAGCTCAATTAGACTTCAGCTCCCATTTCTTCACCAATCTTTATGGAAGAAATTTAGGAATCATCAATATAACCAATTACGGAACTTCACTTGTTTTTGATTCGTACTATAGTGATGTATCCAACAATTCATTAGGACCTCCAAACCCGATTGGCGCCGCGACCAACCTGTTATCCTATAACAACTCATCTCTTTACTACCTTTACTCCCCTGTAATGATTGCCGGTAGATGGAATTGGTATAACACCGGAACCGGACGTGTAACTTGGGCTATCAAAGAAACAGCCGGAACGAAAAGACTGATTCTTGATATAGCAGAAATGGAGATTTATGGAGGTGGCGGCGCAACTGCCAGTTGGCAGATTAAGATTTACGAAGACGGTACAGCTACTCCGGTCACACCAATTGATCCACCAAATGCACCCACTTGGAATTCCGGCATTTCTGCCGAAGATCAAGTAACCGTCAACTGGAACACTCCTACCATCCCAGGTTTTGGCACAATTGATGAATACAAACTTGTCTATGGTTATGACGATCTAACTCTCCCCACACCACAAAGCTGTACAACCTCTGACGTGGTTAAATTCTATGGGGGAGAAGGAGCATGTACAACAATTGGCTATGATCCTGATCCTAACCTCTCTCCTTCACCAGCTCGAATTATTCCGGGTAGTGGACTGTTTGAAACTCGAACCTTCACTTTATCTTTTAGTGAAAACACCAACACTGACGTACATTTCGCCGTCTTCGCTAAAAACTCCGCCGGTCTCTGGAGCCCCGCCTCCGACATCCTTACTGTCACACCACACGCCGGAGCAGGTACTTCCGAAGGAGCAATTGAAATTCATTTAGCTGATGGTGATGACTTCCCTATCGGAGATGGCGTTCAAGCTCCCTCCCTTCCCCTTTCATATATCTCAGGTATTACTAACCAATCTGATGATCCAAATGGTTTCAACGATTATGATTTCACGGGAACACCTACTCAAAATGTTTTCGAGGGTGCAGAAAGATACAATTTTATTAATGGAAACCCTAATCAAGAACCTACAAAATTCTATAGTGAAAACATGACGGCTGATCCGGATATTATAGACAGCAGTTCAGGTTCGCTGGATTTATCATCTAATTCAATCACATTACCACTTGGTTTCTACACCAAAGCCTATGATCGCTACGTCGACACAATTACAATTACAGCATATGGTAACTTTTATTTACACGATCATGACCAAAACACTCAAGACACTGGACCTCCAACTCCCTATACAAGCGTTACTGACTTAAATTCTTACAATTCTACTCAATACATTGGTTCTGACCTAACCGGCACAAATGACCCAATAATGATAGCTGGAAGATGGCAAAACTATAATACCGGCCAAGGAGAAAACATCACCTGGGCAATCAAAGAAACCGATGGATTGAAACGATTTGTTTTAGATTTCCAAGATTTTGAACTAGCCGGTAGCGGTGGAGTAACAACCGACTTTCAAATCAAAATTTTTGAAGATGGCACTCAGAACCTGGATATCCCATTAACTATATTTGATATCAATCCTGCTGTTGGACCTGTAAGTGGAGGAATTTCAGCCACCATTCAAGGGCAAGCACTCTATGAAGGTCCAAGCGGAACTTATCGCGAAGTTGAATTCACTAATGCAGGACCGGCTCTGACAGATCACCAAGTATTCTTTAACATAGATGGAAACAGCCTGATAACTTCTGGTGATCTAGCAGCAAATTGTGCAAATGTACGTGTCTATGAAATTGACGGAAGCACTCCAATACCATATTGGGTACAACCAGGAACTTGTAATACAAACACCACCAAAGTCTGGATTAAAACTGATCTTCCAGCCAACTCAACTAAAAAAGTAATTCTAAAATACGATAATCTTGCTGATCCATATCAATACTTAGGTGAACAAGTCTTCGAAATCTACGAAGGTTTTCAAACCGATCATGACGGAAGTGGAACAGTAGATATAAATGACATGTGGGCTCATGGATGGGTTCAAAGATCAACCGGTGCAGGGTTCACCTACTATGCTGGAGAACCAACCGGCGCTAGAATTAGAGCAAACTTCTATAATTATCGTAATGATATTTATTGGAGCCCTCAAACCTTCAATAAAGATGTAGTAGTAGAGTTCGATTTTTATGAAGGTGCTGCAAATGGAGCCAATCACTTCTCATCATTATATGGGTTCACAGACAACGTCACCTCAGGATCACTAATATCAAGAACTGAATGCTTCTTTGAAGACATTGGTACAGGAATAGGACAAGAAGGTAATAATGCCCTGTATTGGGGTTCAACCTGTAACACATCTCCTATTAATGACACCTTTATCAGAGGAGTTTCCAATGGAAATGCTGTTGCTGTTCAACCAACAATTCCATCAACCACTTATGCAAGAGGACCTTGGAGACATGGGAAAATCACCTGGTCAGACACAAGTGAGATCTTTATTGGAAACTCTGTTGCTCAACCCGACATAGAAGTATTCTCTGCCACAACAACAGACAATATCCCTGATACTCCTCTATATTTAAATTTTGGTTCTGGATCAATTCCTGGATTATCCTTCTATTTATTCATCGACGACATCTTCGTCCGCAAACACGCTCCAAACAATACCATCACCCATACTGTCAGCGGAGAGCTAACCGGCTCTGGAATTAGTGTAAACTTTAATGGAGCTCCAGCTGGAAATGTCACCCACATCAGCAACAATGAAGTTACCCTAAACATACCAGCTTCAAATCTATCTAATGACGGAATAGGATTTGTAGATGTAACACTAACGAATGGACTTGGCGACTCCTACACATTAACTAATGGATTCGAATATATCGATCCTAAACCAACCCTTACTGTGGAAAATGTTGATGACCAAACTATTGACATAAGTTGGACCGCACCTACTGGAATTGAACCAATCACAAGATACTTAATCTATTATGGAGAGAGTAGCGGAACTTGTACCTTAAGCGCACTCGACAGCCTTCCATCCGAAGCAGATCCTCTGAATCCTGCCGGTGGATGTCAGGCCGAACTTATTCCGGATCCAGGTACAACCAGCCACACTTTCACCAATCTAACCAACGAAACCGACTATCACTTTAAAGTTTATGCTGAAGGTATCTATGGCTGGTCTTCTCCTTCAAATCTTGATAACGGCACCCCATCAAGCACTTCAATAACTGCCCCACCTAAACCAAGCCTAAACACCAACCCAGGTAACGCAGCGATCACTGTAAATTGGGATCCGATTAGCAATGGAGGATCACCAATTACCGGATTCATTCTTCGCTGGGGCGAATCTTCCACTTGTGCTGCCACTTTGGATCAACTGGGCGATGGAGCTTGTACGGAAGTAAATATTTCCGATCCTGCGGATCGATCCGATACATTTGTCGGTCTAACCAATGAAACAGAATATAGCTTTATGATTTGGTCCGTAAATGCAATCGGCACAAGCCCCGCCTCAGATCCTGCTACCACTACACCATCAGACTCATTGTGCGGAAGCGGACTACCCGGCGAAACTTGCGGAACAGTCAGCATTCAATGTGGAGCTGCTCCAATTATCAACACAGGATTCAGCAACTTAACCTTTGATACCGATCTGGGAACTACTGGCATCCAAAATCCAATTATTACCAATGCTTATCAATACGCATTTGCCGAAGAACCAACCTTCACAATTTCCGACAATCGAGCACCTTCCTGCTCATCAGACCCTGTTGTACTCAGCGTTCAAATGACCGACTACTTTAAACGAGACACAGATCAAACTCCACTTATTAATGGCGGAGATGAAATATTCGATCCCGGAGATGAAGCCGCAACACTATCAATTTCTCAAGATGCCAGCACATGTATTAATTGTAGCTCCGATTACGACAATAGTGTCCGGGCAACAGATGCCGCGTTAAATCAAAATAATAACATCACCGGACCATTCCCTACAATTACTCTCTTCGAAAACACACTTGGCTTCCTTGGTGATGTAACCTTAGGCCCATTTACCTATGAACTTGAATTACCACCACTGATTCGCAGTGGGGCATATGTCACCGAAATCACCTACACCTTCAGTTACTAACCTAAAAGCGGTCCCTGAGTATCAACCACAGGGGCCGCTTTTCAACTCTTTCAAAGCATGCTACTTTAAAGGCCGGCCAATTTATTCTACATGCGCATCAATCCCCTGCTCATCGGACTTTACATCATTCTCCTGCTCCCTGTACTGGGAGAGTTTTCCCGTTTCGAATTATTGGGACGCAGTATAATTGCCAGCGACATTATCATTCCCATCTTCATTGTAATTTGGCTTTTTTCCAACCAAAAATCCTGGAAATTTTCGAAACCAACCAAAAACAACCTAACTTACTTAGCCCTCTTCATACTCACCGCCACAATCTCACTTTTGCTTAGCTGGTTGACCCTCTCTACTAGCGAATTAATACAAGGTGCTCAATATTTAGGCCGTCTAATCCTCTACACAACACTCTTCCCCATCACTATAACCATCCTCAACAAAACTCCACAGAACCGCCTCCTCCAAATTATCACCATCTCTGCACTACTCATCGCAGCAACCGGTTTCATTCAACTGCAAATCCTTCCCGACCTGGAAACATATGCTGAACTATATGGATATGACCCACACATCAACAGGTTGGTCGGCTCCTGGCTCGACCCCAATTTCATCGGAGGCTTTTTCGCACTAATCGTCACTCTACTAAGCGCTGTGCTTACATACTCCAAAAATCGCCAAACTCAAATCATACTTAGCATCGCCATCGCAGCACTTCTAATAGCCACTTTCCTAACTTATTCCCGCTCTGCCTATTTAACTTTAAGTGCCGGTCTCTTTATCGTCGGATTACTTAGATCAAGAACTTTACTTCTAGCAGTCATCATCGCGGCCCTGCTGGGAATTTCAGTTTCCGACCGTGCTCAAGATCGAGTCAATCAATTACTGGAAAGTGTAAACTCTATTACTTCCGAAACCTATACCAACCCTGACCCTACAGCACGACTTAGAATCGAAAACTGGAATCAAACGCTTACCTTAATCGAACAAAAACCTTTACTTGGGCATGGATACAACAACCTTACCCAGGCCAAATTCAAAGCAGGATTTATCAAAGACACAGATGTCCATTCAGCCAGTGGCTCCGACTCAAGCCTCCTCACCATCACAGCTACCACCGGCATGGTCGGATTGTTTTTCTATCTACTCTTCTACTTTCACAACATCATCCTAAGCTTCAAAAAATGGCGCGAATCCAAAAACGACAAGGGCATCTATTTAGGCATAACAGCGCTTTTAATAGCGCTACTGGTTCATAGCGCCTTTGTCAATTCACTGGTTTTTCCTCAAATCATGATTTTCTTTTGGATTATCCTTGGCTTACTCCATCACCCTCAAAAGGCTGATAAATAGCTTGCGTAACCACTTCCAGTTTATCTCCAACAACTTCCACAAATTTCATTACACTCAAAACACCATTTTCATAAAGCAACACTTTATATTTGCTATCAGTAAGGCGATTTACTTTGATTAAATAGTCATTGCTCAAATGCGACAAATCGTTAGCGAATTCCCGACTAACCAATTCCACAATCAGCTCTCGATCGTCACCCTTATATTTAATCCGAGAAGGTTTAATCTGACCCAACTCCTCAATCTGACTACGCACATCCTCAATATCCTCTTGCTCAAATTCACCTCTAAGTTCCTCCAATTGCTGACGAGCACGATCAATTTCCTCCTCCAATTCAACTTCCCGCAACTCATCATTAATCAGACGGGTTTCGGTTAAAACTCGGACAATAGTTTGTTGAGCATCTAATTTCTGCTCTTCAATTGATTTATTCACCATTACCGGTTCAGCCTCAATTTCCACATTCTCAGCTTTGGCAAAATCTGCTTCTTCAATCGGCGATTCAACATAAATAGGAGTAAATTCTGGCTCTACCAACTCATCACCCCCGGGAGAACTGGATATTCCTGCTACCGCCCGATCCTCAGTATAATAAACCACAGGACTTTCAATTTTCGCATCAAAATCCGGTCTTTCAGGCGGAGTATAGTATTTAGCCACCAAATCAACAGGTTCAGTTTCAATCTCCAAAGCTTTCACTTGATAGGGCTCATAATTAAAAATCAAAGGTTCGGCGTCAATAGCCATAGACACATCATCAATTTCAATAATTTCCTCACGCCCCTCTTCAGAAGCAGCGTGTTCCAAAGAAACGTAGTATTTTTCCAAATTTTCTCGTGGAGGCATCACTTGATAAGCCGGAAATGTCTTAACTTGACTTAAAACAGTCTCCTGCTCATCAAATGGAGCATCAGCAATAACCAGCTCTTCAGCCGGCTCCATTTCCAAAGGAATAATTTCTTCCCCCTGCATTATAACTTGAATTTGCGAAAAATTAGCGGCAACAATAGCTACAACTGCCACCATCGGGATTATACCCAATGCAAATTTCCATCTTCTAACAAAATCCGCCAACTCAAATCCCTGCGATTCATCCTGGAGGTTTTCAGCACGTTGAATCATCTCAGCGCGCAGCGAGTTTTTAAAATCTTGTTTGATCTCAATTTGCTCAGCTGATTTTACCTCCTTTAGCTTAGCAACGACATCACCGAAATATTTTCCTCCAATATTATTCATGGTTTTATAATAGGCTTTTTAACTTTTTAAGCACTCTAAACAGTTTAACCCCGACATTATTGGCACTTATTCCCATAATCTCAGCAATTTCAATATTTGAAACTTCTTCAAAATACTTGAGACGTACAATTTCCCTTTCCTCAAACTCCATTTTATCCAAAGCATTCTGCACATATTCCTTTTCTTCAAGCGATTTAGCCAACTCAGTCGTATCCTCATTTCCATCCTTAAGCTCAGCTATTTCTTCCAAATCTACCTTTTGATACTTAGAATTGTTACGATAAAACTTCAGTACATTATTATGAGCAATTTTGTATAACCAGGACGAAAACGGAAAACCTCTAAACTGATAACTCTTCAAATGGCTTAAAGCATCATAGAAAGTCTGACTGACCAAATCCTCAACAGTCTCTTGATCCGAAACACGACGATATATATAGCGATAAATCGCATCAAAATACTTATCGTAAAGCTCGGCAAAACGACTACTATCCTGCTTGGCAGCTTCGACTAATTTCCGCTCATTTTCGAGGTTTGTACTCATTATTCAAATATTTAAGAGATTATTCTACAATTTTACTATCGTTTGTCAATAGTAATTGTAATCTCTCTCAGATCACAAAAAAGTCGAAAAGCGTTATATCAAAGGACGTTATGCACCACTTACAATACAAATCAAGCCTATACATTACAAAGTCTAAAACTTATGATAGATCTGCAACCTAATTATAAACTCATGTTTTTTCAAGATTATGAACATGTCCTCCGCGACCCTGAAGCACTTGGCCAAATAATCGGCGCAATCATTGGCGTAACTGGGCTCTTTTTGGGCACTTTTATTACAATTATCACTTCCCTCTTAATCCGCTATCTGGACGTCAAACGTGATCAACGTCGTGATGACTTTTTGCGTAAGCGCGAACAATTAAGCCGCGAATATAAGCTAAAAAGAGATGTATACACCGCTTTCATATCCGACCTGGCCCAACTGGAAAGCTTTGTCACTAAAGGCTTTGATGAAACTGAAAAGCTTCAGGATTTTGAAAATTTCGAACAAGAATGGACTAAAACTGAAATTCGCCTCAACTTGATCGGCTCAGACAGTATTTTAAACCTCGAGAATGAGCTACAATCAGAACTGTTTTCCTTAGCTAAAAAACGTTTCTCCAAAAAAGACGGTGACATTCAATTAACCGATGAATATATGTATAAACGAACAGAACTTTTGGAAGCCATTAGACAAGACATGGGAATCAATAAAAATGACTAAACAACTACTAACAATTGCTTTAATAATAGGACTCCCACTACTTTGCCAAGCTCAAACCGCAGCAGAACCGGTAATTTTGAACGAACCCGAACCCGCACTGTTTTTCTATGACTCAGTAGAACCGTTTATTCTAACTGATCCCACAATTATAGACCAAAGAGCCACCCCAGAAATCGAGCCTCTTCCCGAGCCTCTTCCTGAACCTCTCCCCGAACCTCTCCCCGAACCTCTTCCCGAACCTCTTCCTGAACCTCTCCCCGAGCCTCTCCCCGAACCTCTTCCTGAACCTGTCATTCCGGAACCTTCACGCGAACAAACACCAGAACCGAATTTCCCAGAACCTACTCGCACTCCTGAAAATTCTGACTCCAACTTTAATGCAACTTTAACAATTGATCCATCTCCTACATCAGCAACTGATAATTCCGTTAAACAAACCAAACAAATAAAAGTAATTCCTAAATTTCCTTGGCTTACTTTTGCCGGTCTTCTTTTTGGCACTCTGCTAACACTTCTGATTATTTATTTACTCAATAGCCAACCACAACGCAGCAAGAAATCCCCTATTTTGAGGCAAAAATTACAAAATGACCGTGACAGTCTTTTACAAGACCTATCACAAATCATTACACAAAAAAATCCCCCTCCAACATTACTTAGTCGCCTACAAGGAGAAATCGAACTTTTCGGCGACAAAGACCTAATTTCCGCTTTCCAGCAATATCGTAATTCACTTCAGGCTGAAGATGCCAATCAAATAAAGGCAAACACCGCACAACTACAAGCATTAATTAGGACTAATCTGAATTCACCGGACGCCTAAGCGCCTTTTTCTCACTATTCCTATGTTTCTCTTCCAGCATTTTCTCCTTAGAACGTTTAGTCCTTTTAGCCTTTTGTCTTCTAATTTTAGCGATTCGTTTAGCCTCATCCGAAAACACACCCTTCACCTGAGCCTCAATTTTCCTAATTAAAAGTTTATAAGCAGAAATCCTATTCAGACTTTGCTCCCTATGCTTCTGACAACTAACTGAAATCTCTGTTGGCACATGTCTCAACTGAACACAACTGCAAGTTTTATTCTTTTTTTGGCCACCCTTACCCGACCCCCGCACATAATTCTCTTCAATTTGTGCAGCATCAATTTCCAGCTCTTCAGCCTTTCTTAAATAGTCTTCGGGTAATTCTATGGGGAAATTCATAAAAATAATTACTAGATATAGTATACAACATAAAATCTATTTTATTACATTTTCAACTTATTATTGACAAAACAAATTACTATTATAAAATAACTTCTTATAATTTTAGTATGCAAAAACTATCATCTCCATACACGTTTGAAGTGGAGCAGGGGCAAAACTCTCTCACCAAAGCTCAACTGGAAATTCAATATAAACACCTGTTTCGAAAAGAACACTATTTAGAACCGGTTATTGAATATTTAGAACCAATGCTCAGTAATATTGCTCATAACTCAATTTTTGGTGCGAAATTTAATAAGGCTAAACATAAATTAATCTCTACACTTCAGAGTCAAAAATTTATCTTCTCTCTGGAACAAGACGTGGAAACTATTAAACCGGGCAAACATCAGTGTTTTGTCAGAATCGGTATTGCCAATCTGGATGAAATAATGGAGATCATAGCTGCGGACTTAGCTCAAATCGAACAATTACTGAAGATTGAAAAAGCATACATTGCCAGCACAGAAAAACACTCACAATTATCTGCAAAAATACGCAATTTAGTAGAACAAATACGCAAAGTAGATGACGCTTTGGTAGACACAGAAAGACAATCCTTCAGCCCAAAACATACCAGACAAAAAGCCAGAATTGTCGAAAAATTAATTGAGCGATTACAAATTACCCAAAACCAAATTATCAATTTGACAGAAAATCGAGCCGAAGTGAATCAAATCCTTGCTCAGGTCAGAAGTTGGGCCATCAACCCCGATTCTGAAGACACAGACCTCCCTGCAAATTTAGTAAATAATTTCCAAGCCCCAATTAATCTAGCCTCCACCATTCGTGAGAAATTTGCTCTCTCCATCAATCCCTTAATTTACAACACTCACGATTCTTCACTTGAAAACCAATCTGAGGAAATCGCCATATCACCTGAAATAACTGATGAACCTGAGGCTACACCGCCAGAAAAAAGGGTAAAAAGACAAAATTCTAGATGGCGCATAGCCTCTATCGCTGCAATTACCATGTTAGGTCTAACCGCAATTTATAAATATGATCTGGATCAAAAAAAAGCTTCAGCAAACGCCACTCAATCAAGCGAAGCGTCAAATGCGGATGCCGATTGGCAACAGAGGCGCTTTAAAATCATTCAAGAGATACAAAAAAACACCGGCATCAATCCCGAGAAAATTAGTGAAATGATTGATAATACGGAATCTAAACCTGACCTTGTATATAAAATTGGTAATTCCATACCACCAATTATCATCAAACCCCACTATGCGGAAAATATCGATATTCAACACAGTTTGATAATTACCAATTCATTCCAAAAAATTGTTGATTTGATTTACGGGGAAAAGGTTAAAATAAAACCTTTCATTCTCTTAGCTGAGGGAAACAGACGACTTAACACTATACCGCCCGAACTATGCGATCTAAATGAAAATTTCACCATAAATTATTCAGTTCTTCCCCCCTCACATAAACCTTACAATTTCAAGATTGACGAATTAAAAGCCACAGAAATGTGCCAGCAAATGGAAAAGAGCACTCGCCAAAAATTCAACATGCGTATCACAAAAGATCAAACCGGAAAATCTCACTACACTCAAATTGTTGATCAAAAAAAACATCCCCAATATCTTGATAATGCCAAACAATCTTTACTGGATTACATCGACAAAATTAGAGACACTGAGAAAATGCCGAGTCTTCAAGACCCGCACAAAATTCGTCAGGCAAAAGACTTACAAGAAATGGAATCCGCCTATGTTGAATTTCTGGGACGGGCAGCCATTGTTGAACGTAGACATAGTGAGGTACAAACCGGTTTCTATATCTCACCCCAATTGAAGAAAGGCATTTCCATGATTTATCCTGAAGTTCATTTTTTAATTGTCAATGATGCAGATAAGCACAAACTACACAGCATTGAAGACATGAAAACCGGAGTCGGTGGTTTTGAACAAAACATTTGTGGAGGTAATTGGAATTTTGGAATTTCCATTCAACCCAATGATCAAAAAATCTCCCGAATTTACTATCCCTACGACCTCGAGCCCTGGCGTTCAGAACACTGTAAATAAATGGTGGACCCCAGAAGCTATTAACTTCTGAACGTAAACGTCTAGTGTCGATTCACTAAAGGCCCATATGGAAAAACATTCCAGAGTCTATTAAAAAAATGACCAGCTGACAAGCTAATCATTTATTATTTACCTCTTCTCTTTTATTCAGCGCCAACTGCTTCATATATTCCGATACTCGTGGCAATTGCGGATTGTCTTCACCCAACGTAGATTTTAACCTAACCATTACATTCTCAAACCACCTAACCACATCGGTTGGGGTTTGAGCTTGATCCAACACCTCCAATTCAGCTGCTTTTAAATCGCGAATCTGCGTTACAACAGATCCACCTTCAATTTCAGCACTTTCCTCACTTGCTGGAATGGCTATATCACGTTCGGGATTATCAATATGATTAATTGCTCCCATAATTTATTAATATGACAACTACAAAATAACATTGGGGAATTAAAGGTCAAGCAAAATCTTAAGATTTTTTATAACTAGTGGTCTATGCCCCTTCCTGCCAATAATACAAATTCATAATATAGTCAGCTTGATTTGACCCGGTAATAGGGCAAGAAGACAATTGAACTTCAGAGCCGGTTGTTAGAAAATTATAAGAATCCGGAGGTAAATAGAATCCATTTCACGAATTGGTGTAACCTAACCCATTACCAAAACTAACCGAGCGAAACGGCTCGAACAAGCCAACAACAGCACACTACATTAAAACTTTAAATTGAAAAGTTATTGATATGTCAGTCTGGGAAAAATCTCCCCTTTGCGCAAATCCACCAAACTCACTCTATTTAAATTCATTCTGGGTGATATAGCGGCTTTGGAAAGATAAACATTCCCCCTCTTAGCACCCTCTTCAACTAAGAATAAAAGTTCCGGAGGATTTAATTTAGCAGAAGGAATATAGAAACCATGTATAAAATCCTTAAGATTCGGATAAGTGAAATAACAATCTTTAGATGGTGCAATTTCCACCCCCCAACCGATCGCAGTCAATCTCTGCACCAACGCTCTATCAAAAGCCCTTAGATTATCAAAATTTTCTTCATATAACTCATTCCATAGCCTACTCACAAAACCTCTCATCACTTCCACATGAGTATGCACTTTTTCAACTCCCTTCATACTGGGCTCATCAAAATCCAGATCAAGTAAACTGGCCAACCACATCCTTACCGCTCCACGATAACGATCTGGGATGTTCATTTTGCTGACGGACGTCCCCGTTTCCACCGCTTGCTTGGCATACCTAACAATCTTATCCCTTGTTCTGAATGCATGCTGACTTGGCGTTACAGGAACAAAATCTTGCTCGATATCAATCTCCGGTGGAAAATCTCTTTTGGTATTCATTAATGATTTTTAAAAACAGATGCTAAAATACTCTTCTTACTTTTAGAAGACAAGTTCACTTTCTCACAAAACAATTATGAAATAATAAAATTTAACTTAAACGTTCAACCAAACAACTTTTAAGTTCAATTACCTGATCATCAATCACCGGCACACTTACTCCGAATCTTTGTGGCGTCATTGATACAAAATAGACACCGGAAAAATCCACATCCAAAACCTCCTTAATTAACGCCTCTTTTAGGATCTGATCTTCAAATTGATGACCAACAACCGTCAATAAAAGTATCAATTCTTGTAAATTCTTTTTCTGACTCACATATTTTTCCGCCTTTTTTCTAATACTCATCCGCAAATTATTTACCACATCAGATCCAAAGCTAACAAATTGCCCATTTCTTTTCCTAAGCTCTAAAAACGCTGCAATTTGTTCATTCATACACAAGGTGGTCTGAATATTCAGCGTCTGAAAATTGTGTGACCAGGCAAAATAGTCAATATGGCTATTCTCCCCATTCTCTAATACATTGGGCTCTAAATTAAAATCTGCGTAATACTTACGATTTAGCCAATTAATAAAAGCATCCGAGGACTCTTTTTCTACTATTTTTGAGTTATATATACTCATTTCAGGGATTTACCCATTATTTAATTATAACATATTTTACAAATTATTCAACAATCCATCGCTGAAAAAACGCATGACAAATTCGCCAGTTGGAGAGACTATAAACTCAATATAATCCTTATATAATCTGGTTTATTTAACCTAAACTAACTACTTCAAGCTTTCTCCCCATGACTCTTGCGATGCGATCTGTTCTATTTTTGTATTTACTGCCTGCAACCCTTCTTCAAAAGTTTGCATCCATTCATTATACTGCATACTTTCTAAAAAAGCTGAATCCATAGCTTGAATTCCTTCAATGTTACTCTTTGACAAGTGAGACAATGGAATTACTCCATTTGGAGCAACAATCTTACCATCACTTCGAGTATATGGTTGAGCACTATTAATCAACCCTTTGTAACACTCTTTTAGCAAAAGTAGCTTATTCATATCTTTTCCAGCACCAGTTATCATATCATCCGCATCTTCACGAGCCATTTCCTTAGATTTTCCGATTTCTAAACTCATAAAAATTGCTAATAAAAACATGTTTTAATGCCTTGGTGGAGATGCGGGGAGTCGAACCCCGGTCCACAAATGACTATCACAAACGTCTACAATCTTAGTCACTTCTGATTAGGCGATAGGAATAAAGTAGTGACAAAAAGCTCCAATCGCCAGATTGAGGTAATACTCAAATTACAGTCACAATCAACACCCCATAATTCAAGTCCTGCTAAGTGACATTCGGATTCGTCTAGCAGAAGTCAACGATCGAACGACCTCCACGAAAAGGCAGAGGATTTAGTAAGTATTACTAAGCGTAAACTGGAACAAGTTGCTCAGCTTCGATAGCATTTCTTACAGATGCAAATGATTTTGCAAGTATATTTACACCGACGGATCTAACGGGAGACGGTGCCACCCCGTGATTGCAGCTTGTAAAAGAACATTCATGTCGAATGCCAGTACATCCCCATGTAACACGATTTTACCACAACCTAACGCCAAGTCAACCCAGCCTTGCAAATACCATCAAAAATGCTATCGTACATCAAAACCTAAACCAAAACATGAAAAATATCTTCCTCCTTCTTTTAACTCCTTTTATTCTTGTCGGATGTGCCAAATTAATGGGGGACTTCAACCAAGATATCAGCAGTTACGAAAAAAATAATCAAATCGGGACAGAAGAAATCGTCATCGCATCCCAGGAGCTATGTGAAATAGTCCAACCGGAAGAAGTTGGTGAAATTATTGACCAAAACATTAACCTGGCTCAGCCAATAAAAGATGTACCCATTAGCTGTTATTATCAAAACACAGACAATCAGGTCGGTGTTGCCACTATTGTCCATATCAGCCAAGAAAATCGTAGCGTTGTTGAAGAATATGATGAATCTGAAGAGTTTTTTGAAAACATTGAAACAATTGACGACTTTGTTGATAAAGCCCGCATTGTTGACCTTTCCGAACAATCCTCCACTATGGATTTTCTAAGAGGTGATGTTTGGATTAACATAACCATCAGAAGCGGCTCACCAGATCAACGTATTGAACAAGGCAAATCCATTGCTTCACTTATCTTTAAACGACTTTAAACCCTCTCCACGTATTCACCGGTATCGGTATTCACTTTAATCCGATCCCCTTCTTTAATAAATAGCGGCGCCGAAATTTTTGCTCCGGTTTCAATAGTAACGTGCTTACTACCACCCGTAGCTGTGTCCCCTTTATCCCCGGGAGGCGCTTCGGTAACAAGAAAATCCATCTTAGTGGGTAATTGAATTGCAAAAGGTTTCCCATCAATACTCACCACTATCACCTCACAACCATCTAAAAGATAATTTGTTGCATCCCCAACATTATCCATCGGTAACTCAAATTGCTCATAAGACGTGTTATCCATTAAAGCTAAATTTGAACCATCATTATACAAATATTGACACTTTTTATATTCTACATTCGCCTCTTCAATCTGCTCACCGCTACGAAAAGACACTTCAATCACCTTCCCCGTCTTGGCATTTTTCAATTTAGTCCTGGTAAAAGCAGCTCCTTTACCGGGATTTACAAAATTATACTGAGCAATAATATAAGTTTCACCATTATATTTAATAGCCAACCCTTTAGTAAAATCAGATGTTTGCATAAGTCAGAAGTTAAAATCGCGGCTAGTCTAGCCTAGATCCCAAATCTTGGCAAACCTCAATTTAGCCGCTACCTACTCAGTCCGACCTACTGGAACAAGCTTTATTCTATGCATAACATCATCACCCTGAATATATTACCCTTAATTATAGCACATTTACCTACAAATCCCTATATGAGAAACTCATCACATCCTCAATCTTTTCAGAATCACTCACTAGCATTATTAATCGATCCAAACCCAAAGCATTACCCCCGGCCGGCGGCATTCCCAATCGCAAAGCCTCAATAAACGAATTGTCTACTGAGTAGACATCCCTACCAAGCTTCGCACGCTGAGCCTTCTCCTCCTCCAAACGCTTCAATTGTTCTTCCGGATCATTCAGCTCAGTGAATCCATTACATAATTCCACTCCGCGAACATAGACTTCAAATCGCTCCGCATAACCATTCTCACCCACTTTTGCCAGCGCCGCCATGTCTACAGGGTAGTCATAAAGAATCGTTGGTAATTGGATACCCAACTTAGGCTCAACCTCATTCAAAAAGATGGAAAAGAAGGCGTCTTCGTAACTGGCGTCATCCTGAATTTGATAACCCTTCGTCCGGGCAACCGCAAATAAATCACCCTCAAGATCAACCCCAGCATGAACCTTAAAAGCCTCAGCTACCGACAGTCTTTCCCATTCACCTTCGACACCCGAAGCTCCCATCTTATCAAATATAAATTTCACCAATTCCTCAGTATCATCCATCATCTCCTCATAGGAGGCATAAGCGCGATACCATTCCAACATGGAAAACTCCGGATTATGTAAAGAGCTAAAACTTTCCTTATTTCTAAAACACTTGCAAATCTGAAATATCTTCTCCATCCCCGACACTAACAATTTTTTCATTGCATATTCAGGCGAGGTAATCAAATACATATCTTCATCAATTTCTTGCCCTTCAGCCTGAGCCAAAAAACGAGTTTTAAAAACATCCAAATATGGTTCCATACCGGGCAAACGAACTAAAGACGGTGTTTCAACCTCATCAAATCCTCTTTCCACAAAGAATCTACGCACCAATTCATACACCCGCGCTCTAACCTTAAGCTTCTCTCCTAAGCCTAAATCTATTATCGACCGTTTGTAATTAGGCGCGTTGCGATTAATAAAAAAATCTTCACACTCTGCCAAAACCAAAAACTCCCCGACAGCACGAACCTGATCTTCCTTCTCCACGGTAACCTCTATAATTGATCCGACTTGTGGCAGCTTTTCACAAAACACCTCAACACGCCCCGAAGCATCCTCTAAAACAAAACCATGACCAAATACGTCTCCGTCCAAAAGACCGATCACCCGACCGGCTAAAATATACTGACCCGATTCAACCATCTCAGTCACTTTTGAGTCTCGATTTGTCCTCGCTGGATACTTCACTTTTGAACAATCAAATTAATAATTATTCGACTTTCAACAACTTTTACACAGACTTTTCCACAAACAATTAACTGGACTTAACCGCCTTTTTATAGGATTTACTTAATTTCTTCAATGAGACTGCCAACTCTTCCTGCCACTGAAAACCAAGATCAGCGAGCTTTATTTTCAGTCTATTTCCAGCAATCACCCATTTGGAATTATGTTCCAACAAGCACATGATATTTTCCGGTTTGACCTGATCGGACATTTGTAAATAAATCTCCTTATCCTTGGTCAAATAAACTGATTCAGTCTTTATCCCAACAATACCTGCCTCTTTAGCCAATATTTTCAGCTCTATCACCTTAATCAAACTAGCGACTTCAATGGGCATTGTGCCATATTCATCAATCAATTCTTCCTTTATCTCAAGAAGATATTGCAATGTGTCCGCTCCTGATAAACGCTGATAAGCAGAAATTTTTTCTTTGTTATTAACGATATAATGATCAGGGATAAAGGCTGTAACCGGCAATTCTACTGATACCTCTTCCGGCTCCTCCTCGCGCATCACGCGACCGGCCTTCAAATCATCAACCGCTTTATTAAGCATGCGAATAAAATGCGAAACACCAACCACATTAATCACCCCGTGCTGCTTTGCTCCAAGAATATCGCCTGCTCCACGAATTTCTAAATCCTTCATAGCAATCTGAAAGCCCGCCCCCAATTCCGAAGCTTCAACAATGGCCTTCAATCGCTTCTTAGCATTAAGTTTTAACCGCTGCCCATGATACATAAAATAGGCATAAGCCTGCGTTTTTCCACGACCAACGCGCCCACGCAATTGATAGAGCTGCGTTAACCCAAACTTCTCCGCATTATTTACAATCAAAGTATTCGCGTTGGACAAATCAATCCCATTTTCAATAATTGTCGATGATACCAAAACATCAAATTGGTGTTCTTTAAAAGCAAACACCCGTTCTTCCAAATCACCGCTGCCCAATTTCCCATGTGCCACTCCAAAACGAGCTTCCGGCACCAATGCGCGCAATTTCTCCGCTAAACCATCAATTGTCTGCACACGATTGTGCAAGAAATAAACCTGTCCCCCGCGCTCAATCTCCCTCAAAATCACCTCCCTAATCAATCCCTGTGAATAACGACGCACTTCTGTAATAACCGGTAAACGCCCTGGAGGTGGAGTCACAATCGTAGAAATGTCGCGCAATTTATTCAGTGCAATATTCAAAGTTCGTGGAATAGGAGTAGCTGTTAAAGTCAGCACATCTACCTCTGTTCGCACCTCCTTAAGCTTCTCCTTCTGCTTCACACCAAATCTCTGTTCTTCATCAATAATTACCAAGCCTAGGTTTTTAAATTTAATATCCGACTGCAACAGACGATGAGTGCCCACAACTATATCCAACTCACCCTTCTCCAATTGTTTCAAAATTTTCTTTTGTTCTGAGGCGGTTCTAAAACGACTCAGCATTTCCACCCTAACATCAAAACCTTCCATTCGCTTGGAAAAAGAGCGATTGTGCTGATCAGCCAAAATGGTAATAGGTGAAATTAATGCAACTTGTTTTCCTGATTTCACCGCCTTAAAAGCCGCCCGCATGGCTACCTCGGTTTTCCCGAATCCAACATCTCCACAAACCAGTCTATCCATCGGAATCGCCCTCTCCATATCCTCCTTCACTTCAGCAATAGCCTTTAACTGCCCCGGAGTTTCTTCAAAGGGGAAAGCTTCCTCAAACTGTCCCTGCAATTTATCATCATTTTTATACTTAAATCCTTTAGCACTCTTTCTCTCCGCATAAAGTTTCAACAACTCTTTGGCAATTTGCTCAGTTTCTTTACGTATTTTTTTGGTTATAGTGTTCCACTCCGCAGATCCCAAACGGGTTAATTTAGGGGGATTTTCATCAGCACCAATAAACTTGTTTACTTTATCAGCCTGATTAATGGGCACAAACAGTTTATCGTTTTCAGCATAACCAATTTTCAAATACTCACAGGTAATATCATCTACTCTGCGCTGCTCTAGACCCTGAAAAACCCCAATTCCATGCTCACTATGAACTACATAATCATTGATCTTAAGTGAGCTAATAAAATCCATAAAAACCTTCTGGCTGGTGGCCTTCTTTTTCTCTTCCTTAAGTGTGGCAATTTCCTTGTCAGTAATTAAAAGCAATTTAAGCTCAGGATTTTGAAAAGCTATTGGTAACGGCTCACTACGATCATAATCAATAATAAAAATATTAAAATGACCATAAATAAATTGACTCAAATCTTCATTAAACCTTAACTTACTTTCATTTAAAACACCTTCAATATAATCCTTATCCTTAGTAAAAATTAGGGTTTGCCAACCATCTCTAACTTTATCTTTTAAATCATTGGTTAAATCATACGCCCCTCGATATTTCAACACTGACAAATAATGCATATGAGCATGCGACTCTTCATTTTCATTAAACGTCACAAAACTCATTACTTTGTTTTTATTATAAACATCATTAAATGCGGCGTTCCACTCTTCATATAAATCATCAAAAATATCTAACTCATCCTCAATAATTAAATTATCTACGCGGAAAGCATCCATCAACGTAGACTCAGTTAAATCCATCAAAATTGGCCAGATTTCCAAAGAAGATAATTCACAAATCGCATCCTTATCAAGACTATCCTGATCAAAAAACTCAATTTTCTCCACATCTTCAAAAGCTAAACTGATTCGCGCCGGATGCTCTTCATTGACTGGAAAAATTGTTAAAACATCACCGCTCCTGAAATAAGTACCCTTTTGCAAATGAGCATCATCAGAAATTTCATATCCCATGGCAATTAACTTTTCATAAAAACTCATCAAATCAATTTTTTGCCCCTCTTTCAAAACAATTTTAGTGTTCTCCAATAACTCTAAATCCGGAATTTGTTTAAGCAAGTCAAAATAGGGAATAACCAAAATGCGCTTTTCATCACTCATCACCATCGACAACAGCTCCATTAATTTCATTTTCCTCAACCGCTCCAACCTGCGCGGGTTCATCTCACCATTAATCTTGGAATCATATTTCAAAATTTGATGATCCAGCCACAAATCAAGCCCTTGTGCAATTAACTCCTGCTCCTGATTTGAATTAACAATCCAAATCCCACCTTTAAACTTTTTCAGGTCCCTTATCACATCGCTAAAAACAAAGCTTTTCGCTGTATAATTTGTTCCCCCTGAAACGCTAAAATTCTTTTTGGTGTTAAGTAGCTCGAATACCCGACTATTAACAAAGGTCGGTAAGAATTGAATCAAATTCTTCTGGCTTTCCATGACTAATTGGCTCTTTAAAGCGTCTAAAGACTAGATCTTTAGCGGCATAATGATATACAAATATGATTTTGTATCTTCTTTCTTAATCTTTATTACAGCAGGAGATAGTTTATCGTCAAGCTCAATTGTAATTTCTTCCGCATTAATAAAATTCAAAACATCCAATAAATATTGGGCGTTAAGCGCAATCTTATTATTCTCCCCTTCCACGGCGGCATCAATTTCCGCCCTTTCTTCTCCCACCTTAGTTTCATCAGTCGACACCACCAATTTACCCTCATTAGTAACTGAAACCTTGATATTATTATTGTTTTCCCTTGCAAATAGTCCAACCCGCTTAATAATTAATGACAAATCCTCAGTTTTGACACCTACCTTAGTCTTGTTTCCCGCAGGAATAATTTTTTCATATTCGGGGAATTTGCCCTCAATCAAACGTGAAACCATCTTAGTATCTCCTATTACAAATAAAATTTGATTCTTGGAAACATTAATTTCCACATCCTCTTCTTGAGCTTTGTTAATTATTTTTCCCAATTCAGCCACAGTCCTGGCCGGTACAATCGCCTCCAACTCAAACTCGACCGGCTCTTTCAAATCAATGCTCTTCTCTGCCAAACGATAACTATCGGTGGCAACCATTAACAATTTCCCCTCTTTAACTCTAAACAACACCCCCGAAAGAACGGGCCTTGATGTATTATGCGCCGCCGCAAAAACCGTTTGCGTAACTGCTATATCAAATTCTTTCCTATCTACCTTAAAAACACTATCTTTATCTACAGTTGGAATTATCGGAAACTCATCCGCAGGAATTCCTTTTATCTTAGTTTCAGATCCGGCAGATTTAACCACTAAATTATTACTATCATCCACGTAAAGCTCCAGACTCTCCTCATTAACCAAACTGATGTAACTTATCAACAACCTCGCCGGAACAGTTATCTTTCCCTCAACCTTAACCTCCGCCGCCATAACTGATTGAATAGCAACCTCTAAATTAGTTCCGGACAAAACCAGCTTTCCTTTATCCGCGTTTAATAAAACATTGTTTAGCACTGGTAGGGTTGTGTTTTGTGTTACAGCCTTCCCGACAATACTGAGAGCTTCAGATAAATCAGCCTGTGTACAAACGATTTTCATAATTATTATTATTAATTCAGCTCCGAGATTATATCCCACATCACTCTCCTTTCAAGAGCTCTTATCCTTTTGAACTTTTCAACACTCCCTTTTAAGTCTTTTAATAAACTTAAAGAAAAATAATTATTTACTTGTAGTAAATAGTACAATCTTTACTTTAATTTGAATTTATTTTCAGGTATGTTTAAAAATGACAGTCCAAATCGATCCCGTCATGGTTTGGACCATTAAAATATAGCCGCTAAAGGCGGTCTACGCAGAATTACAAATAATATTACAGGAAAAACGTACCCTGTTCAAAACCCGTTCATTTAATCTTCAAAACTATGTCAATGTTCGCTAATTTCAGTTCAAAAGAGAAGAAGTTTTTAACACTCGCCTTAATTCTAAGCTTGGCAGCCTTTGTTGTAACCATTTTCCTGGTTCAAGCTCATTTTATGCCATATGAAACAGGCGCCTTCTGCAACCTCGATGATTATTGGAATTGCGATATTGTTAATCAAAGTAAATGGTCGACCCTGTTCTACGTCCCGGTTTCAATTTGGGGATTGCTATTCTATGCAGGGTTTGCGGCGGTTTTAGCCGGCTGTTTGGCTAATTTCAACTTCGAAAAGCTGCTGAAACCGCTCAAAATTCAAACCATACTACTAGCCAACACCATTGTTGGAGTAATTGTGTCTATCTTTCTTGCCTACTATGAGTTTGTGACTTTGGGGCCGATGGGAATAGTGGGATTGTTGAAAAATGTTATAGCAGCTCTTGGTTTTATTTGGATTTATAACCTGATTCGCAAAAGTAGCGATTATAAGGCTAATTTAATAGCCTTGCTGGTAAACATTGCTTTCTTTGGTGTAAGTTTTGCGTTATACTTAACAAATATAGAGTTTTTGTTGCTGCGAGCGGTTTGTGTTTATTGTTTAGCGCAACAAATACTAATATTATTCATCCTTATTATACTTAGCATTACCTTATCATTTAGTTTAAAAACCGATGACCGATCAAAACAATCTTGAAGTCATGGGTGAAAGGCCCAACAAGGGGGCACCCCTCTCTCCAAAAGAAGCAACCGAGCTAAAGAATCGGGTCAAGGATAATTATTTGAGCATGTTCGGTTTTGACACCGCCTCTAAAGAGGAAAAGCAACGAGATAACGAATTGCAGCGCACTAAAGTATTCCTCACCACCACACAGCAAGAAAGAGATGCAGATGCAAAAAAGCGTGGCGAAGAGCCGCCCAAGCCAGAAAAAGCTAAAGCAGTTGATCCGGAGACCAATGAGGTAGAGCTAAATCCCAAATACATCAAACTACTTGAAGACCTGTTCGAATTCCAAAAAATGAAAGAGCCTTTTATTATTCACCCCTTAGAAAAAGTAGGTGGAGAGCCCATTCAAAGAACCGCCAAAATTACCGCCATTACTGATCGCAACAATCCTAACAAGGAGTTTCCAGATCTTATGAAAGACTTAAAGGCCGGTAAAATTGAACCGGATGATATTGTGGTCCAAACTGACATTCCGATGGACCAAAACAGCACAGATCCCAATGTTCTGAACGACCTAAGTTGCCAAATACCTTCTGAACAATTGCTTAACGGGGGCATGTCCCAGTTTTTAGAGCGTTTTGTGAATATGGCAATGTTTGCGCATGCGGAACATAATCGAATTAATGAGCAAAAGAGAGTTGCGGAACAAGTAGTGGAATCAAGACAGGGTGACGATCAAGTTGCACAATCTGAGGCTGCCGCAGAAGAACCGGTTGATGAATATCAGGCGGCAAACTACGGACTACAAAAAATTGGTAGAAATGCCAACTCTTTTAATGATATTCCCAATCCCGCCACCCCGGATATAGTAACTTTTCGTTGTAATGAAGGTGATGTCTGGGGGCAGTTAAACATCAACGCCGTTCCGGTAGACGCGCCATCGGAAATACCGGAAGATCAGTTTACAGAAGACTATCCTAATGGTTAATCAACCCAAAATAGGCTATGCAATTGGTGGAGGAGCCGCTAAAGCAGTGGTTCAATATGGGATTTTACGCAAACTCCATCAAGAAAAGATCCCTCTTCACTACATTATGGGATCTAGCATGGGGGCTATAATTGGAGCGATATTTGCCTCGGGGCTTCCTCTGGAAGAATTAGAAGAGAAAACCTTCGACTTTTTCTCTAAGCGCCGCATTACCGATTTATCGAATATTAATATTTTCAATGAAAGTCTTTTCAAACAAACTTATATTGAAAAACTACTCAAAGATTTGTTTGGCGACATGCATTTTGAGGATTGCAAAATTCCCTTTGCCGTTACAGCTGCCAGTTTGGAGTCGGGAATGCTAAAAGTGATTGATTCGGGGCCACTTTGGGAGGGGGTAATGGTTTCCACCGCCATTCCCGGTTTGTTTAACCCTATTTTCAAAAATGGCAACTACTTGGTGGATGGTGGATTACTGGAAGATTCACCCGTTGCCCCACTAAGAAAATCTGGTAAATGTGATCTTGTTGTGGGTAGTCGTATAATTGACAATAACGCCCGCCAAGTAATCTCCGGCTTGATTTACGAGAAATACTACAAAAAACAAAGTAAAAACACCTTTTTTAAAAAAACTTGGGATCGGTTAACTATAGACACCCGTTTAATGTTCCAAATAGTCTATCGAGCCATTGCCATCGTACGTGAAGAGCTTTTCACTTATAAATTAAAAGAAGCTCATCCGGATTTATTTATGGAAATTGAAATGAGTGATGTAGAGGCTTTTTCTTTCCACAATCTTGATCCGGTCATTGCCCGGGGTGAAAAAGTGATGGAAGAACAACTCCCCCGCTTGAGAGAGCTAATAAGCAAGCATCAGAAATAGTTGTATAGCTCCTACAGATGTGCTATTTTAATCTCTGAATCATTCAAGTATAAACAAACAAAAATGAAGCAGCTTTTCAGTTTAATAATTTGCCTTTTACTCGGCACAACAATGCTAAGCGCCTGCCAAATGTCAGATGGCGGCAATGTGCTCGGCTATGATTTTGACACGGCAAGGATCACCTATCAGATTTCCGGAACCGGTGAAGGAAGCAGCGAGGTTTTAATTAAGGGAGATAAGAAGGTAATTAAAACTGATGTTATTATGCGTCGGGAAGGACAACCCGATAAGCCGGTCAGTTCCTATGTTATTCAGGACAAAGCAAACGTTTATACTTTGAATAAAGATGAGATGAAGGGCACTTTAATTGAAAACCCTTTATATAATGAATTAAAGAAGTTATCACCAGATGAGGTAAAAAAACGACTAATCAAAGAGGCTGTGCGCGGTAGTGTAGAGGAGGGGCAGGAGCCAACACCGGTTGGACAGGAAGAAATTGCCGGGCAAACCTGTGATGTTTATGAATATGGTTATACCAAGTCTTGTTTATGGCAATCCATCCCTTTAAAAACAGTGGTTAGTTTGCCTGAATACGATATTGAAACCACTACATTAGCCACTAATGTCGAACTCAATGGTGATATTTCTGATGCGGAATTTGAACCTCCGCAGGAATATCAAATAATTGAGATAAATTAATGACTTTATACATAATTATAGGAAGCTTAATCGCGCTCGGCGCAGGTGCTGCCGCTAGTTTCTTTCTAATCAAAAACAGCCACCATAAATATCTGGAGGAAGCGGAAAAAAAGTCTACCCAAATTTTAGCATCCGCCCAAAATGAGGCTGAGCAATTCAGATCCAACACTAAGGAGCAAATCGAACAAAGTAGGCGGCAGTTGGAAGACCAGGAGAAAAGAACCAAACAAATTACAGATCGTCTTAACGCAGCAATTAAGCATTTGGAGTATCGTTCTGAGAATTATGAAAACGAGGTTAAGGTGGGGCAGCAGAACCTGGAAAAAATTCAAGCTGAAACCAATTCCATCCAACAAGCAACTGATGAGTTGAAGCAACAATACTTACCTGAGTTATTAAAAATTCTGAATGCTAATATTGACGATGTTAAAGATACCATTCTTTCAGAATTGAACGGCGATTTGTCACTCGCTAGGGAACTACGACTAACCAAGTTTGTTGAAGATCTTACAGACAAGGCGCCGACCATTGCTCGCGACTTAATGACGGTAGCCATTCAAAGATATGAAGCTCCTTCATCAGTCGAACGCAAAAGTATTCTTATTCCCGTACGCAAAACTGAAACCAAGTTAAAATTAATGGCTAAAAATGGTGAGTATCTTCGCTTTATTGAGGACGCAACCGGTGTAAACATAATTTTTGATGATCGACGTAAAGGAATTATTGTTTCACATTATCAGTTGGTTAAGCGCCAAATAGCTAGAGAGACTATTATCAGACTAATTCGAGATCGACAGCTCAACCTGGATCAGGTTAAAAAACGTTTCGCTGAGGCCGAGAAAGATACAGAGCGTAAACTGGTTAATATTGGTGAAAATGTTCTCAAAACGCTGGGACTAGATTACCGCAATTTGCCGGACTCTTTCAAAGAATTGATTGGGCGTATGGATTTCCGAACCAGCTATGGTCAAAATATTTTAAAACATAGCTATGAAGTGGGATATTTTAGTTTGATGTTGGGAAGTGAGTTGGGGTTGGATCAGGAAATTTGTAAAATTGGAGGATTCTTGGGGGATGTTGGTAAGGCGATTGATCAGGAAGAAGAGAGGCCACACGACATTCTCACCAAAGAATTGATGGAAAAATTTGGTTTCAGCTGGGAGGAAATTCATGCCTCTTGGACTCATCATGACGCTATTCCGATTGAAACCGCAGAGGCTTTGATTGTTAAGGGAGCCGACGCTATGTCTGCAGGTCGTCCCGGCGCCAGGCAGGAAACTATTGAAAAATATCAGGAGCGCATAAGAGCTATTGAAACAATTGCCAAGTCATATCAAGGAGTAAACAAGACCTATGCCATTTCCGGCGGTCGTGAATTACGCGTAGTGATTGATCCCAAAAAGCTTAATGATGGGGATTTGCAGGTTATGGCTGAAGATATAGCTGGAGAAATTGAAGGCAATGTTGCTTATCCCGGACAAATCAAAGTCAATGTAATTCGACGCACACAACATAAGAAAACCGTTGGCACTAAAAACAAAGCCTAACGGTTTGCAATAAGTGGTTAATTTGCTTAATATTATTTCACTAAAATAATCAATTGTATGTTTGGATTTAATAAGAAGAAAAAGCAGAAAGAAGCAGTTAAAAAGAAGGGTCGAATTGACAAGGTGGTGACGGGTTTAATTGTTGGTGCAGCTATCGGTTCGGTAATCGGTGTTGGTTTTGCTCCCCAAGATGGAAAAGAAACCCGTAAAGACGTTTCCCGAGCAGCTAAAGGTTTTTTTGGAAAGTTCAAAGATAAAACCAAACGGATTAAGGATAAGTTTTATCCACGCATTAGACGCATTAAAAAAGACCCTGTTTTAAAACTTCCGGAGGAAGAATAATAAATTGGTAAGTCCCTAGAATGGCTAAAAAGAAGTCCAGAAAAAACAAGTCTAAATCTGGTGCTCCCCAAAAAAAGAGCAATTTAAAGAAGCAGGTTAAAACCAATAAAAAAAACCAAAAGCCGCTTCAACCCAAAAAATCTACCAAGCAAAAAGCATCCAAGCAAAAAGCATCCAAGCAAAACTCTTCCCCAAAGGCAATTCAACCTATCAATACCTCCCCTCCAAAAGTTGAGACTACTTTTTCCAAAAAACTGGAAGAGGAAATTTCCAAAAATCAAACAGCTTTGCAAAAAATCAGAGGCCTGTTTCCCAGAAGTAATTTTTTACTGCAAGCTCCTAAAATCGATTGGAAAAAACTTTATCATAAGTTTGTCCAAAGTTTTCTGGAAATTGGGAAAAAACTTGGTATAGCATTTTTAATTATTTTTCTACTCACATCCATCACTATAACTCTGGAATTGATTTCATCCGAGCGGGTGATGCCACGAGTAGCCATGGCCAATATGGATTTGGGCTATCTTAAAATAGGCGAGGCTAAAGAGGAAATATCCCTAGCTTTAAACAATTTCACTCAAACTCCATTCACTTTTTATTTTGAAGAAGAAGTAATTCAAATTCCATTGGAAGAACTGCGCATCCAAATCCTTAATGATGAAACTTTGGAGCAACTCCCCTATTTCGAGTTTATGGACGACACATTCGCTCATTTAATAATCTCTGGAATTAGCGCTCAACAATTAAATCCTATTTATGTATATGACCTTGAGCATGTTAGTGAACTTTTAGAACAAAAATTCTCTTTGGCAGAGAGGCGCGCCAAGGATGCAGCGTTTTATTTGGATGAAGAAGGAAGTATTCAGATTCGCACAGAAGAAGCCGGACAAAGGATTGACCAAACTGAGCTTCAGCACACTATTCAAAATCGCATCGAAAATCTAGACTCTTCGACTATTCAATTATCCCTTATAGCTGAATCTCCACAGATAACTTCAGCTGAATTACAGCAATATAGTGAAGACCTTTTGCTAAAGATTGAAAATGAAATAGTTATAAAATATCAAGACCAGAGTTGGCCCGTTAAATTGATTGATCATATTGATGCAGTCGCCTTTGAAAAGAGGCCCGATCATGTGAATATAAAAATCACTCCACAGTTTTTACAAGGTTATCTGCAGGAAAACATTTTCACCCAAATCGAAAAACCTAAGTCTGATATTAAGATTTATTACAACCAAGAAGAGCAGGTGGTTTTTGAGGGAGAGGCCACTGACGGATTAACAATTGATAAAAATTCCTTCCTTGCTGACTATGAGAGGGCAATCAATACTTATGAAGGTGAGGTAACCATTCAAACAGTAGTCAATAAGGCTATCGTAGAAGTAGATGAAAAGTTGCAAGAGTTGGGCGTTAAGGAATTAGTGGGAACAGGTCACACAGCTTTTGCCGGTTCATCGGCTAATCGGCGGCACAATATCGATGTTGCTATGGCTAAATTCAATGGGCTCTTGATTGCCCCAGGAGAAACCTTTTCTTTCAATGATAATTTGGGAGAGGTTGATGGGCAAAATGGTTATAAGCTTGAGTTGGTGATTAAATCTACCGGAACTATTCCGGAATATGGCGGCGGTGTTTGCCAAGTCTCCTCAACCGCCTTCAAGGCTGCTTTGATGAGCGGACTTCCTATTGTTGAAAGGTATCCGCATTCTTATGCGGTTTCATATTATGCTCAGATAGATGGATATGGCTTGGATGCTACTATTTATCCCGGAGTAAAAGACTTAAAATTTTCCAATGACACACCCAATCACATTTTAATGCAGGCTTATACCAAAGGTGATGAGGCTTTCTTCAAATTCTACGGTACTGGCGATGGCAGACAAGTTAAAATTGAAAACTATAAACGCTGGAATTATCGTTCTTCAGGAGCCACTCAATTAATTCCCACCTCAACATTGGCGCCGGGAGTACGCAAACAAGTAGAAACCGCCCACACTGGATTTGATGCCAGCTGGGATCGCATTATTACCAATGCTGAAGGTGAAGAGCAAACTGAAACTATTGTCAGCAACTATCGTGCCACCACTAATAAGATTCTAGTCGGTGAAGCGTAGTCTATTCTTGAAGGTTCTTTGGACGGGCTAAATCGCTTAACATGTTTTTAGCCTCTACATTTTCAGGCCAATGCTTTACAATTCTTTCCAAAATTTCCCTGGCATCTTTGGCCATATTTTTTTCTATATACCAATGAGCCAGGGTTAATCCATATTCAATATTGTCCGGATCCAAATCCAAGGCAATTTTTAGGTTGTTGAAAGCTTCTTCGATATCATCCAAAGCATAATTAATATTTGCCAAACTAAAATACCTCCCCGCCCTCGAATTATCTATAGTAATTGCTTTTTCATAAAATCCCTTTGCCTCATCAAATTTTTCCTGATTATACAATGAACAGCCCAAATTACTTAAATAGCTTACCTCTTCAGGGAGTGCAACTATTAGTTTTCTGAAAATCATCTCTGCTTTCCCAAACTGTTTTTGATTTAAATAAATAACCCCCAATTTCGAATGAGACTCAATATGTGCGGGATTTAGCGAAATTGCTCTGATATAAAGTCTTTCAGCTTCTTCCATATCACCCTTTTTCCAAATCAATTCAGCCTTTTTAAATAAATTTTCTCCCTTAATTGCTAGCTTTGGATCAACACTTACCGCGTCAGGAATCATTTCTTTCACAGTCACCTCCACATCTTCCTTCGATAGTCTGGGCACCCATTGTTGACCTTTTTTGAGTACCATTTTCCCAAACAAGTGAATTTTTTCCACTAACATCCAACGTCTGAAAAATATAAAGCCTGCAACAGCCAAACAAATTAATACTATAATTACATCTATCATAAGCTTAGTACAAAATTCTCCATTAATAATCTACTATTCACATTCGTTTCAGACATTTGTTTAAGTTTAAACAAAGCGTCCATCTGTGCATTGGCGATTATAGTCAAATCAGCTTTTTTGTCCACCATACTTTGTTTGAGTTTCTTACGTAACAAAACAAAGCAAATCTCAATAAATATTTGCACCAACAGTTTATCATCGTGAATTTGACTGATGAATTGGAAAGCCTCAGTCTTGTTTCTTTTACTAATAAAATCCTCTATTTGATTGTATATGTCCCGATATGATTCCAATAACTGTTCATTTTCAAGAAGTCTGATTGCTTGGGCGATTTTACCTCCGGACAATTCCACCACCTGGGATAATAATTCTTGATCAATCAGGCGATGTTTAAGCATTAAATTCTTTTTCATTTCCTCATCGCTAAACACACCAAAATCAACACACCGCAACCGCGAAATAATTGTTTCCAAAATGCTTTGAGGTTTTGATGTTGTCAAAATAAATAAAACTTTCCCGGGGGGTTCTTCCAGAATTTTTAGCATTGCATTGGTTGCTTCAACAGTCATTCTTTCAATATCTTTAATCAACAAAATTCGATACCTACTTTCTCCACTCATATGTAAATTGACAATAATTTTCCGCAACTGCTCAATTCCGAGCGCTTCTTTTTCAGATTCCTTAGCCACTATCATAGTGTCCAAATGATTGCCACAATCAATTAATTTTAAGATACTCTCTGCCTCACTTAACTCCAAGTCTCGGGTTTGCAACTCCCTGGCAAAAGCTTTGGCAACTGTGAATTTTCCCACACCTGCAGGCCCGGCCAATAAATATCCATGCGCCAAATTACGATTTTCCAAATCACTGCGCAATTGAGCAAGTTGTTTTTGATGTCCTAAAACTTGATTTAATAACATAAAATTCTATTATGCCTAAGGAGTCTATACCGAATATTCAGAATAGTCACGATTAACTTTGACTTGATCTTTCAGCTCAAATTGTCAAAATGGTTAAGCAATTTAACTAAAACAAATGAAAATTAGCTTAATCACTTTTATCATTTGCTCCACTATGTTTCTGGGAGCATGTGCCGTTGACTCCGAAATAGACAACAACAATCAAGAGGTAGTCACTCCTCAAGAAACAGCAACAATAACTGAATCAACCATGCCATCAAACACTATTGACCAACTAGCGCCTCCGGTTCCCGGCGACACGGTAGCTACCATCGAGACCACCATGGGCACTATCAAAGCCAAACTTTTCACTGACAATGTTCCTGAAACCACCAAAAACTTTGTCGAGCTTGCCAATCAGGGTAAATATAATGAAGTCCCTTTCCACCGTGTCATTGAAGATTTTATGATTCAAACCGGAGATTTTGAAAATCAAAACGGAACTGGTGGTTATAGTTACCTTGGTGAAGGGACTAGATTTGAAGATGAATTCGATCCTGAATTAAAACACCAAAAATACACACTTTCCATGGCCAATTCAGGCCCTGACACTAATGGAAGTCAGTTCTTCATTGTCTCTGCTAATGGAGGGACCCATTGGTTAAACGGAAAACACAGTGTGTTCGGACAAGTCTATGAGGGGCAGGATGTTGTTGATGCTATTCAATCTATGGAAACTCTTCCAGGTGACAAGCCAGCTGAAGATGTGCTGATGACCAGCGTGACCATCTCAACTCTATAGTTACAAACAGTCATACAAAAAAACCCCGCTAGTCATCAGCGGGGTTTTTATTTTTCTTAATTATAATTCCGCTTTCGCAGTTTCCACTATTTTCTTAAATACCTCAGGATTACTCACCGCCAAATCCGCTAAAATTTTGCGATCAATAGCAACTTTTGCTTTCAGTAGTCCATAAATAAAACGAGAATAATTCAAACCTTCAGCTTTAACTCCCGCGTTAATCCTGGTTATCCAGGTTCTTCTCATATCTCTTTTCTTCAACTTTCGTCCGATATAAGCGTTTTGACCAGCTTTTGATAAAGCTATTTTAGCTTGTTTCACCCTTTTGCGGGGCAAACCACGCATTCCTTTGGTAGCTTTGAAAAGCTTTTTATGTCTTCTTTGAGCTGTTACACCGCGTTTTACTCGAGTCATGTCTTTAAATAATTAATTATTAATTTGGAAGTAGTTTGGCCAAATTCTTTGCATCACCCTTAGAAATAGATTTATCAATCTTACCAAGTTTTTTCTGACCTTTACTTTTACTAGTAAGTCTATGTTGAACAGCAGACTTACGCATTTTAATCTTTCCTGTCCCGGTTTTCTTGACGCGTTTTTTCACACCACTATGAGTCTTTTGCTTCATTTTGAGATTGTTTAGATGGAATTATTATCATATTCATAGTGTTTCCCTGTCTCTTGGGTGGGGACTCTATGCTCGCAATATCTTTAACGTGATCAAAGAAATTGTCAAGCTTCTGTTTACCCAAGTCCTGCATGGCCGCCTCTCTTCCCCGAAACATCAAATTAATCTTTACACTGTTCTTATCAACCAAAAACTGCCTGGCCTTTTTAGCCTTTACCTCCATATCATGACTATCAATACGAAGGCTCAACCGAATTACTTTGAGTTCAGTCTTTTTCTGTTGTCGTTTTTGTTTTTGATCCAGCTTTTTCTGGCGATACAAATGTTTTCCGTAATCCAAAATCTTACACACAGGAGGTTTTGCCATGGGAGCCACCTCTACTAAATCTAATTCTTGTTCTTGTGCCAATTGCAGAGCTTCTGCCAGTGGGGTCTCTCCCAACTGTGTATCTTCATCGTCAATCAAGCGAACAACAGGTGCTTTAATTGCTTGATTTATTCGGTACTGCTTGCCTATGTTGGTAAAATTATGTGATATTAAGGCCAGATAAGCCAACAAACGGCATTACCCGACTGAGTGTGAATATAAGTAAGTCGCCACTATAAGTCAAATATTAATTTAGGCTGATTTTATCTATGCTTAATAGCAAATCTTTATTCTTGGAAGCGACTAATCCAAGTTGCTCATTGAAAACGAAACGAGGTATCTATGAAAAATCTATCAATTCTCATTCTGATCACACTACTTTCAGCTTGCCAAAAACCCACCGAACCAGCGGAGTATAACTTTACGCCGGTCCCTGAAGTCAAAGGCAATCCAACTCCTCATTTTGAGCTCGCTCAGCATTGGGAGAGAAGCCCGGAAGATGCAAATTCGCTACTGAACGAGGGAAAGTTGCTTCAATACTATCCTCATCCTGAACAAGACTCCGGCCTTTCTCCTCTGGAGTTGGCTGAACAGAAGGCGGTTGATTTTGAATCCGCCCAAACCTACGAAATCATTTTGGTCGACACACCGATTGCGGTATTACAAACTACGCATCAGATCCTGCTCGATACGCCAATTTACTTTTTGACTTTTCTGCAGGACGGTCAACTACATCTGATTTACGTCGAAGGAGGAGAGCTTAAGGAGAGCTATCCTGCGATTGAGAGAATTATTCAAACTTTGGAATGGAGGTGAAAAAGTGCACAAGTACATTATCTTGCTACTGTTGTTTTGGGTGAGCCCGTCCTGGGCCACACCCAGCGGCAAATGCTCCGACTTTGATCAATTCGACATTCCAGTCGGTAATTTTCGACGACCGGTAATGCCCATGAACCCGGTCCGCATAACACAAAGCTACAACAATTCCTTGGTTGAGGGTTGGTGCCAAACGCCCAACGGTCAACTATCCGGGAAAGCTTGTCTGGACCATTCGGTCTACTACGGACACACCGGCTTAGATATGTCTCCTCTCACCGGTTCAGCCGGCGAAAACGACATAACTTCAGTATATGACGGCTTGGTTCTAGCTTCACTTTCCATGTGGGATGCGGGAAGTTGGGGTGAAACATTGGTGATTGCCACCAGAGCCAACAGCTATTCCGAGCAAATCCTAACCCTGCATTATCATCATTTGCATGCTTATGGCTGGGACAAAAACTATGTCACAACGCGGTCTTTTGCCGCTTGCGATCCGGTTACTGCGGGCGAAGTTATCGCTCAGGAAGGCGGAACTATGTCTTGGCCGGTACATCTGCATTTGGAAGTGAGGCTTTGGGATAATCCTGCTCAGCTTCGCACTGCCTTGAATTCCACTGGAGCTTTGCTTGGACCCGGCTACATTTACTCCAACACCGATGCGCTAAGGGGTAGATTGGACCCGGAAATGCTGCTTTTTCGGCAATTCCGAGATTTCAACAATCCCAAATTTCAAGTCTCATCGGATTACCAAAGTGTGTCCAAGTTGCGCGATCTGGGTATTGATTTTGGGAATCATCTGGGCGAGTTCGGTCGAGATGAAAAGATTACCCGCGGCGATATAATGCGTTGGCTGAAAATCGCTTCCCTACTTAACTCTGTGATCCCGGGTAAGCCCACCTTCACCGATGTCCCCAAGGACTCCAAACACTCACCTTATGTAGAAGTGTTAATCGGCTGGCCTATGAGCCTTCCGGTGGTAAACCGCACTTCAACATGTGTTGAGGGAGAGAGAATGTTCTGCCCCGACAAAGAGCTAAATCGCGCCGAATTAGCCAAAGTTGTTGTGGTCGGATTACAAATCGATAGCTTTTTGGGTACTTACAACACCGATCTCTTCAACGCGTATCTAACTGAGAACTACACACAAATTAACCGCTTCGAAGACGTCTCCATTTACCAGTGGTATTTCCCTTACATTTTCTATGCCAATCAAAGGGGCTATGCCGATCATCTGGGAGCTTACTTTAACCCCCAAGATTCGGTTACGCGCGTTGAGGCTGCTCAATGGGTGGTAAAATCACTGGAGGAGTATAACGATGACTTTTGCGACTACAATCCCTGCCCCATTGGTTGGAATTGTGATCGCGAAACCGAAACTTGTCAGCAAAACGAAATCTGTACAAACAATTGCGAAAACGGAGGCTTCAGACCCTCCCCCACCGAGTGCCAATGCACTCAAGGAGAATGCTGCGATGGTTGCCAATTCTACGGAGCAGATCAGCTCTGTTCTACTCAAACAGTTTACGGATGTGTTCAATCAGGCTCAGGATCAAATCCTGGGTACAAGGTTGTCGAAAGATACTGCTCAGGGGATTCTCAAACTTGCTCTGGAGTATCCAGACAAGAACCATGGAGCATTCTTGAAGCTTGTGGAGCAGACGAAGTCTGCGATTCAAGTGGAGCTCAGCCAACTTGTCAGTCAGCCGCACCAGGCTGTAGATTCGAATTCTACCCAGATAACAGACGATCCTGCCATGACAATCCCGACGGAACAGGAAAGCCTGAACTCTGCCTCGAGCTCGATGCAAGCCACCGAGCCCGAATCTGCAAGCAAGGCGGAATCTTCACTCAATCCCTTCGCTATCAATTTCTTGACCACAATCATCTTGATCACTATTTGGGGGATTTCACTTTTCCGAGTGGGAGCGACTGCACCTCCTGGCAACAGCTCGACCTGACTTACTTACCTCAAAACCAACCTGCCGGCCTGATTGCGGAAATCGATTCTCCTGAAGACTGCACTTCTGCCGGTTGCCACTACTACACCGGTTATATAACTGCTACCTACGCTTGCGATTAGTCACAGGATTCCGGGCGCCGAAACGCGCTCGGAACCTAACAAAAAATTTTACAATTCATTATGAAGAGTATTGCAATAAGTACTATAAATAATACTAAATCTTCAGATTTTGAAAATCTTAGCTATAAATTCTTGGCACCCGGCACTTCGAATTCATAAGCTTTCAAGAGAATTAAAAGGGCTATTTAGTATATCAATCAGTTTTTCTTACAGACTTATACTGCATTTGATTATTACCAATAAACAAATCATTTTAGTAGACATAGGTTCTCATGGCGAAGTCTATTAGCTTGCCACCACTTGTAACCCACTTTACACTGAGCTTACGATTCTCTTAATTGAATATGTTAGCAAAAAAATCCCCCCAAGATCCTGACCTGGAATTGGTACTACTAGCCACCGGAAAGGAGCACAACCCTAGGCAGCAGGAAGAAGCTTTGGTGGCCCTTTATAACAAATATTTCAAATTAATCTACGGCTATTTTTATAATAAAACCGGAAATCACACCACGACAGAAGACCTAACCTCAGAGACTTTTCTCCAATTCACCAAGGACTTAGGCAAATTTCAACAGCGCTCCAGCTTTAAGAATTGGCTATTTGGAATAGCAAAATTCATTCTACTTGCCCATCTTCGCGAAAAATATCAAACACCCTCCGAGCTCGACGAGAATCAAGCCATTGCCAAATTCGACCTCGAAGAACCTCAAGACAACAAACATGAGAGCATCCTACAAAAAATCCTTGAACAACTCTCACCAAAATATTCCCAAGTGCTCGACCTGAGATTTCTGCAAGGTTATACCATTGCAGAGACGGCTACCGAGCTTGGCTTAACGCCACAAAACATCAAGGTTCTCCAACATCGGGCACTCAAGAAAGCCAACAAACTTGCTAACCTGTAACCCTTATGACACTATACTGACAAAACCGCATACTATGAACACGCCCAATCCACAATTCAAAAGGCAGCTCGAGAAGCAAATCCGCCAACAATTCCGAGCTCAAAATCAAGAGGCGCGCCCCCCGGTGTTCAGTCTTTACAAATTACTGATTCAACCTTTTACATTGGCAGTCGCTTCAACCGCTTTGCTAACCATGATTGCCTGGCCTTTTATCAACTCAACTGAAACCGTGACTGCGGAACAGGAAATTGAAGAGCTTTATATTGCCTTTGAGACCGAAGAGCTCGCCGAAATCGACGCCTACCTTGAACTTATCCTCGAAGAAGCATCATGATCAAAATCATACCCCTAACATTTATAGTACTTGTCCTCAGTGTCAGCCTCGCCCAAGCTCATGACTTTGATGACCATCAAGCCCCACTAAGACAACATTTAATTCAACAATTTGAGGGTAGACGTGGAGAAATAAGGGAAAATGTTAAGAATCGCTTATTGGAGCAACATAGAAAGGGGCTACTGAATGCAATCGCCAAACTGGATTCCCATTTTGCATCGATGGAAGAAAAGATTAATGCCACCCAAAAGTTGAATCCTGAACAAAAACAAAAACTGTATAAATACGTCAAGGAAAGGCGCAATACTATCAAGCAATTTCGCCAACAAGTTGAAAAAGCAACCGAACCACAGCAAATTAGAGCAGCGGCCCAAATGTTACGCCAAGGAATAGATAACACCCGAGAACAAATCCAGGCCGTCGCCCAAAAGCATCCTCGGTTTCAACAAAAGCCGCTTTATCAAAACTCCTGGAGGCAACCCAAACACGGCCCTACACCCCCTGTATATTCAACTTTCAAAACTTTTCAAAACGGATTTGGATTGATTTGGCGACGTTAATTAGCCTCGGGACTATCCACAATTTGAGTCAAATAATCTTCCGAACAAAATCGCTCTTTAACCAAATCAGCATATTGAGCAATCTCTTCTATATTTTGAGGGAAACAATCCAGTCCCATTTCAATACAAACCGCATCCAAAGCGTCCCCATTTGCCTCTTTTAAATACACTTTTTTCCAGGCAGTTCGTACGCTTGAGCCGGCATGATCGGGAGCAACTTTGGCGGAAGTGCATTCATAATGAGTTAAAAAAGCTTAATTATATTCACTGCGTCCTTGAAGCGCGCGTGTAAGAGTCACCTCATCTGCATAATCAAGATCACCGCCTGCAGGAATCCCCAGTGCAATTCGGGAAATTCTCACTCCCAGTGGTTTTAGTAATTTAGTTAGATACATCGCCGTAGTCTCCCCTTCCAGCGAAGGATTGGTAGCAATGATAATTTCAATTTCCTCTGCCGCAACACTCTCCTCAATCAAACGATCCACCCGCATTTTCAGCTCTCCAACTTTGATTTGTTCCGGTCCGATTCCGTCCACCGGCGACAAAACTCCGTGCAACACATGATACACACCACGAAATTGTCGGGTTCTCTCCAGCGCGACCACATCCAGTATTTCTTCAACTATACAAATCTGACGAGCATCGCGCGTTTCGTCACTGCATATTCTACACTTTTCACTTTCCGCCACATTCCAACAGCGTTCGCAAAATGTTAGTCCACGCCTCACACCTGCTACAGCTTGCGCTAAACCGTCAATTCGAAGATCTGGAGAACTCAAAAGATGCATAGCGAGTCGTTGGGCTGACTTGGGCCCAATCCCTGGGAGGCGAGCAAATTCATCTATTACTTTTTGTACTGATTCAGGCAGGAAATTGTTCATGTGTATTATTTATCACAGTTCGTGGCTCTGTGCCACAACAAAAAGATTTCTTGACAACCGAAATCAATGAGCCTACCATTGGCCTCGATGAAATCTACATACATGCAAATCGCGCTGGGCCTACTGCTTCTCCTCGTACCAAACGAGCGGAATTTGTAGTCTCAAGTAATAGCACTAAGTAGAAGACATCAAAATACCGCTCAAGACGCCAGAGCGGGATTTTTTTTATTAACCCTTAACTACAAAAACAATGTCAGAAATAATCAAATCAGCCATGGAGTTTGAACCGCAAATCGACATGTTCGACCCGGATATAATTCCGACAGAACAAAAAAACCGCAAACATATTAAGTTTTTTGACACAACTCTACGAGATGGAGAGCAAGCTGTCGACGCCAGCATGACCGCGGAAGAAAAGCTTTATTTAGCTGAACTTATCGCTAGAACTAATGTTGATCGAATGGAATTGGGATTTCCTTCGTCCACTATTGAGGATCTGAAAGCTTGTCAGGACATTGTGAAAATGATTAATCGAAAAGGTTTTTCAACTGAAGTTTGCGCTTTGGGGCGTTGCGGATTTGAGAGAAAAGGTGAATTTGTCACTAGAGATATTGATGCAATTACTGAGGCTCTTAAAGATGCCAAGAAGCCGTTTTATCACATTTTCATCGGGACATCGCCCATACATCGCCGGGAAAAATTGAATATGAAAGAGGAGCAGGTTTTAGATTCCATTCATAGAAGCATTGCTCATGCACGTGCAGAATCTCATAAGGTCAGTGGCAAACCCTGGCCGGTTGAGTTCTCTGCTGAAGATGCCATGCGAACCGAGCTGCCTTTTTTGATCAAAGCAGTTCGAGTAGCTATCTTATCAGGTGCTGATCGTATCAATCTGCCGGACACAGTTGGTATCAACAATGATTTGTACACCGGCTATGTTTTCCATCAAGTAATTAAAGCTTGTCAGGATTTAATAGATCATGCACGCGCCAATGGTGGTGATATTGAATTTTCCATCCATGCTCACAATGATAGGGCGACAGCAGTTGCAAGCTCTATTCGCGCCATGATCAATGGAGCAACACAAATAGAAGGTTGTTTGGGTAATTGGGGCGAGCGGGCCGGCAACACCAACTTGATTCATGTTGCTGAACAAATCTCTGCCAATGGAGGAAGAATTAGCCCACACACAAATTTCACTCACCAACTTGATTCTCGCAAATTAACACCTACTCAACAGGCAATCTGTGATGTTTTGGGAGCATCAATTGACCCCAAAACTCCTGTTTATGGCGAACATGTTACCTTGCACGGAGCTGGAATTCATCAAGATGGAATGAATAAGACGCAAGAAAAGCTAGGCTCCGAAAGTGCTTATAATATTGTTGATATTTCTGAATATGGTGGACGTGAAGGAGAAAGAGTAACTTGTGCCCGCTCTGGAAGTGCTCATATTCAAAATGCCATGGCGAAATTTGATATTCATTTGGACAAAAAAAGAGATGCTAAATTACTTGCCAAGTTGTCACAAAGAGTCAAGCAATCCTCCACTAGAACTCGCGGAGTATATCCAGCTCAAGTGCTAATTGAATACTCCAGGGAATTGGAAGGATATATTGACCCGCAATTTAAAATTAGTGGCGATCAAGTTGAAATCAAGTTTTATTATAGCAGTCAAATTAACGCTCTTACCGGTAAAATATCTCCAGGTAACAGTGGAGTGGAAGGTGTAATTAATGCAATTAAAGAATACGCTCGGCAGCCGGTGGATATTATTGACCTGAATCAGCGAAATCAAATGACACTTACTGATGTCGATAAAAGATATCAAGCGTCGATTAGAGGACAGGCCATTTCGCCAAATAGCGGCTCACAAGCTGAAGCTATCAGCCAAATCACTATCAGCAATGGCCAAAATACTTATACCGCCCGAGCCATTGACCAGGACGCCGAGCAGGCACACATGAAGGCCGCCTTTGAAGCCAGTTGGCCAATTATTCGTGAAAGTCTAATTGGTGAAGATGAGCCCGTACATAGTTTTGTCGATCCTAGAAAGGGTTTGGCTTATCACTCTTAAAAAGTTGACATATCAAAAATCACCGTTAAACTCAGAACCATGAAAGCAGCAACTACTCAAATCATTATTAGCATTATTATCCCCTCGCCCAGCGACGAGTAGTGTTGTTATGACTAAATAACACCAACACCCTGTCGCAACCCGGCGGGGTTTTTTAAATCCTAACCTTGCAACATGACATTTAGAAGGAATCCCGATTATGTAGACGTCATGAACACTGACCTCCGAGATGGCCGCCAGGCTCCCGGCTACAGTATGCGTGATCCGGAAAATCCCACATCTATTGATTGGATTCTAGATCATGCCCGCAAACTTAAATCAGCCCGTTATGACATTCTCGAAGCCGGCTTCGCCGTCGGTGGTGAAGAAGAGCAACGCATAATTAGTGAAGTCGGGAAGGTGTGTCTGGAAGGAATCGATGACCCACAGGTGTTTAATCCTCAAGTGGCAGCCATGTCATTTATGCTTAATCTTAAAAAACCTGATGAGTATCGTCAATCCCTCGATGCTGCTTTTCAATCAATCAACTCTCTAATCGAATGCAATCGAGGTCGTATCACCATGCTGGTCAGTACGTCGCCCCTAATGCGAAAAAACAGTACCCGCATGTCCAAACCGGAAATTATTGAGAATGCTCAAGCCAGTGGTGAATATGTTGTTCGGGAATTTGCTAAAAGATGCGGATACCCCAATTTGCAATATTATATTGAGGGAGCTACTCAAACCGAACCCGATTTCCTCATTGATGTGAACAGAGCCATAATTCAGGCTATTTTTTCAACAGCCAAAAAAGAAGGCTTTAAAACTGAAGAGTTAACCATCGTGGCTTCGCTTCCTGACACCACTGGAGTTGCGCGACCTTCTCACTATGGGAAAATGTTTGCACAAGTTCACCAAGAAATCCCTGAAATTAAAAAATATGGCGTCATCACCAGTGCCCATTGCCACAATGATCGAGGCAATGCTGTCGCCAATTCTGTGGAAGCGGTTGAAAATGGCGCTCGTCAGGTCGAAGTGACCACACTCGGTATAGGAGAGCGCTGCGGAAATGCTAGTGCCTCTGAAGTGGTTTGCCAACTTCACGAATATGAAGACGATCTAGACTATGTTGAATATGGTGTAAACCGCTCAGCACTTCAAGATTGTGCCGAATCGCTAAGTCGAATTACCGGCCATACCATTTTGCCTAATCAACCGCTTCACGGCATCAACGCCAACGCCACCGCAGCAGGTATTCACCAAAATGCCCAAAATAAGGATGACAAGACTTACAACGCTATCGACGTTCGCGAATACGGCAATGATGCAGACAAGATTTTACTCAGCGCTATGAGCGGTCTTAACACTGTCCGCGCCCTCTTGATGGCCAAAGGTCTTAAACTTGACGAAGGCGAATATCGTCAGCTCACTCGCGAACTCAAGGATCAGGAAACCCGCTCTCTCACCATAGAACAATTCATCGCCAAATATGTAGCCATACCGGAAAGAGTACGTGGATTTGAATTTCAGGATTTTACCCACGGAGGTATCAAATTAATGGACGATACTTTCCATTACGCAGGTGGCGACACAGAACAAGTTCAATTCCAAGTCACTTGGCAAAACGGCCGCGACCACGAATCCGAACTCTTAACCAGCGAATCAACCACCGGTCTAATCGACGCCACCAAGCGGGCCTACGAAGCATTCCTCGGTCAACTAATCGAGTTCAAATCCTATAACATCACTCCTTCCTCTGAAGTTTCCTCTTCAGCAGAAGTAGTCGCCGACATTTCCATGCTTGTCGACGGCAAATTCGTCCGTGGTCTTGGCGTTTCCCATGACCAAAACCGCGCCGCCGCCCGCGCCATCGCCAACGGCCTCAACCGCCTGCCCCAAACTCGTGAGAGAGTCAGCCAGACACCGGGGAAGTAGTGTAATTGTTGGCCAGATAGAGTAAAATCTGGCCATAATTACATCTATGCCGAAAAATCGCCCCAACAATTTGTATGATCGACATCAGAACAAACGTGCATTAGCCAAAAAGCAAAGAGCTATAGCCAAAGTTTTTGGCAAATTGACTGACCGGTCAGAAGCGTCTATTCAAACAGACTTCGTGGCTGAACCAAATCCCGAACTTAAACAGGGGATAATCATCGAAATTAAGTCGGGAATATTTAATGTTTTATCGGACAAACAAGTCATAGCTTGCAAGTTGGAAAAAACACTTCCCTTTGAGCTTGCTGGAGGATTGGTGGTTGGAGATAAGGTACAACTTGAATTTGAAGATTTGAATCAAGAATACCTAATTAAATCGAGACACCCCCGAAAGTCCTTTTTAGCCAGAATTCGCGGAGACAGCACCAGGCCTGGATTCTCGGAGAGCAGGCATGTTGTCGCTGCCAATATTGATTTGGGAATAATTGTGGCTTCAGCCAAAAATCCCACCTTTCACAGTGGTCTGATTGATCGCTATTTGGTTTTATGTCAAAACGGTGCTGTAAAGCCAATAATTTGTGTTAACAAAGCCGATCTGACCTCAGAAAGGGACCCGATCATCGACTACTACAAACGTCAACTACATTTAAATGTCCTGGAAATTTCAGCACTTACCGGACTTGGTATTAAACAATTGAGGCGATTGCTTTATGACCGTATTTCCGTTCTTGTTGGCAACAGCGGTGTTGGCAAAACTTCAATCATTAATGCTCTCACTGAATTGGAGCTCAAGACGCAAGAGGTAAGTCAAAAAAACCAGCAAGGTCGGCACACCACCACCTCCAGCAGTTTATACCAATTGGATAGTCAAACCTTTATCATCGACACTCCCGGAATTTGAACCGTTTGAAGGCAATTGCCGCTATCAAGACTGTCTTCATGATCATGAACCGGAATCCGATTGTTCAATTAAAAAGGCCGTCAGCACAGGTCAAATCGATCGACGTCGCTTTGAAAGTTACCAAAGACTGCTCGAAGAAACAGTTTAGTATACTGTTCCTAAATCTCGATTTCTTTCCAAAACCCGAAATCCAATCCATCATTGCTGTTGCGCGCCTCCAAAAAATCTCTCACGCTTCCGCCCTCCCTCACAGTATCAATAGCAGACAAAATCGAGCGATGTGACACCACAAATAAGGTTTCATCCAGGTCATCCCGGCAAGCTCATTCCATCGCCTTGCTAATACTATTTTCTTTGTCATTAAGCTGATCATACAAGGATCACCAATATAAACAAATCAGTCTGATATATTGACAAATAATAATGACATGAGATACTAATGCAAGCTCTTTGAAAGCTAGGTTCAATCATGTACAGACTCCATCAATTTGAGGTAGATGGCACACCTTTCACTTTCGATGGCGAGGATTTGACGATTCGCACGGGTGTTCCACAAGAACGTTCAAACGGATCAGCCTCAAAGACCGCCCGGAAGTCCTTTCTCCGCAGCGTTGCTCTTGTGCTCAACAATGATTGCAACATGCGTTGTGACTACTGCTATGCGAATCATGGCAACTTCGATTCGCCAGGCAGGTACCTGTCTTTCGCTGATGGGAGGGCCGCGATCGATCTGCTGGCTGACTCGCTGCGAAAGCACAACTCCAAGAGAGGGACAATCGGATTCTTTGGCGGGGAACCGCTTTTAAGTTTTGATCGTATCAGGAAATTAACCGAATACGCTGAAACGGTTGTGCCTGATTTCACCTCTCTTGACCTACTGATCACGACCAACGCCACCTTGCTGACCTCCGAGATGGCCGACTTCTTCGCTCAGAAGAGGTTTAAAGTCACGGTTAGCATCGATGGTGCTCAGCGAGTCAATGACGCTAGTCGGATCGACGCCCAAGGTGGGGGTACCTATCAGCGGGTTGTTGAGGCTATTGGCAAGTTGTTGGCTCGCAAGGTTGAGATCATTGCGCGTATCACTGTGAGTGAAAAAAATCCGGATGTTTTCGCTGCAGTACAACATGTCTCTTCTTTGGGGCTTACGCGTATCACCTTCGCCGATGATTATAGCATGGGGAAAGACTCCTATGGTAAATACCTGAGCAGTCTAGGCAAACTAGTTGATTGGTACTTTGATCAAATAAGAACTCGACGTATCATCGACATCACCAACTTCACCGAGCCACTCAGCGCGATCGCCACCAAGTCCGGAAAAGTGGCGCACTGCAATGCTGGAGTATCCTACATCGCAGTTTCCGCTGATGGCCAAGTCTACCGCTGCCCCCGCTTTGTGGGCAACAGCGAATTCAAAATCAGCTCCAATCTCTCCTCAGCATCATCTGAACTGGACGTCTCCATAGAGAGGCTGAAAACCAAGTTGGGCAAGGATGCCGGAGCTCGAACACCCGAGTGCGACAGCTGCTCCTTCGTCAAATTGTGCGGAGGTGTTTGCTTCTATCACTCACAACAAGATACTGGTAACGAATTCGCTCGTTCGGCTCGTGACTGCTCCTATCGCAAACGACTCTACCGGCAATTGCTGGAGAATTTGGTGGGCTTGTCCACCCCTGAAAGGAGGTGCTTCTATAAAAACCTGATTGAACTCTGGTCTCAAACATCATGAGGTTTGAAATGAATACTGAAGAACTCGATTTCGGACTGACTGCTGAAGAAATCGCCAAGTTGGAAGAGAAGGCGCAAGAAGCGCACGTTTCCTGCGAAGGCGGTTCCGAAGGCGACATGGGTTAGCCCAACCTTTCCAGTACGGGTTAATCCTGCTACAATGGCGGGGCCCCTCATAGCGGGCCCCGCCAACTCTAATTTATGAAAAACTATACGCCAATCTATCAGCTCCCCTACTGTTGTGTGCCCGCAGCTCTGCAGTGGATTTTCTATCGGCGCAATTTGCCGATTCTGAATCAGGAAGACATTGGGGCTGAGCTTGGCTTGCGACTACCCATGAAGGGTCTCGCTAAATTTCAGAATCCCCGCATTATCTACACGGACAAATTACCTCGCCGCGGCTACGGTACTCAAATTCACCTAAAAAAATATTCCATCAACAAATTTTTCCAAAAATACAAAATTCCGCTGCAAATTTCTGAACTCAAAACTTTCTCTACCACCATGCAGCTGCAGAAATTCATTCAGAGTCATCTGCTGCCCGAAAATGATCTCATTGCTCGTATTCACACTACAATGTTTGATGACCAAAAACCGGTCGGCCACTTTTCGCTAATCACCAACTATCACCCCCATAGCCAAAAAGTCACCATCGGAGACCCAAACATGCCCTTTTTCCGTAAAACCGACCTGCAAAAACTCCTTTATGGAATGTCCGACCAAATCGACGGCATTCAGAGAGGAATATATGTCGTACAGTCAGCTTAATTGCTCAACAAATAGACCTGCTCTTTCCCCATCTCATCAAAATAGTTGGTGTGAAACAGTTCAAATCTACCAAACGTTTTCTCTAATAAGCTTTCCATATCACCATGATCAACAGAAATGCTTTATAGGTGGTCACTATATTCTCTACCCTTTTCCAAAACCGGAGTTATCAAAACAAAAACTCCTGCAACTCCCAACAGCCGCTTCACCAATCGCAAACTCAGAACCGGCCACCCCTATCGTGTCAAATCCTAGCTTTCGCATAAGTGCACAACTTCCACCCAGTCCACAACCGAGGTTCGGTGCTCTACCCTGCGATACCTTCACATGCTCAAGTACCCGCTCCAACATGGCCGAATTATAACACAAATATACTCCATGCAAACACTTTTCAATTTAAGTCCAACCTATGCTATACTTGGGGCAATCAAAATAAAAAACCAACATGCCTCATCGTCGCACCTCTTTCCACAATCGCCTTGAAGCCTGGCTCATGCGTTCTCTTAAGCTAAAGCAAAAAAGCCCCGGCCTCTCCCTGATCATCTCCGTCATTCTCATTTCCATCATCGTCACCTTCTCCATCGGCGTGGCCACCCTTATAGTCGACTCCGTCCGCCAAGGCGCCCGCGTCCGCCGCGGTACCGAAGCCTATTACTCCGCCGAAGCAGGCATAGAACAGGCCCTCCTCGTCAACAAGAAGTTGAAGGATCAAGGAGAAGCGATCGGACACTCCGCTGAATACCAGCCCGACGAAGATCACCCCAACATCCCCTACGACGCCCGTTTCGAAATCAAAGGAGATGCTGGAACTTTTTTTGTAAAACAATTACAAGGAAAATACATCGTCCCCTTCCCTTGGACCGGCGACGTCCCCTTCACCGACCTTGAATACGGTGCCAAAGTCGAAGGAGGCTGCGATCCGACCAAACCACCCCAGCTTACAACAGATGGCAACAATTTTATAATCCCCGATGATGCATCTGATGATGGTAATGAAACTGCTGAGGTGCTTGAACACCCCTGCAATTGGGGCATGCTCAAACCCGGCACCAAAGTCGCCATCCCCTTATATTACATTGAAAATGGATCACCAAAAAACCTCACCGATTTCACCATCCGCCTACGAACTCCTTGCTTTAGCGGTGCCGAATATTGCCAACCAACCGACCGCTATCTCCTAAATTGCTTCGACAAGGGCGAAGAGGCGATTAGGTGTATGGGAAGAAAATACGAAGTGCCTGAGCAAAAAGGCGAAGTAGTCGTCCTCTGGCAAATCGATGCCGAAGCCGCAGGAGTGCCGGTGAGTTTGACACCACTCGATGTAAGATATCAAGATGGCCAGAATTTCACAAATAATTCAGAAATCTTCGAAGGAAAAATAAATGGTGCAAGGATTGCTCCCAAAGCCTTTACTATTTTGAAAGCTAGTGATAGCTTCTATGGCTACATCTCATCAATCACAAGTCAAACAAAGGTGAAACCAGATATTGGAGATCCAGGCAAAGATGCAATATCAGTTAGTGACTTTCTGGGTGATGGAACGGATATCGAAAAGCCAATCTTGAAACTATCCGTGATTGGTAGTCTGAAGGGCTGTCAGGACAATAATTGCACTGTAAATTCTTATCCATACGATTCCACAGGTAATCCAAAATCTGATTTTACAGCACCACCGGACATTCCCTACCTGGAATACCAAATTCAATTCACAGGATCAGAAGCGCCCGCGAATGTGGAAAACATACTTCGCTCCGAAGGGCAATCCGGTCCATTTCAGCATACAATAGAGGTAAAAGTTCCCCATCAGACTTCTTCACTGGAATATGTCATCCAACAATAAGCGCAATTGACAAACTTTACTAAAAATGGTATCAATTTAGCAGCGTTCCAGCGTTTTTTCCGTCCTTAAATTTCGGAGAAATCCAGGGCGCAGACCCCAAACAAAGAGGATAAGTAAATGCGAATATATCTGCTTTGGGCGTGTCTCTGCGCCCTTAGCGTCATGACCTTCACCGCGTCCGGCCTGGCCGGCAGCGGAGCCGCTCCGGTCGCTATCGACGACGAAGACTTCCTGCCCAATCAGGTGATTCACCTGCCGGGTAGTGATGAGATTGTCATCTACGGTGCATCTGAAAGAAGCGGAACTGTCGGAAGTGCAGACTTGGCTCGCCTGACCAACTCGGACGGCGGCGAGTCCGCCAGTTGGAGTTTCCAGTACCTCAGTAGTGCCTGTCAAACGGCTACCCAAGAAATGGCTCCCTACTTCTGCCTCCCCGGCAGCGTCTGCGAGGGCAAGCTGTACTACCATTCTCCAGGCACTTTTAGTTTGCTTAGTTGCAATATTGCTGGAGATGGGCTAACCACCTCGGGGTGCGCGGAAATCCCCAATTTCGAGCCGGACAACGGAGGGCTGACCGTCCTGCCGGACGGTGACTTGCTTTTCATGAACGGTAACGATCCGACTTTCCGTCTCTTCCGTCTCTTCCGCGTCAACCCGACCACCGGGGCATCCGTCCTGGTGCCGGGTTGCAGTGAGGCCGGAACCGGCACCGGCATCGGCGGTGGAATTGCCAACGGTTTCATTTTTTTGTATTCCGACAGCCCTTCATTGGGCAATATGGACATCATGCGAATGAACTGGAACGGCACTTCCTGCAGCGGCTCACGCGTCAATTTCAACGACATCGCGGGCTACGCCGACATCAACACTACCGCTCGTGACTGGCCGGGGGCTATTGATCCCCTGACAGGGGATTACTACTTCCTGCAGCCCAATGACCCCTGGCTCCCGATGCTCGCCAAGCTCACCCCCGCCTGCGGCGACGGATTCATTTCCGGTCGCGTCGCGGATGGGAACAAAGAGCAATGCGATCCTGCAGCGGCCGTGCCCCTCAACGGTGCGGTCACCTGCGAAGACGCGTTCGGCGCGGGTTGGACCGGCACGCTCGGTTGCAACGCTAGCACCTGTCAGTACGAAGGGTGCAGCGAGGTAACTACGCCCGCCTGTCCGGACGGGACTTGCAACAGCACGGAAACGTGCTCGAGCTGTCCCCAGGATTGTGGCCAGTGCTGCGGCAATGGCGACGATTCTGACCCGGGCGAGCAGTGCGATTTGGGTACCGCGCAGAACGGCAACGTCTGCACGGCCGCCTACGACTCCACTTGCAACTGGTGCAGCGCGACCTGCCAGAACGAAACAGAGCAGGGCCCGCACTGCGGTGATGGCTCGATCAACGGGCCGGAGCAGTGCGATGGCACGCAGCTCGACGGGGCAACCTGTGCGAGCGAGGGTGCGGGAACGGGCGACCTGACCTGCAATCCGACCACCTGCCTGTACGACACCTCCGGCTGCACGCTGCCGGAAGTGTGCGACAACGGTACTTGTGGTCCCGGGGAAAGCTTCGAAAACTGCCCCCAGGACTGCGATCCGCCGTTCTGTCCGCTCACCCTGAGCCCCACCAGCACCTGCGATCTGGACTGCAGCGATGCTGATAAGCCGATTGTCACCGGTCACGGTGGTGTCTGTGAAATCAGCTACCTGCCGGCGTGGGCCACAAACCCCACTCCGATTCAGTTCACGGGTTTGAAAGAAGGCTACTCGTTGCTCTTCAACATCCCGGTGACGCCTGGTGAACTCCGGACGGAACTGAGCGTGTCAGGCTTCGAGAGTCTGAGAGTCCGAGACGGCGACGCCGAATTCGGTTTCAAGATGGCTTCTTGCGCCCTGGGTGTCGAAGGCACCGATTACCTGGTTGAACTGGTCAGCGGCAGTGTTTATCGAGTCAGTGTACTCGAAGGCAAGGTCAAGCTGACCCTGGTTTCATCAGGCGATCCGCTTGATTTCACGCTCAGTGACGGACAGGGAGAAATCTCAGCCGGCGAGAGCGTGGAAATCGACTTCAATACCGGAGAACCACAAGGAACCGGTGGAGAAGGCGGAGCAGGCGGCGCAGCCAACACAGGCGGAAACGCCACGGGTGGCAACACCACGGGCGGCGCAGCCAACACGGGCGGAAACGCCACCGGTGGCAACACCGACAGCGGCGGGACTGGAGCAGTCTCAGCCGGAGCAGGCGGTGGAACGAGTGGCGCGACCACTTCCACCGGCGGCTCAACAGCAGGAGGATCCTCCGGCGACAGCGGTGGTTGCAGTTGCGCGACGGTGGGTTCCGGAAGGAACTTTACCATCGCCTTCGCAGCTCTGCTGGCGCTGATGATGCTCTTGCTCAGGGCATCACGGATCTCCACAGCTCGGCTCGAGTCCTAACGGATTCGCCGTACACACACAAAGGGCGGGGGCGGTTCGAGAACATCGAACCCTCCCGAATCGTCCCCGCCCGACCTTACTTATCCTTGAACTTGTCTGACAAGCTCCGCCTACAATCGATGGCAACTTGGCCATCAAACGTAGCGGGCGCAAACTCAGCCTCAACTGCAAAAGCCCCGCATCATCAAAAGTGCGAGGCTTTTTTCGATAGTTATGTATGCAAATTTATTATTTGGTCTTTTTCATGTCACGAAGCTTTTCTCGAATTCTAATAGCTACCGATTCGGCAGACTCGTGAGTACAATCAATTAGCATATCGGGTCTGAATTCCACTAAACAATCTTCCATAAATTCCATCATACTGTCTTCACTTTTTTGTTCAAAATGTAAATCAGAAGTTCTTCTCTTTAGTTTTTCTCTTTCATATATTCGCCCCTGTCTGACTTCCTCATCGCTGACGGTCAGCAAGGCATATAAATCAGGCTTAATGATTTCACTTTCTTCCATATTAAAAATATTTGTATTGCCGAGTTGGCCCCTTGTTCTGGCTACTATCGAATATATATGCCGATCACAAATAACATCTGCAAGTTTCAGCATTTCGGCAATGACCTTGTTTTTGCAATACAAGGATAATAAATGAGCTATAAAACTGGTTTCTCTGGAGTATTTTTTATCAATTTTTTCTTTATCCAAAGCTTGAGTTGGATTTCGATAAGGAAATTCGTCATAAAAAAAAGCACCGTGATAGCGCTTTTTGCCAAATTCTTTTTGGATTCTTTCCACATCCAGTGAACCGTCTTCCACTAATTCAGGTAAATTGCTCAGAAACAAATTTGCCTGATCCGCTCCCATATAATCAAATTCAGCTTCCCTGGCATCATCATTTAGCTTTTCTTCCAATCTCTGACAAACAGTTGTCTTTCCGGTACCATTAATACCTTCTATTGCAATCAATTTATGTGGTAATTCATTTCTCCTCATAAGCATTTAAGAGCTGTAAAAAAGCATATCATCACTCCATCTTTCCAACAAGTTGTTTCCATCTACCTTTCTGTCAAGATTGTGGTATAATATTAAGATCGGCTAATTATATCAAGATGGCTATACACTATAAAATTAAGAATATACTCAGCGCTCTGCTAATTTTTGCCATTGTGTCTTTGATCACAATTGCTTTAGCCTGGTCTAATCCCTTACAAAAAACTCAGCTATTACTTTCTAATTTTCTCTATCAGGAAAGACCAACTAAGAATCCCGTTGTCATCGTAGCTATTGATAATAAGTCGCTGGACGATCAAGTCGGACTGGGTAAACAATCACAGTGGGATCGTGAATACTACGCTCAAGTAATTGAAAATTTACAAAAATATAGTCCCTCGGCAATAACTTTGGACATTCTTTTTCGTACCCCTTCAAGTGGCATTTCCCAAAACAAATTACAATCAATTATCGGTGATCCTATCAACGGATCGGCACGTTTGCAGGAATATAGCGGCCAAACCACTCATCCTCAGGATCAAAAGTTAATTGACACACTAAAAACGCATGACAATATTGTTCTGGCATATGAGTTGGAGAACTTTCCCCGCGACAATATCAATGCCCAAAAGCCGTTTTTTGAATATCAAAACTTGGGCTATTGGAACATTCCAATTAGTAATGACGGACTGTTGCGCAATTACCTTCTAAAATTCCAAGATTATGAATCTTTGGCACAGCAGACCCTCCACGTGTTACAGCCAAATCTTGGGGATATAGATCAACCATTAATCATAAATTATCACACCAAACCTTTATCCACTCTTGAAGCATGGCTTAACAATCCCAACTTTAAAATCATTCCCTTCATCGATGTCTACAACGAAGACTATCCGGAGGGCTTTGATCCAAATTATTTACAAGACAAGATTGTCTTGATCGGTGCCTACTACACTTCTTCGCAAGACAATCACAAAACCCCGATTGATCCTAATAATGTTATGCCCGGCGTGATGATTCACGCCCAGGCCATTCAAACGATTCTGGACGAAGCTTGGTTGCGCGACATGACTTTACCCGAGCAGGCTGCCGCTATCGCGCTCCTCACTCTCATCGCTACGGCAGCAATTTTCTTCACTAGATTGAAATTTGCGCTGCCAATTACCATACTAGCAACAGGCGGCTATCTTGCAGCAGCACCTTTTGCTTTTCAGCAAGGTCTCATTTTCAATCTTGTCTATCCGCCGTTGGCTGTGATAACAGCTCTCATTCTCGGCTATGCCTATCGTTTTCTTACTGAATTCCGCCAAAAATCATTCCTCCACAATGCGCTGGGCCGCTATGTCAACAAAACTATCGCCGATCAGTCTTTAAGTATCAATCCTCAACAATTAGCTTTAGGTGGCGAGAAGCGCGAAATAACAGTCATCTTCACTGATATTAAAGACTTCACCTCTATTTCTGAACAGCTTCAACCTCAAAGCCTGGTCGCCCTGCTCAATGAATATTTTCAAGTCATGGCCGGCATCATCTCCCGACATGGAGGCACTATCGATAAATTTGAAGGTGACGCCATCATGGCTTTCTTTGGAGCTCCGACTCCTCAAGCTAATCACTCCGTTCGGGCTTGTGAGGCTGCATTGGAAATGCAGGAAGCGTTACCAAGTCTGATGCAAAAATGGGAGCAAGATCCTCCCCTTCCCGGCGGCGAACCCAAACCTCAAATCGAATTCCGCGTCGGCATTTCCACCGGTGAAGCAATTATCGGTAATGTTGGCTTCGAGGATCACATTGAATACACCGCCATGGGTGACATCGTCAATCTCGGTTCTCGCCTGGAATCCGCCAACAAAAAGTATCATTCCAAAATTATGATCTCCGAGCAAACCGCCCGCGAAGTCGATCAGTTTTTTGAACTGCGTTTTCTTGATGTGATTCGTGTCAAAGGCAAGCAAAAGCCTGTCAAAATCTATGAACTAATGGCTCGCCACGGCGCTCTCGACACCGGCCGTCAAGAGCTGATCCGCCAATACAATCTCGGCCTCAAATTTTATTTCGAACGCAAATTCATCGAAGCGCTGCGCACCTTCAATGAAATTCTCAAAACCCACCCCCGCGATTATCTGTCCGACATCTACGCGGCCCGCTGCGAAATACTCAAACGCTACCCCCCGACCTACGACTGGGATTTCGTCTACAATATGGAAAGCAAGTAGTTAGGCCGGTCTAGGCCTTCTGGCGACGCCCCACACCCAATTAAAAAGGCGCCTTAGCGCCTTTGAGATCATTTCCGATTCTACTATCAGTCCGATCTGTTCTTTTACCGATATGAGTGCGTATTTGTTTCCATACACCAGGAACGTTATTCCCAGATCATACTGACCCGAGAGAAAGCGCGACTCCCGCCGAAATTCATCATCACTCGCCGCCACCGGCAGTTTATCCAGTGTGAATATCGCTTTGGCGTGAATATTTCTTTTTACTCTTTCATATTTAAAATACGGAGCCGCCTCATCGATAAAATCCTTAAAATTACTAGAAACATAACAGCGCATCTCATCACCGCTATTTAATATATCCATCAGCACATTTATTAGTCCGCTCTTCCCCTCAAAAAATTGCACTTTCTGCTTATGAGTTTTCTGAAAATATATAGTTTCACCGCACTTTATCTCCGCCCTTAATTGATTAAGCTTCTTGAGTAGAAAATTCTGCTTCAAATCAAGATTCTCAATCCAAATCTGCGGATCCACCGCCATCACGTAATTAGTTTTATTCCGCTCAATTTGACTCACAAATCCTCTTTCCCGCAAATTATTTACATACGAATAGCAAGTCGTTCTGTTTATTCCGACTTGCTTGGCGATGTGACTGATTGGACTGCACCCTGTTCCTAATAAAAAACTGTAGATTTGTATCTCCTTATCATTTAGATGTAATTCTTTTAAGATAAGCTCTAAGTTTTCCATTAGTTCAAAATTTTCAAAAACAAGAGTATTAAAACACTAGAGTTGACAAGTGTCAAGAAAATTGTAGAGAAAGTTTTGGTGAGCCGCCGGAATGCCCTCCACTAGCCCAAAACGATTTTTTGTATGTTGTTGTAGTTTTTCGCCAACAGGCGGGGCAATACCGCCGCGCTGCTGAACCACTTTCGGCAGTCGCGCCAACCGTTGACCATCGCGCCACAACTGACCATCGCGTGACCGTTGACTGGTGCGCCACCGTTGACTGGTGCGTCAACCGTTGACTGGCGCGCCACCGTTGACTGGTGCGCCAACTGTTGACTGGTACGCCACCGTTGACTAGTGCGTCACCGTTGACAAGTGCGTCAACCCTCCAAAACCGCAGCAGCAAGCCTTTAACACCGTATCATCGCGCCACAACTGACTCCAAATTTCAACCTCGAAAACGCGACAAAACGGCTTTCGGATGCTATAATACAAGCCTTCTCTAACCCGACGCCCATGACCGATCAAGAGCTATACAAAAAATGCAGACATTATGGATATTTGAGCCTCGAATATCGCCGTAAATTCATCGGCCTGCTGCCCGAAGTCGCCCGCCGCGAGCTTTGGCTTCGCAAAGGTTACACGTCGATTTATCATTTTGCTGCCAAGCTCGCTGGAATCAGCGCGGCGCAAGTCGATGAAGTTTTGCGACTGGAGGGTCGTCTTCAAGACAAGCCGGAGCTGCACATCGCACTAATCACCGGCGAAATTGGCGCTTCCAAATTGGCACGTATTGCCTCCATCGCTACACCTTCAAACGCATCCGAACTTGCCAAAGCTGCCAAAGTGCTTTCTAAATCTACAATAGAAACAATGATCCGTGATCATAAAGCGCAGGAGAACAAGCTAAACAGCCAATCCGGCCCACTGCCCGGGCATGTGAGCGAAAACAAAACAATATTACGTCAACTAACGCTAGCCAAAGATGTCGCCAATCAGCTGATCGAAATGCAAAGTAGGGGAATCGACCTCAATCAAGAGCTCCGCGACTTCCTGCAACTGCGCCGCCAAAAGCTCCAAAAAGCCAAACGCACGCTCAAACCCACCAAAACACTGACCCCCAAAATTCGCCGTTTAGTCACGCAGGAACAAGGCGTAAATTGCGCCAAATGTCACAAACCGGCGCAGCAAATCCATCACAAAAAACCGCAAGCGCTCAAAGGCTCCCATCATCCTACCAACCTCCAGCCGCTTTGCGCTGAGCACCATGCACTGACGCATCTAAGCGAGCGCCTCAAATATTTTTCGTCGACATGAGAAACGGCGCCGGGCGGGCGAGGCGCGCCCGCCCACCTCGCCAAGCCCGGCGCCCGGCACCCCTCGCAAAGCCCACCTCGCCAAACCCGCCGCCCCAAACAAAGCCCGCCGCCCCAAACAACGCCTAGCGCCACGCGCCAAGCTCTCTCAACATGGCTCGGTCGCTCCGTCCTATCCCCAAAAGCCGCCTTTGGATTTTGGCTCCATCCCGGACTCTTTCGCCAGGTTTTGATAAAGTTGCTTTTCTTTCTTGTTTAGTTTCGCGGGAATCACCACATTGATTTTGACAAAATGATCTCCACGTTCATCACTATGTAGTTTATTCACTCCATAGCCTTTTAACTTGAACACTTTGCCGGGTTGAGTACCCGCCGGGATCTTCAAAGTCACATCCTTATCAATTGTTTTGACCTTGACCTCATCTCCTAGCACCGCTTGCAGCGTGCTAATATCGCACAAACTATGCACATCAAAACCATGTCGAACGAAATCCTTATGCGGCTGCAAGCGCACATGAACATATAAATCACCTTGAGGTCCTCCATTTATACCAGGCTCACCCTTCCCACTAAGTCGCACTATTGAACCATTATCGACTCCGGCCGGTATCTTTACTTTCACTGTCTCTGACTTCGACTTTCCAGAGGTGTCAGGACGGGTAATCATCAATTCTTTCTCAGTGCCAAAAGCCGCATCATCAAAAGAAATTTGCATCTCAAATTCCAAATTACGCCCCTTGCGAGGAGCATTGGAGCGCGCACCGAAACCAGAAAAGAAAGCCTCAAAAATATCGGCGAAACTATCTCCCTGAAATTCAGTCCGCATATTGTTAAAATCAAATCCGCTTTGTCCGAAGCCACCGGCAAAGCCGCCCATGTCCGGGCCGCCGCCGAATCCCGCACCGGCAGCCCCAAATTGATCATAGGCCTGGCGCTTCTGCTTATCACCGAGCACTTCATAGGCCTGATTAATCTCCTTAAACTTCTGTTCAGCCTCAGCTTCACCCTTATGCTTATCAGGATGCCATTCCATCGCTAATTTTCGGTATGCTTTCTTGATGTCAGCATCGTTGGCGTCCTTGTTGACGCCCAGCACTTCATATAAATCCTTTGCCATAAATATTTGCAAAATCTGGCACTTACTTTACCAGATTGCTAATTTGAAGTAAAATCAATTTGAAATTTAGCTTTTGATGAGTTAAATTCGGCACACGCACCTTAAATGGAAATGTCCCGAACGTTTAACATGGAGCTATAGCTCAGTTGGCTAGAGCGCTACATTGACATTGTAGAGGTCAGTGGTTCGAGTCCACTTAGCTCCACCAAAGTCGGCCGTAAAACTGGCCGACCTATATAAAATTATGCGAAACAGAGATTTAAACCAAATAATTAGGCTAATTAAAATTTTTTACGAATAGCTTTAAAGCATTCACAAACTTTTTGCCATGATTAAGCATATTTATCATCAGAGTTTGGTCAAGATATGTTTCAAAATCAAATACTTTTTCGCTTTTTCTCATAACCTTCCAATTTGCGATAAAGCCCACTTTTTTTTATATATTCCAAAAACTTGGAAAGATCTGTTTGATTAATTGGAGTTTTCATCTTCAACAAGTGTAAAGTAAGGAACCTTTTTAAAATTGAAAATTCCAGCAATCAAATTGATTGGGAAATAATCTATTATAATATTGTAGTCATTGGCAGCTGAATTATAGGCTCTTCTCGCCGCAGAAATATAGGATTCAATCACGACCAATTCATTCTGCAATTTCATAAAAAGCTTATTACTCTTCAATTCCGGGTAGTTTTCAGATAGAAAAAGAATATTTTTGAGACCCATTGTTAAATCTATTTCATAGTCTATTCGATCTTCTTTTTTCAGTTTCTTCGTATGCGATTCATCTGTGTAAATAGCGCTTCTTATCTTTGAAATGCTCTTAAAAGCCTCTTTTTCAAAGGTAGAGTACCCCTTAACAACGTTAACCAAATTAGGAATCAAGTCTGCTCTTTTCTTTAATTGCACATCAATCGAAGACCAAGCTTCTTCAACCACATTTAGCTTAAAAATAACTATATTATATATCACAACAATAATTTAATTATATTATTATAAAATATTATAATTAACAGTGAAAGATCTCCACTTTCAATACTAGGCTCACCATCATCATCTCAACTTGCAAGTATATTCTTTTTTGCTATCATTCTCCTGCTTAAAAGCCGTCCAAATATGCTCCCATCGTCTAGCGGTTAGGACATCGCCCTCTCACGGCGAAAACAGGGGTTCGATTCCCCTTGGGAGTACCAAAAGAGATAATACGCCATTTTACCGACCACCATACTCGTTCACTCTATTTCGTCATGCTTAAATGAGGGAGTGGTGACAAATCGAAGGTCATTTTTTGTGGATTGAATAGATTGAGAGGTCTGTTTGCGCTAGGGGAAAATACTGATATAATTAAATCTGTCGTCTCATCAAATGAAAGCGAGGAAAACATGAGTCGTACCGATCTGGAAAATAAGCGTGAGCTGATTAAGGAGCTTGATCTTGAGCCCATTGTGTTCAAGCTGGTGAAGGAGAAGGGCTGGGAGCTGCGTGATGCTCGCATGGTTGAAGTACTGTACCGGCAGTTTCTGTTCTTGAACGTCAAGTACGAGGACAGGTCGATCGTGCCGACCGAAGAGGTTGATGAGTTCTGGCACCAGCACATTCTTGACACGCGCAAGTACGCGGTTGACTGCGAGCATCTCTTTGGCGGCATGTTGCATCACTTTCCCTACCTGGGGATTCGTGGTGGGAATGACGCTGAGGTGCTGCAGACGACCTTCGCCGGAACCAAGGATCTTTGGAAGAGCGAGTTCGGCGGAGACAATGCTGAAGGATTCGTCAAGATCAGCCAAGCCGAAGTAATGACGACAGGCTTCGAGTGGCTGATCGCCTACCTAAACTACGTACAAATATGAGAAAATTTGAAATCACATCGGAAGTCATTAAGTTTTGGGAATTTCAGTTTGATAGAAACTTGGTAGAAACTTGGAAAAACAATGCAGACCTGACGGAGGTTCTGGAATTTGACTATGAAGTTGATCAGAATAAGGTGCGGGGGTATTTGGTTATGCCAAAACAGATTGTAGGCAAAGTGCCAATTATACTTTTTTCACGTGGTGGTTATAAAGATTTTGGAAGAGTAAATTCATTCTATTTATTTGGTTTATTAAGTACTCTAGCGCGACAAGGTTTTGCGGTGCTGGCTAGTCAAAAACAAGGGAATAGCTTTTCTGAAGGAAAGGATACTTGGGGTGGTGATAATCATTTGGGAGATTTGTTGAAGCTGAGAGAAGTGGTTAAAGATGATGCACGAATTGATGTTGATCGGGTTGGCCTTTTGGGAGTCAGCAGAGGAGGGATTGAGGTTTATAAGATTTTGAAAAAGGCCCCGGATTTTGTGAAAGCCGCGGTGACTATTGGTAGTACGACTGATTTAATCAAAATGCTGGAGGCGCGGCCGGATTTAAATTGGGTATTTGATGAGGCTTTCGGGAAAACGAGGGTGGGAATGGAAGACCGATCCCTAGCCTATTGGCATGAGGATGTGTCTAAACAGATTCCGCTTTTGGCTCTACAGGGAGCACAAGATGAAAGGACTCCGGTTAGCCAAGCGGAGGTGTTTAAGAAAATGGGAGACAATGTTAAATTGAAGGTGATTGAAGAGGGAAATCATTCGCTGTCGAATTGGAATGGACTACAGGAGTGTTTGGTCGAATTTTGGAATAGTAATTTGAGGGCTAGCGAATAAGTTTAGGAAGAGGATTTGCAGACTAAGATAGTATAATTCGTATATTCTAAAGTCACTTGGATGATGTAAATCAATTTTCACTCTGACTGCATAAGAGGGGAACGATAAGCTAAAGATAATGCTATCGCACCCAATGTACTTATCCAAAAAAACAAACAGCACGTAGTCGAAAATGCTGCAATCTTGCATCATCGGCTTGCTCATATTCACCCGTTTTGGGATGGTAATGGTAGAACTGCCAGACTGGTAATGAATATTTTGATCATGTCAGCTGGCTATCCTCTGACAATTATTTTAAAGAATGACAAGAAAAGGTACTATCGCGTCCTAGCATAATCAAATCAACGAGATAAATAAAATAGGAAAGCTATAATGAACACGCCATAGATTGTTTGAGATCAAAAAATGTTGAAAACAGTTCTAGCACCGTCCCCTTGGGAGTACCAGAAATCATTTTACTCAAATATTCTTAATTCCATAACCTCCAACTACACGGTCTTTGCTCTTTGCAACTTTCTTAATCTCATTATTGAAGGCAATTAATGTATCAAAATCCACATCACACACTGTTTCTGTCCAGTATCGCGCGGCTTCTTCTGTGTCGATGAGGTCTTGACCGGCAAATCTATTTTTTACAAGCTGCCATGACGGTGATCCTGGTAATGGTAGAAGCGGTGAAGGATCAACAACTACGACATGATCATATTCAAGTAAATCTGAAGCAAATCTCAGGGTATTGCTAAGAGATTTTTTTGTTTCACCAATACCTCCTAATACAAAGGAAATATACATTTGAATATCGGACTCATGAAGCAATCTTACCGCCCTCCAATTGTCTTGAAGAGTTGTTTGACCTTTAGATAAACCAGATCTCAGCATTTGATCGTCTCCGGCATCAAGTCCCATATTTACTCTTTTAACTCCGATATTCTTAAAATATGTAACTGTTGATGGATTAATTTCTTCTGCTCTTGCAAATACAAACAGTTCAGATTCCAGGTCATCTGGTCTAGCCTTTGTAAGTGCTTCCAAATAATGTGAATTTCCATAGGGCAAATTTGCAAAAGAAGCTAGACTATCCGCTGTTTCAAAAACAAAATTTATACCATAGTCTTCCTGCAAGTACTGAATTTCACCCCAAAATTGTTCTGGAGTTCTATATCTGAAATTCATATCAGGAATATTACAATAAACACATCTGCCAGTGACACCTCTTCGACAGCCCTGAGCATTTTTTGTAACTGCATTCTTGATTGTTTTTCCTGAATGCCATTTCCCAAAATGTTCATTATAATTACGATAATAAATATCAGGGTTTGGCACTAATGATCTATCAATTATCGGTGTCTCAGGCAGAGAAAGTTGAAATATATTATTTACCTTAACTTCACCATCTCTTCTGTAAGCAAGTGAACTTACCTCATCAGGTTTATCAATCTCTCCTTTCAAGAGCCCAATGAATTCGGAAAATCCAAGTTCAGCATTGTCTCCTCTCAATACATAATCAACTTCTCTTCTATTTTTCAGTATTTCCTCAGCTAAAAAGTATGTGTGATGACCACCAACCAAAGTTACGGCACCTTTTTCCTTAGCACTTCTTAATATTTTTAGGGCACTTCCATATGTAGGTCCCAGTGTACTTACACCAACCAAATCAGCATTAATCCTTTTTACAATTTCATCAATTCCCAAAATTCCTCCATCTAGAATTTCTATTTCCAGGTCAGGATTTTGTTTAATGGCGTGCGTCGCCAATGAGACTAAACCTGTAGGCGGGAAACACTCAACATTTCCCACTCCCTCAGTACCTTCTTCAACCGGCGCATTTATAAGCTGAATTTTCATCAAAGTTAGGATTAATCTTTATTTATATCGACAACTGTTCTCCATACATCTCTAGCTCCTTGATTCATCTGAATTCGAATTCTCTTTTGTATGCCCAGTACATTTCGAACAATATCCGCAGCAGCTTGGAATGTACCAACACGGCAGCGCTCAGGTTCATGCTCAATGAATGCTTCTAGCATATCGCCATGATTTAGTGGACGTCTAAGCATTTCTGCTACTATACCTCTACAATTAATTCCAACCATATTACATGGTTCATTCGACTCTTCTGCTTCAAAATTTGTAATCTGCCGTAAATCTCGATTATTTCTGGATAATTCCAGCATGTGAAGACGGGCTTGAGCTTCTGGTATAAGATAAATATCCTCTGTACTTAAACCAGTATCAAGAAGAAAAGGTGAATATTGATCGTGAATGGAATCTTTCAAATCAGCAAGTCTTGGTCTTTTTCTCCTTCTAGCAGGGATATCGGGTTTCAGAAAACGCTCATATCTTCCCACATGATCAAATGCAACATAAACTCTAGCAATTCTATCTTGCACTTCAGAAGCTAGTTCAATCGCCTTTCTAAACGCATCTAATTGATATTCATTTTCTCGGGAGTGCCCTTGTTTATCATCAAATAATGGATTACCCGCAAGAATTGATAATTTTTGATTTGATGTCATGTGTCCATTAATTTTAAGGGCCAATTATAAAAGGAAAGACAAAATTTGTCAAAGTGTCGTAATGATTATTTTAATCTCTGCGCACTGCAAGCAACTCATTGATTAGTAGGAAAATTTGGCATCTTGCCTAAAAAGCATCTATGATTAATCTGATGTAATTCACATTGATCCGGAAATTTTCCACTATCCGGATCAGATTGTGAAACAGGGCCGTGCCGCTGCGTTAACTAAAAAAATTTGCTTAATAATACTGCTTAAGTATAATGTAAATCAGTTAATTGACTGAAAACAAAAAAATGGATTTGCGCCTTTCTTGGGATCTGTTCGTTATCGTCTTCTTTGCCATAGTAGTGGCATACAGCTTTATCATTGGCCGTACTTCCACCCTGAAAATAATTCTGGCCACCTATGTAGGAACGCTTTGTGCAGACGGTGTTGGCAATATACTTGAGCGTGTGCTGGGTACTACCGAGTTTTTCACCAAGTTAATGAACTTCATCGGTTTTTCCGGCGGAATTGATCAAATGTCTTCTATATTCAAGATTCTGCTTTTCATTGGTGTCATCGTTATTCTGACTATCTGGGGCGATTACATAGTGGAAGAGCCGCGCGGTGAAAATCCCCTAATCAGTATCAGCATTCTTATTCTGATTTCCGTTTTGAGTGGAGGACTGATTTTAAGTAGTATCATCGTTTTTGCCAATGGCGGCAGTCTAATTGAGGGTACCACTGCTTTGAGCGACGGATTTATCCAGGTATACAATGAATCGCGTATGGTCAAAAATCTACTCGATTGGCATGATGCTTGGTTTGCCGCGCCAGGTGTGGTTTTTGTCCTTATTTCCATCTTCCAGAAAAATTCCCATCCCACTCCATCCTAAAGCCTTCCTTTCATGAAGACTCTGCGACAATTTTTCCAATATGGTCTGATCGGTTTTATCGCCATGCTGGTCGACTTTTCACTATTATATCTATTCGCGGAATATCTGCTCATCCACTATTTGATCGCCATTGCTCTGGCCTATTTGGGCGCTTCCATTTTTAATTTTAGCCTGCAAAAACGCATCACCTTTAAATCACAATCCACTCGTCATTTGGCACAGTTTTCCAGTTTTTTTCTGATCGGACTGGTCGGGATGTTGACCAATCTTGTTGTTACCTACATCAGTGTTGAGTACTTTTTGCTCTGGTATTTCTATGGTAAATTCATCGCAACCGGCGTGGCATTTATCTGGAATTTTACCGCCAACAAATTACTCACTTTTAAAGCATGATCGCACTATTTGCTTCCCTCTACAGCTCATTTCTCTTAGCCAATGCCTGGAAACGCCATCATACTTCCACCTGGATTCTGTTTTTCTTAGCCGAAATCATGCTGGCCGTTCAGGGTCTGGCCTTTTTCAACGCGCTCACCACTGCCAACCTTAATTTTTTGAGCCTAATCATTATCGCTGCAACGCTTGTCTGGCATATTTATAATCACAAACGTAATCGCAAAGATTTGATTTCCTGGGAAGGTGCAGAAAAAATCAAATTTTCTACCGGCAATTTACTCTTCTTTTTACTCATCGGGCTGGTGGCTATATTTTATCTCTACACCCCGCTCGCCGAAACTGACAGCGTCTCCTATCACTTGCCCATTCTCACACAAATCCTGCAAACCGGAGGTATTTGGGAAGTATTTCAAGCCGGATTCGTTGGCCCCAACACTTATTTTCCCGCCAATCACGAAACAATGCAGGGCTTTTTCATGCTAATCACAGATAACTATCAACTAAATTTCCTACCGACCGTCCTCGCTTTTCTCCTTTTTGCTTCCACCCTCAAAAATCTGGGCAAACAAGGCAGCACTTACACAGCACTAATTCTGGTCACGGTAGCTTCTGCCCCCTTTCTTTTCCGCCAATTCCTCGACTTTCAAATTGACCTCTTTTTGTTCTCACTTTTCGGAGCATCGCTTTGCTTTCTCTTCCTAGCGATACGTGAAAAGGATCATCGCTATCTGTTTAACTTTTTTTTAATTTTTGGGTTGGCACTGGGGACAAAGTATAATGCCCTGATGCAGGGCATATTTTACCTACCGCTTATCCTCTGGGCGATTTGGGTATTCAGAAAAAAGCTCGCCACCATTTGGTGGTATCCGCTTACTACTGCAGCCACCGGCGGCCTTTGGTATTTGCGTAATTTAATAGTAGCCGGCAATCCCATTTATCCCTTTGGGGCTTTGGGATTTGAAGGTCATCGGAGATTCCTTGAAGATATGCAAGGAACCTCATTTGCAGCCCAAGACTCACTTATAGATTCATTGAACCATGTGCTCCTCACGTCCCAATTCAATGAACAACTTGGCATGATGGGTCTTTTAACCGTTTCTTTCGCCGCTCTCATTCTTCTGGCCTGGACCACCTTGTCACTACTGCAAAAAAAGTGGCAGCATGCTCTGATCGGATTTTCGCTCATTTACTTATTCACAATTCAACTCATCGCCTATATCCATTCGCCCTACACATTCACCCTCTGGAATGAAACCATTCGCTACACGGCAGCCTTATTCGCGCTGTTGCCCATCATTTTCATTCTCAGTGCAAATGATTCCAAATTACTGAAAAAACTAATTTATCTGCTGCTAACGCCAATTCTCATTATTTCTTTATTGCAGAGTTTCCTGGCTTCCTCTTCTCACCTGCTTTTAATTCAATACAAGTGGGCTTTCGATCCCTTCACACCTTTGCTGATTCTTCTCTGTATCGCGCTGGCTACTTTTCTGCTGGCCGCAACCCAAAAATTTAAGTCCCGCACTATTTATCCTCCCATAATAATACTCACTATTTCTCTGTTCACCTTCATTATTTCATCACAAAGAATTGCCTATTCAAAAGACGATAACCGATTTCTCATGGCTCATTTACCCGGATATGATCTTATTTGGCCGCATTTACAAACTCTGCGTGAGCAACCCAAAGGCAATCTCGCTCTCGCCGGTGCCAATCACTATTGGTTGTTTGAGAAGGAGGGCTTTAGACCATATTACCTTCACGTCGACGGCTGTGTCGATTGCACATATCCGGATTATCGCAAGCTGGAAAATTCAGTCAGATCCTATCCGGATGAGCAAAAATGGTTGCAGCTTTTGCAGACAAAAGATATAGATTATTTGTTGGTCGGTGTTAATAACTATCACAGTGAGGGGGTCGAACTTCTGGAAAAATCCTGGGCCGAAGCGAATCCGAAAATATTTAAACCCTTGAGAGAGTCAGGCGGCCTGACCCTATATCAAATACAAAAATGAAGCTTTCCATCATCATTCCTTGCTATAACGAACGCCAAACCATTGCATCCATTCTTAAATTGATCGATGCAGTGAATTTAGGTTCGGTCAAAAAGGAAATAATTATCGTTGATGATCGTTCCAATGACGGCACTACTTCAATACTAAAAAAATATCCCCCCAAAAAATATAAGGTTTTTTATCACAAAAAAAATAGTGGAAAAGGCGCAGCAATCAGAACCGGTCTCAAGAATGTAACCGGCGACATAGTCTTGATCCAGGATGCCGATTTGGAATATGACCCGCGCGACTATCCAAAATTAATCGAACCAATAATCAAAGGCAAAGCACAAGTTGTCTATGGTTCTCGGGAACGCAATAGGCAGAACAAAAGACATTCAGGGTGGAGTTTTTATGCCGGCGGTCTATTTTTGACCTGGCTCACCAATCTGCTTTATGGATCCAAACTAACTGACGAAGCCACCTGCTACAAAGCATTTGACGCGAATCTAATTCGCAAAATACCCCTTCAATGCCAACGCTTTGAGTTTTGCCCCGAAATAACAGCTAAAGTTTTACGTCGCGGTATTAAAATTGCCGAAGTCCCCATCGCTTATCACCCTCGCACTACTCAGGACGGTAAAAAAATTCGTCTTCGCGATGGCATTGAAGCAATCTGGACTTTGATCAAATACAGATTCACCAAGCTCTAATTTTTCCAAGATTATCATATTTGCATTATCCTAAATCTAATGCTATATGCTTCCGGCATAACTGTTATTCTATGAATTTCCCCAAAACTATAGAGGAAGTATTGATTCAATTTGACCCTTCCCATCATGGACATTTTGGCCAAGTTGGATTTAGCGGTTTACCAAATTCGTCAAGTCGACGCACTGGAGGATAAACGTGAAATTTACTATGAATTCCAAGACTATTATCATCAAACAATTAGTCAAACTCGAAGAAGAATAAGTCAAGCAGGTATTTTATTAGAAAAAAGAGCTTGAAATTATTTACAGTCTTGCCTAATATAGCCGCCGTAAGTGGGTCATTAGCTCAGTAGGTAGAGCGGCGGCCTTTTAAGCCGACGGTCGCTGGTTCGAGCCCAGCATGACCCACCATAGTATAAATGCCTCGCGCAGCGCTAGGGGAGACAAGCTAAATATCATTCCACATCCACTTCAAAATTTCCTCACCGATCACCTGAAAATCAAATCCATCTTGAGCAAGAGTGGCAATGACCGCAATAATCGGACCCATCAGACTCACTCCTAATACCAGCATAATCAACGCGGTCGTGTTTTTCTTCTGCGTGGGAGATTGAGGTTGTTTATTTGCCCAGAATTCCGGATTATTCAATAGGCCGCTTATATTAGCCATTGGTTCCGCCTGTAGTTTTTCACCTGTAGCTTTTTTTGTGGCAGCATCTTGACGATAATTAGTCACAAGTTTCAACACTTCCTGCGAATTCAACCTCTTAATTCTCCAGTAATTAGCTAACTTCTGTTCAAACTCACTGATTTTGTCCGAATTACCAAAAATCATTGGTACATAGTCAATACCACCTGACTCTTTAACAAAGCCGATCAGAGTAAGCAAATTGGGCATGAATTCCTTCTTAAAATAGCCTTTATAATTATTCTTATGAAATACAAAATGATAACCATTACTTTGATCGGCAATGATTAAATCTTCAGACTTGATTCTCACTTTTACGGAAACCAATCCCATGCTTGTCGAAACAGCGATAATAATAACTCCAATTACCCAGTACGAATCTGAAGCGATCAAAATATCTTCAATACTGATTCCATCAAATTGCCAAGTTCGCAAATCTTCAAAGTATAACATTATTCCAACAATCAAAGCCAAAATTAGAAAGACTGCCACTGGTATTATTTTGCCATACACAAACCAAAACCTACTGGGAGAGTATAACTCATAAACTGAGTTTTCCGGATTTTGCAATGGATTACTAAACAAACATCAAAGATTATATTCAATAACATTTTAAACCACAGCTTGATATTTAGCCAATAAAAAACTTTCTCAACATTTCTATTAAGCCGTAAAGGCGATTTCGCCTATTCACTTGATTATCCAAAACTGAGATAGCATAATGCTCCTCGACTTTAGACATCTGTAATTTAACATTATCGTTATGGCGGAAACCTTATACACCATTCATGAGGCTGCAGCATTTGTAGGCAAATCTGTGCAAACCATTCGGCGTGCACTTAAAGCTAAAAAGCTGGAAGCTAAAAAGAAAAAAACTCCTCAGGGATTTAACTATCTGATCAAAGAAGATAGTTTAACCAAAATGTATAAGGTAGACACTTCCAATCGTAGCCATCAATCCATTAAGAATTCCAATTTAAGTTCAGCTGAGCAAACAACTTTAGTTACTGAATATGCAACTAAGGATGATTTGGAGACACAAAAGAGTTCACTGAACAAATTGATTGATGAAAATCGCAAAGATAAAGAAACTTTCATGCGCTTCGTTAAAGTCTTCCAAGAAAGATTCACCGCTCTGGAAAATCAGGTTAAATTGTTAGAAGAGCCGGGTCAAAAGCGCAAATGGTATCAATTCTGGAAAAAAAGCTAGTTGGTGAAAATCAAACCTGCACAGCAAAAAACACTGATTATTCTGACCTTGTTGGCTGCCGCCTGCATAGATATTTTAATAACAGTCTATATTTATCTGGCCTTTTTTCTTCCCCTTCCCGATCAGCTAACATCTCCTCAAAATCTTCCCACCACCAAGCTGTACGACCGTAACGGCACTATGCTATATGAAGTGCTCAATCCTGAGCATGGCCGCAAAACCTACTTGGAGCTGGAACGCATACCCCAGGATTTTATTAATGCCACCATTGCCAGCGAGGACAAAGAATTTTGGCAACATTCCGGTGTCGATGTGCCCGCTATTATCAGAGCCGCCTATTTTAACGTTTTGGAAACTCGCATTACTAGTGGAGCCTCAACCATTACACAACAATTGGTTCGCAATTTGCTCGGTCTAAATCGTGAGCGAACTCTTCGCGAGAAATTGCTGGAAGCAGCTTATGCCATTCGAATTAGTCATCATTTTAGCAAGGAGCAAGTATTGGAAAAATATCTCAACACAGTCTATTACGGTTCCATGTCATATGGAGCGCAAGCTGCAGCGCTCAACTATTTTGATCATAATCTTTATGATCTGGATCTGGCTCATCTCTCATTTATTGCCGGATTACCCCAAGCCCCCACCCGCTATAATCCCTATACCAACTTCAAAAATGCCAAGGCCAGGCAGCAATATGTACTTAGGCAAATGGTTGCAGAGGGTTTCATTTCGGAGCAACAAGCTGACAGCGCTTATGATCAACCTCTGACCCTACGCAAGAATATTACTACAATCCAGTCGCCACATTTTGTGCACTATGTTCTCAATCATCTTGATCAGGAATATGGGCCGGATCTGGTCAATTTTGGGGGACTCGAGGTGACTACTACCCTCGACCTCAATTTGCAAAACAGTGCGGAAAGTATTATTGATTATCGCTTGAGCGAGCTGGAAAAGCATGATGTCAGCAATGCAGCTCTTTTGGCAGTTAATCCGTCCAATTCTCAAGTTTTGGCTTGGGTGGGCAGCGCAAATTTCTTCAATACTGATATAGATGGCCAAGTTGACCTGGTGACCTCATTGCGTCAACCTGGATCGGCTTTGAAGCCCTTACTTTACTTGCTGGCCTTTGAAAAAGGCTACACGCCCGCTTCCATTCTCCCCGATATTCCCCAGAATTTTCAGACATCCACCGGGCCTTATTCTCCCAAAAACTATGACCTATCCTATCACGGGCCAGTCCGCATTCGCCGTGCTTTGGCCAACTCCTTCAATATTCCTGCCGTTTATTTGCTCGATCAAATAGGTATTGCAGATTTTATCTTTTTTCTCCAAAGTTTGGGCTTCGAAAGTCTCAATAAATCTCCCGATTATTACGGGCTTTCAGTCACACTTGGTGGAGGAGAAGTAAGACTATATGAAATGGTCAGAGCCTATAATACCATCGCCAATCAAGGTCACTACAGCGATTTGCAGCCACTTCTCGAAGTTAAAGACTCTTCAGCGCAGATACTATATAAATATAATAGGCCGCCCCACCGCAATATCCTTGGTCCCAAAGCGGAGCAACACACCTATTTGCTGACAGATATTTTGAGCGATTCAGATGCCCGTATTGAAAGTTTCGGAGAGGGTAATGTCCTGGAGCTTAGTTTCCCCGCCGCGGTTAAAACCGGTACCACCCGCAATTTTCGTGATAATTGGACAGTCGGCTTTTCACCTCACCTGGTAACCGGTGTTTGGGTGGGCAATGCGGATGCCTCTCCCATGAAGAATATCTCCGGAATTGATGGAGCAGGCCCCATTTGGCATGACTTCATGGAGCAGGCTCATCAGAATCAAAAACCCACCAATTTCACCAGACCACCCGGAATAGTAGACGCCCAAATCTGCTATCAGTCAGGTAAAATAGCCAATGAAACCTGCCAGAGGCCGCTTTTTGAAATTTTCACCAGAAATAATCTCCCCACTGAGTCAGACGATTATTATCAGAACTTTGATTGTCTGCAGCCAGATGGCAGCAATAATCAGGAAATCCACCTTGTTTATCCTCTCCAGTATTATGTTTGGGCTGAACAAAATAATTTTCTGCCGCCGGAGAATTGTTTGCCACAAGCCATCAATTCCGACTACACAGCGTCGACTCCTCTTCAACAAGCCGAATCCGTGCAACTCATCTATCCGATCGACGGTGATGCCTTTCAACTAGACCAAAACTTACCACAAGCTAGTCAGAAAATACCTATCAAACTAACGATTAGCCACCAAGTTACTAATTTAGTAGTCGAAATTGACAATACCCAGGTCTTCCCTGATCAAAGTGGAGCTCAACTTTCTCCCGGATCACTGCAAATAGACTGGCTTCCCACCGCTGGAGAGCATCAATTGAGGCTCAAATGGCAACTCGAAAATTCAAAGGGAGTCGCAGAAGAGTCAATAAAATTCGTAGTTGAATAGGCAAATCAATAATATAAAAAAACATAACGCAAAGATGTCACCCCAATTAATGAAACGTCTACACACCTATAAAGTTAATATAATTGCTTTAATAAAATCAAAACCCGCTGCCCAGCAGCAAATTTCGTTTAGTTGACTTACAAAACAGCATTTGATAAAAATTTTAAAGTTAAAATTAAAACAAATAAAAGCGCGACCAGATTGCTATATTTCTAAAGTACTGCAGTAATAATCAACTAGCTGGGTGATACCTTGGTTATCCTCTAGTACTTCAGAAAAAGTCTTTAGGCGACTACTCGCTCCTTGAAAACCAGAAAACGAGTGCCCCTGAAAAAGGGCTCAAATAATGTTTCTTTACTGGCAATGCCTACACGCTATAGGAAAGAAATATCGCATCTGAAAAGATGCACCCAAATTTGCTTAAGTACTGCTTAAGCGTAATCACAGTAATGTTTATGATATAAACTTACCGCTTGTCTTTACTCAAGGAATAAAGACGGCAAAACCTAAATGTATGCCAATAAGCGCATACATACTTATTAATCTATTTTATATATTTCTGACTATGAATATAGCTACAACTCTTCGCAAGAAAGTTGCAGGTTTGAGCATAGTGGCAATAGTAGCATCAATGTTTGCTGCTAATGTTGCTGTAGCTCAAACTACAGGTAACATCTTCACAGATGTTCCACCTGAGGCTTGGTTTGCTCCTTATGTAAACCAACTTGCGGAAGATGGTATCGCTGATACATCTTTCGACGAATATCGACCAGGTGACCTGGTAAACCGTGCGGAAATGGCAAAATTTGCTGTTATGGCTGCCGGATACACTGTAGAAACAGCTCCTGAAGCTCCTTTCAAGGACGTAGCATTGGGACAATGGTACACAGACGTTGTTTATACAGCTGAAAAGAACGGAATTGTTAGTGGTGACAAGGACGACGCTGGAAACCTAACTGGTTACTATCGTCCAGGTGATTCACTAAACCGTGCTGAAGCTGCTAAAATTATTGTTAATGCATTCCAATTCATGGAAGACACAGCTGGAGGTCCACACTTCCCAGACGTATCTTCATCTGATTGGTTCTACATCTTCGTAGAAACTTCATTCAACAATGGTGTAATCAGCGGATATCCAGATGGAACTTACAAACCAGGAAACAACATCAACCGTGCGGAAGCTGCTAAGATGCTTTCAATCGCTATGGGTGGTGGAATGGTAGAAGCTTTCAAGCTTGATTCTGCTGCTGCTGCTTCTGAAACTAAAGTTGAACTTATCTTCAGTATGAATGTTAACGAAACTGAAGCTGCTGACTTCGAGAACTATATGATCGAAGATGCATCAGGAAGTGAACTTGCTGTTTCAGACGCTGAGGTTGTTGCTCCTGACACAGTTCACTTAACAACTGCTTCTCAAGAAGAAGGAAAAGTTTATTACGTAACTGTTACAGGTGTTACATCTGATGCTGGCGAAAGCCTAAGCGTTACAGATAGTGTTTCATTCCTAGGATACGGCACTGACGTATCTGGAGGTGCATTAACTGTTTCTCTATCTTCTCAAACTCCAGTTGATGGATCAATTCCAAGTGGTGCTACAGGTGTAGTATTCACATGTTGGGATTTCCAAGCTGGTGGAGACGATGTAATAGTTAAGAGTTTACATGTTAAAAGAGTTGGTCCTGGTAAGGAAACTGATTTTAACAATGTTTACCTTTATAATGGAGACGAAAGACTATCAACAGGTAGATCTATCAACTCTGAAACTCAAAATGTTGAGTTCAACAACATCAACCAAGAAGTAATAGCTGGTGAAAACATCAAGCTTTGTCTTGTTGCTGATCTAGTTGCAGGTGCTGCTGGTGGTGTACACGCTTTCGAATTGAACTCTGCTGATGATGTAGTTTCTAATACATCAGACATGCAAGGAAGCTTCCCACTACGTGGTGAAGAACAATTGATTACATCTGCTGTTGTAGGTACTACAACAATTTCCTACAATGGTTCTCTTGATGAAGTAACTATTGGACAAAAGGGAGCTCGTATTGCTCAGTTCGAACTTGAAGCTAATGGTGAAGAAGATCAGGAGCTGGAAAGAATTGCTCTTTACGTTAGAGGATCTATCAGTGCCAATGATCTAGCCAATATGAAGCTTTATATTGAAGGTGAAGATGAAGCAATTGCTGAAACTGATGGAGTAGGATCAAGTGATCTTGCTACATTCGTACTAGAAGATGCCTTCAAGATCGGACGTGGTCAAAGAAAAATCTTCTATGTTGAAGCTGATCTTGCACCAGGAAGAAATGGCGATACCATCAAGGTTTACCTTGATGAATCAACAGATCTTCTAGTAACAGGTGTTACTTATGGTTATGGAACCAAAGTTAAATTTGTTAATTATAATGGTACTGATCCAAGCAATTACTCTCTTGTAAATGTTAAGGGATCTGACTTCAACATTGCTTTCACTGGTCCTGCTGCTACTGACCTAGCTACTGGACAAAAAGCTGCTAAGTGTTTGAGCATGACTCTTACCAATGCATCAGGTGAAGCAGTTGAAATTAAGGATTGGCCTATTTCTTTGGAAATCATCAATACTATAACTGGTGATGGTGGTTTACATGATGGTACAAATCCAAACTATACTCTGATCAAACTCGCTAGAATCAACGAAGATGGTACAATCGGAGGATCTCTCCTTGGACCTTCTGAAATTGATACTGCTGATTCTAAGACTGCTCCAGCGCCAATTCTCCTAAGAGGTACAGCTACTATTGATCCAGGAGAGTCTATTGAAACTGCTGTAGTATTAGACCTTCGTTCAGGAAATAATGACATGAATGGAGACAAACTAAAATGTACTTTAGCTAAAGGCGTAAGTAATGGTTTAGCCGGTGTTTCTGATGCTATTAGAGATTTAAATGGAGATCAATTGGGTGCTGAATCTATTACACCTGCTTCTTCCATAATTGGAAATACCCACACGGTTACAACTTCAGCTCTTACTGTTGCTCTTGCATCAACTCCTTCAACTCAAAGTTATACCAAAGGAACAACTGCTGCAGAATTAGCTGGCTTTGCTTTCACATCAGGTTCAGCTCTTGGAAATACCATCAAGAGTATTACAGTTTCCGGACAAGTTGATGGTGACAGCGATGACAGTTACACTGCGGTAGGAGATGGAATCGATGATGACGGTGCTGCTCCAGATGGTACAGTTGCACTAGCTGATATTATTGACAGTGGTGTTGCTCTATACAATGGAGATACCAAGGTATCTGACTTCAAGAACATTAACTACACAACCGGTAAGGTTATCTTCAATAATTTGGATATTAAAGTCGAAAAGAGCCAAACTCTAAATCTGATTTTGAAAGGTAATGTTTCTAACTCAGCACCATTTGGTAGTTTGAATGATCGAGTCAAGTTCAGCATTCAAAATGGTACAGATATCATTACTATTGATCAAAACGGACAAAACGTTGATTCAGGATCAATTCAAACAAATGACGCTAAAAATGCCACTAGTCAAGTTGCTATGACAATCGTTAAGTCTGGCTCAGGTCAAGTTGCTAAATCTCCAACATTAAACCCAACCGCTGTTGCTGGCAGTGAAATGATTGAAGTTGGAAAATGGTCATTCTCATCTGTGAATGAAGATCCAACACTTAAAGATTTAGACTTCCTTGTTCTAAATGGTTCATCTGCTTCAATTCAGAATGTTAAACTCTACAAGGGTAGTGCATGTACTGAACAAGTGGGTTCAATTACAGGTTATACTCCAAAATCTCCAAGTGGAATTATCGAGGTTCGTGACTTGAATGAAATTGTGGATGATGCTACGACCTACACACTTTGTGCCAAGGCCTTGACTGGTGAAGTCAAGACTAATGGTTCTCAACCTGTTACCAACTCAAATGTTGGCCTTGCACTTCTTAATGTGACTGAAGTTTCCAGTGGATCTGGAGAAAATGTTGCTCAGAATTATGTTGCTGGAGCTACTCAAGCAGCTGGTTCATTCCTCACAGCAGCTATTGATGCAGTTGTCACAACAGTACCAGTAGATGCTTTAGGTTCACTTGCAGTTGGACAAACCATCCAAGTGGAAGGTGAAATGATGTTGATCACTGCTATTATCGGTTCCGACCTAACAGTAATCAGAGGATTTGGAGCTACTACAGCTACTTCACATATTGCAGGAGCTGAAGTAAGAATCTCACAAATCGCTACTCAAGTTACTGCTGCTACTTCTGTAGAATCTGGTGATATCTATTACAGTGTAACTGATGGTGCTTACTTCCTTTGTGTTGATCCGGCTGCTGCTGGAGTCGCTAATGTATGTGACAATGTTGCAGATGTTCAGGAATTATTTGGAACAACTGTAGGTTTTGTTACTACTCCAGCTGCTAACGATGCTGTCTGGAAACTGCATGGTCCAATCAGTAAGCTTTTCAGAGCTATACCTGAAGTTACAAAGACCGCTGCAAAATTCAGTGATGCTCCTGATACTGACTTCGTACTTTTAGACTTAACTATCAACGCTATCGGTGATCAAGTTAAGTTCGATTCTGTTAATGGTAACCAACTTGAAGTTACTATTGAGAAGAACACAACTACAGGCGGTGCAGCTTCAACCTGTGATCTAGTTAAGGTTGCTCCTGGAACAAATCAAATGTTGCACGAAAATGTGGCTATTGCTAATTCTCTAACTCAAGTTATTACCTTTACATTTGACGATAACGCATTGACAGTTAATCCTGGTGAAGTAGCTAAGCTTGAAGTAAAATGTAATGCATCACAGGCTATCAGTACTGAAGCCAATGCAACAATTTCCGCTGCATTAGTTTCTGAAGCTAACGTTATTACCTGGGATGATTCCAGTGTAACTGACACCAATATTACCGGTGCTGGTAAATTCATTATACCTACAAAGCTACAAGGTAATACTGCTGCTAACGGAAGCTAGTATCACTTAACCAAGCATTAAGGTTTAAAACTAATGTGAGCCACCGGTCTCAACCCAACCGGTAACAAAAACCCGCATGGACGGCGCAATCCGAACCCAGCGGGTTTTTTGGTGTTTAAAAATGTAATCAAATTCTATGTCCCACGTTTTAAGAAATGACGTTCATCTTAGCCAGCTATTGACAAAAAAAGAAAAAGCGTCAAAGTATAATTACGTTTCTTGACAGCCTAGCTTCAACTCTTTTAACTTCAACTCGTTCCTCAAAGGAGAAAAACGTCAGTATGCGAATCTTTCCCACCTCACTCGGGCTGCTAGTCTTCATCGGAGGCTGCGCTCTCGATACCAGTGGCACCATGCAAGTCAGTGGCACCATCGGTGGAAACGCCGGTTCACTGCCTGATGCAAGTGCCGGTGGAAACAACACCTGGCCGGGTCATCCAGCCGGCGCAGCCGGTGAGGAGAGTTCCGGAGGGACTACACCAAGCGGCGGCCAAGCCGGCGCGTCTCCAAGCGGCGGCCAAGCCGGCACGGGAGGCTCACCTACAACTGGCGGAGCACCAACTGGTGGCTCTCCGACTGGCGGCGTTCCAACAGGTGGCACCGGCGGTGAAGACTGCGTTCCTACCGGGCTCCATGACCTTTGCGGCAATGGCATCGATGACGACTGCGATGATTTCGTGGACGGATACGATCCCCAAGGCTGCATCGTAGAGGCTACCGGAGGATCCGGCACCGGAGGATCAGCCGGCACAGGCGGGCAAGCATGCACGCCTACCGGGCCCCACGACATCTGCTTCAACGGCATCGATGACGACTGCGACGGTTTCACCGACGGCGCCGATCCCCAAGGTTGCAAGCCGTGACCATTTCCAAAAGCTCTGAACCAGGCGGTCGAGCTACCCATCTCGGGTGTGCTCCCGCCCCAGCGGCCAAGGAAAACAATACATGAAGAAGTCCCAGCATGGATCAAACCATCAAGGGCTTCTTCAACCTATGCAAAAATCGGCCGAAAGTGCTATAATCCGACCGACACACATGGAAGAGAAACACCATCACACTCAAGCTCAGCACGACAATCACATGCAAAAGCAAAACTCTCAAAATTGGAATATTCTCTGGCAACTCACCAAGGGTGACTTCAAACTTAGGTATCAGTCGTCATATTTAGGCTATTTTTGGTCGCTTATTAAGCCGCTACTACTCTTCAGCGTAATCTACCTCGTCTTTTCTAATTTGCTGCTCACAAACATCGAAAATTACGCAATTTATTTGCTCATTGGCATCATCCTCTGGACTTTTTTCAGCGAAGCCACTCTGGTAGGTCTTAATTCACTACTTCAAAAACGCGATCTAGTCACCAAAATCTATTTCCCGCGCCAACTGATTGTGATTGCTTCAACACTTTCATCCTCAATCACCTTACTGCTCAACCTGATCATTCTCGCTATTTTTCTGTTTGCTAATAATTTGATACCGGGTCCGGCCGCTCTACTCTTTATTCCTCTGCTTGCCCTTTATTTTCTTTTTACCGCCGGCATGACGTTGGCACTTTCCGCATTCTACATCAAGTTCCACGACTTAAGCCACATCTGGGAAGTATTGCTGCAAATCATTTTCTGGCTTACTCCCATCATTTACACCATTGACATCATACCGGACAATCTGCAGTACTACATTTATCTGAATCCACTCACACAATTTATCGCTTTTACCAGATCGCTATTCTTAGGCACACCACTCAATCTGAGTGTACTGGCCATACTTACTCTACTCAGCTTAATCGCCTTTGTCGCTGGCCTGATCCTGTTCAAACTATTCGAGAAAAAATTCGCCGAAGAAATCTAATGTCACAAATCAAAGTCACAAATCTTAGCAAAACTTTCCGTATACCTCGAGAAAAACGCAACACTCTCAAGGAAAATTTTGTGCAGCTGTTTAGACGAAATCAAACCTATCAACTCCAAGTATTGAAGGACATCAATTTCGAAATTCACCGGGGAGAGTTTTTTGGTATCATCGGACCCAATGGGTCCGGCAAAAGCACACTACTCAAATTGCTTTCCAATATTTACCAACCTGATCAGGGCAAAATTGAAACTCAAGCCAAAATTGCCCCCTTCCTCGAACTGGGAATTGGCTTCCAACAAGATCTCACTGCGAGGGAGAATATTTTTATCAATGCGGCCTTGCTTGGTATGACCGAAAAACAAGCCCGACAAAAACTGCCTAACATTCTGGATTTTGCTGAACTTCATGCCTTTGCCGACCTCAGAGTTAAGAACTTTTCCTCCGGAATGCGCTCGCGTTTGGCCTTTGCTATTGCTACTCAAGTTGATGCCGATGTTTATCTCTGTGATGAAATCTTTGCGGTAGGTGATGAGAGTTTTCAACAGAAGTCATTGGAAGTATTTAAAATGTGGCATCAGCAGGGCAAAACTATCATACTGGTCAGTCACAATACCGACCTGATTTTCCAGTATTGTCAGCGAGCTTTATATTTAAATCATGGATGCGTTCAGGCTCTGGGAACCCCTGGCGATGTTATCAATCAATATCATCAGGATATTATTGTCCAATCAGCAGAACGAAATGAACATCGAATTGATAATTCACCGGCCAGACTGACTAAAATAGAAGCCCTGCATACTCCAAGAACCGGTGATCCGCTAACACTCAGAATTCATTATCATACCACCGAGCCGATTAGACAGCCGGTTTTTGGCTTAGCCATACACGATGAGCAGGGGACTCACCTTACCGGCCCCAATACCAAAACTTCGAAGCATCAAATTCCTCAAATCAGTGGCCAGGGCTGCATTGAATGCACAATTCCCAACCTCTCCCTACTCGCCGGAAACTATCTAGTGTCGGCATCACTTTTCGACAATGATCTTACCCGACCTTTTGCCTATCTGGACAAGCAATTCGTCTTTACTGTCGAGCCGAATCGTGATAATCAATATGGCGTAGTTGACTTATCAGTAAATTGGGATGTAAAACTGTTCAATGATTAAGCTCTCCAAAAAACAAAAATTGCCCGCAGATCTTTACTCCAGAAACACATTATACGGGCAGATTATTCAAAGTCTTTATCCAAAAAGTCATAAAAAGCTGTTGGATGTAGGCGGATATGAAGGCAAATTGGCCTGGTTCATGCCGGATCAGGTTGAGGTAACCATAGTCGATCAAAAACCTGCTCCTGAAGGAAGATTCACCAATTATATCCAAGGTGACGCCACTAAACTTCCCTTTGCAGACAAAAGCTTTCACACTGTTCTAAGCTCTGATTTGCTGGAACACGTGCCCGAACAAAATCGTCTACAAGTGATTGAGGAAATGTTTCGGGTAGCCAAAGATTATCTAATTATCGCCGCTCCCTGTCAGAATATTTATACTCAAAAAGCTGAAGAACTGGTTGCCGCAGAATATCAAAAATATACCGGACAGCCTCATCCTTTTCTTAAAGAACACCTTGAGAATGGGCTTCCTGATCAAGAAGTAATAGACACTTATCTGGCCACACATGGATTGCAATTTATTAAATTCGGTGAGGGCAATATTTATAATTGGGTGCTACAACAGCTTTCCATAGCCACATTGCAAGGGGAAGATTTTGATTTGCGGAACTCCAAGTTTAACAAATTCTTTAATCAGAATTTGGAAAAACTGGGTAATTTTCGACTACCCGCATATCGCTCTGTGTATGTTATCTCAAAACACAAACCTCTTATCAAATTTGAACTGCAAGCAACAGTCGAAGACATCAACAATTACCATTCCACCACTTACTTCCAACTGATTCAGGCGCTACTCGACGACTTCAAACAGCTTTCTATCCAAAAAACATCTCAGATCATTGCCGAACAGGGACAAACAATAGCAAATCAGCAGCGCATCCATGAATTACAGCACACTATCGAAACTTTGCATGCTGAGCTTCAGGATTATGAAAATCAAAATCGTTTGCTGGCTTCCCAAATTATGGAAGCTCAGGAAGAAATAGGAGCTAAGGAAACTCAAATTCATAATCTTAAGGGACAAATTGAAGTCAGCCAAATCGACCTTAAATTGAAAGATCAGCAAATAAAAACGCAGGAAGGATTAATTGAAAAACTGAATGAAAAAGCCAAGCAGCAGAAAAATCGTTTAACCGAATTCCGGGATTTAATTATCAAAAAAGAACAAAATATCGGCACACTCAAAACAGAAATAAACACAACAGTACAAGATCGAAACAATTTGGTTCATTCACTGAATGAGTATAAAAGATCATTGGAAAGCGTGCTCAATTCTCGTTCCTGGAAATTGGTCATGTTTTACGGCAAATTAAAAAACACTCTAATTTATCGGCCCTACAATTTCATCAAGCGTTCTCTACAAATTATTTTCAAAATGGGCATTTCTGAATATTTTCGTCGGGCCAAACGCAAGCTCCTGCCCAAGAGAAATCTTTCTCCCCAGAAGGAATATGATCTCTATTTGCGTGAGACCGAAATAACTAAAAAGAACATTGTACAGTCTAAGGCAGCAATCAAGCATTTTCAGTATCAGCCGTTGATCAGCATTGTCATGCCGTCTTACAATATTCCGGAAATGTGGCTCAAGAAAGCAATTGAGTCAGTGCAAAATCAAATCTATCCCAAATGGGAACTGTGTATAGCAGACGATGCCTCCACAGATCCTCGTCAAAAAGAAATTCTTAAGGCCTATGCTGCCAAGGATAAACGCATCAAATTAGCCTTTCGTGAACAAAATGGGGGAATAGCTAAAGCCTCAAACACCGCTTTGAAAATGGCTAAAGGAGCTTACATCGCTCTTATGGATGCAGACGATGAGCTTACTCAAGACGCTTTATTCGAGATGGTTAAAGCCTTGCAGGACAAAAAATACGACCTTTTATACTCCGATGAAGATAAGCTGGAGCTGGATGGCACGCGTACCGAGCCACATTTCAAGCCAGATTTTAATCTCGACTTGCTATTCACTAACAATTACATCTGCCATCTTGGAGTATATCGCCGCAAAATAGTTGAAGAAATTGGTGGATTCCGTGATGGTACTGATGGGGCTCAGGATTATGATTTAGTGCTGAGATTTACAGAGAAAAAGCGTCGTATCCATCATATTCCCAAAATTCTTTATCATTGGCGAAAAGTACCTGGTTCAACCGCTGCAACTCTGGAAGCCAAACCCTATGTCACACAAGCAGGAATTAAAGCATTGACCGATACTTGCAAACGCAGAGGTATTAAGGCGACGGTGACGGAAGGAATTTGGAAGGGGTCTTATCGGGTCAGAAGACACATTGAGGGCAATCCGCATGTAACAATAATCATTCCCTTCAAGGACTATGTCGAGCAGCTCAAAGTAGCCCTTAAAAGCATTTTCGAAAAATCAACCTATGAGAATTACGATATTCTATTGGTCAATAATCAAAGTGAAGGCTTTGACACTTTGGAATATATTAAAGAAATCAGCAATCATCCTCGCATCACTCTAGTACATTATAATCAGCCTTTTAACTATGCTGCCATCAATAACTGGGCTGCAGAACAGGCACAGGGAGATCACCTTTTATTGTTAAATCAGGACGTCGAGGTGATTGAACCTGAATGGATTGAAAGCCTACTTGAACATGCGCAAAGACCTGAAGTTGGGCCAGTCGGGGCAAAATTATATTATTTCAACAACACAATTCAACATGCCGGAGTCGTAGTTGGGATTGGCGGCGCTGCTAACCATGCCTTTTGTCATCAACCAAACGATCAACATGGTTATTTTGGCAATATTAATGCTATCCGTAACTACAGTGCCGTTACCGCTGCCTGCATGATGATTTCCAAACAAAAATTCTTTGCAGTAGACGGACTGGATCATGAACAATTTGCCGTATCCTTTAATGATGTAGATTTTTGTTTACGCCTCCAGGAAAAAGGCTATCTGACGGTGTATACGCCATATGCAGCATTGTATCACTATGAAAGTTTGGTTCGAGGTCGCAATGTAAATTTCCAAGAAGAATATGCTTTGCGAAGACGTCACCGGGCAATTTACGAAAAAGGGGATCCTTTTTATAACCCTAACTTAAGCAAAGAGCGCTTCGATTTTAGTATACGAACTGTTGATACAAATCGCTAAAAACACTATAGTAAGCACGTGCTCAAAATAAATACAAAACCCATTGACTGGCTGATCCGGATCTTAATTTATTTAAGTGTTTTTTTAATCCCCGTAATTTTCTGGACCGACTTTCACACAATATTCACTGTCCCTAAATTGCTGGCTTTCCGCAGTCTCACTTCAATTATAGTTATTCTGTTGATGGTGAAATTTTATGTAAATAATCAATTTTCCTACCGCCTGCACAAAATTTATCCTGTTCTTTTCATAGTTGCCCTGGCCGCAATATTAACTAGTTTCGTCACTCTCAATACCATCACCAGCCTCTATGGCCAATACGGACGCTTCACCGGTCTATTTACTACTTTAAATTTCCTGCTGTGGCCGGTAATTATTATTTATGGACTCAACATCAAGGATCGAATCAATATTCTACGTTTAAGTGTCATTACCGCCTCACTTATTTCCATTTATGGACTCTTTCAGTTTTTCGATTTTTTTGGCTGGAATGTCTTTGAATTCAATTGGACTGATTCACCTCAAAACCGCATTTTTGCCACAGCCGGCCATGCTAATCACTTGGGAGCATATCTGGCAATCAATTTAATTTTTATAATTTATTTGATTCGTGAGGCTAAAAACAAAATCGGCACGCAAATTCTTTATGCACTGGTCTTTGCTCTTAACTTTGCAGTCCTCATACAGACGGCCAGTCGCGGTGCTGTCCTGGCATTTCTTGGCGCTATACTAATTTTGATCATCATTCATTTTAGTATCAACTACAAAAAGTCATTACACTTCTTCCTTCAACATATCATTACTTTTGCACTTGTTTTGGGGACTTTAATAGTAGCAATCTCGGCTTCATGGCCAACACTGCAGCAACTTCCTCTGGTCGAACGAACAGCGTTTAATCTGGAATATTTGGAGCAGGGAAAAAGCTATGAAAGGCTTAGTTTTTGGGTAAGCTCTTGGGATATGTTTTTGCAAAATCCGCTACTTGGCACAGGGCTGGCCACTTTCCGTGATGCCTTTTCCACATATCGCCGCCCCGATTTCTATGTACACGGTCCCGGCAATGCCCAATACATCATCGTTCCGGAGGCTGCGCATAATGAATATTTAAACATACTTGCTACTCAAGGAATAATTGGTTTTGCGGCCTATCTATTGCTCCTAACAACTATGATTTTCTTTGTCGGACATCAATTAAGAACGAAAAATAACCAGAACATTACCCTGGCAATTGTCGGTGGACTGCTGGTTTATCTTATTCAAACTTTCTTTAGTTTCGGCGAAATATTAAATCTTTATATCTTCTATACCTTGATCGGACTGATGGCCATACCTGAATCGGGAGCACTTCAATATTGGCGTTTTCGCGGTGTAGCCAAGCAATTTGTGACTTTTGTTGTCCTTATACTGATAACTCTTTTCATCACTGATGGTGTTTATCTGCTCGGAAAGTCCGATTATCAACTCAAAAAGGCCCAGATTGCCGCTGCCAATTACAATTTTTCTCAGGCGGAAAAACATTATCTGCAAGCTATCAAGGCCTATCCGATTGAATACAGTATGTATCAAAAACTGGCTGACCTTTCTTTAAGAATTGCCGTGCTCAGTGAAGAGTCTCAAGTCAAACAGGAATATCTAAACCGAGCTGTTTTCAACTATCAAAATGCCATTCAGCTAAATCCCAACTACTCCTCAACTTGGCATAACTTGGCACTTACCTATATTTATAATTATCGCCAAACTAATGACAGTAAATTTCTGAAATTAGCCCAGGAGGCCTTTGAGCTAAGTATCCAAAATTCACCTAATAATCCTCGCTATTATTACGAGTACGCGCGCAAATTACATTCAGATTTCGATGACAAGCCGGCCGCTATCGACTATTTAAATCAAGCCCTGCAAATCAATCCCGACTATCAGGAACCCCAGGACTATCTCAACTTTCTGCGGGACAATCACCCTGAACTATTTTAAATAAGCCATCATCGCTAATCGACCTGTGATTTTATTATCTCGACGATAAGAAAAAAACTCCTTTGATTTGACCGTATCAGTATGGCAAATTTCAATATTATCTTCGCTAATACCCAGATGCATTAATTGCCAATAGGAAAATCGCCACAGATCAACCTTTCTGTCATCAATAAACGGATCAAACTCAGCTCCCAATTCGGCATACGGGTCGGTAAATTCAGCACTTTCCGGCCCCAGAGATGGCCCAATTGCCACCAGAATTCTATCGGCAGAACAGCCAAAACGCTCTTTCATCATACCTATCATTTCACCTGAAATATTTTGCTTTAGCCCTTTCCAACCTGCATGAGCCAAGCCTAATACTCGCTTACCCGGATCATAGAATAATATGTTTTGACAATCAGCTACCTGTAGCATCAGACCGATACCGCGCACATCAGTTACAAAACCATCAAAGTCTTCAACTTCATGAAATGTACCTCCTTCAAGAAATAAATTCTTTACCATCTCAGCATCAATGGGAAGAACATTTTTTGAATGAGTTTGATTAGCCGAAATGCAACGGTCTATATTCATTGCCTGCAAAATGCGTCTGCGATTTTCCACAACATGCGACTCTTCATCACCAATCCCATAGCGAACATTTAAGCTTTCATAAGGGCCCGTAGAAACTCCACCCCATCGGGTAAAAACAGCATGATCCACATCACCGGAGAATTTATCCAATAAAGGAAATTCATAGCAAGACAGTGATTCTTTCAAAGCCTTTCGCATTATTCCAACAAATCTTTAAGAATATAGGGTATTTCCTCCAACAAGTCCGAAGTATCATATCCGAAACCTTTCAGTTTAAACAGCTTGTCTCCGGCTTTGCCCAAAATATAGGCGGCAGCACAACAAGCATCATAAGGTTTGACTTTTTGCGCCATTAATCCGGATACCAAACCGGCCAAAGCATCACCACTGCCCCCGACAGTCATTCCGGGATTACCGGTACGATTCTCCTCCAATTTACCATCATCTGAAGCAATAATATCAACGGGACCTTTAAGCAGAATATTCATGCGCAAATCCGTTGCCAAAGCCCTGATTAAACGTTCTTTGTGATCATGAGGATCACGAATTTTAAACGGCTTTCCGGTTAGCTTTTCAAATTCACCGTGATGAGGAGTGATCACCAACTTTTGTGGCAAAGGCATTTTTTCAATGTCCTCCAAAACTTGAATCGCACTAGCATCTAAAATAGTAGGAATTCCGGCTTTTTCAACCAGTTCCTTTAGAGTTTTCTTGGTTTCCGGCCTATCACCCAAGCCAGGTCCAAACACCACAGTATCCACATTTATCAGCATTGACAGAATTAATTCTCTGCCTCGACTTGATAAAAATTCACCAGGGAATTTTTGAACAATCAATGAAGGTGAAAATGCCCGGGTAACCTCAAAATTGCATTCAGGCACAGCCATATAGACCAGGTCAACTCCACTTCGTAAAGCTGCCTGAGCGGCAAACAGTGGCGCTCCATGAAAATCTATACTACCTCCGACAATCAATATCCGCCCATTATCATGTTTATGACTTTCCTTTTTGCGCCTGGGAGCCCTTTTCTTAATTTCTGATAACTTAATTGCCATTAGCAAAGATTATAAAATGCACCATGTCCGGCATAGATTGCCTTTCGGCCTAATTCTTCTTCGATTCGCATTAATTGATTATACTTTGCCACGCGATCGGTTCTACTCATTGATCCTGTCTTAATCTGTCCGGTTCCCATCGCCACGACCAAATCGGCAATAGTTGTATCTTCTGTTTCACCACTACGATGTGAAATCACAGAGGTCCAATCATTTTCATCAGCCAGTTCAATAGCTGCAATTGTCTCAGTTAAAGTCCCGATTTGATTCACTTTTATCAGTATTGAATTAGCAGCTTGTAATTCAATCCCTTTCCAAAGACGCTCCACATTGGTAACCAAAAGGTCATCACCAACAATCTGTACTTTGTCTCCAATTTTCTCATTAAGCAAAGTCCAGTTTTCCCAATCATCCTCAGCTAAACAATCTTCCATAGAAATTAATGGATATTTTTTGGCTAACTTAGTCCAGTAATCCACCATCTCGGACCCGCTCAAGCGTTGCTTTTTATCTTTTACTCTAAATTCATATTTCCCCTTTTTATAGAATTCCGAAGCGGCAGCATCAATAGCCAAAAGTATATCCTTCCCCTCTTTATAACCGGCTTGTTTTACCGCCTTCAGAATCAAGTCAAACGCTTCCTCCTGAGTTTTTAGTGAAGGAGCGAAACCTCCTTCATCTCCAACCGCAGTTGAATATTTCTTTGCTTTCAAAATTCCCTTGAGTTCGTGAAAAATTTCCGATCCCATTTGCACTGCTTGTGCAAAACTATCCGCTCCCACCGGCATAATCATAAATTCCTGAATATCCAAGCCACTATCTGCATGTTTACCTCCGTTCAAAATATTCATCATCGGAACCGGCAGTAGATTGGCTTCATCATTAATATATCTCCACAAGCTTATTTTATTCCCATTAGCGGCACACCTGGCACAAGCCATTGAAACACCCAGTATAGCATTTGCTCCCAGCTTTGATTTGTCCTTTGTCCCATCTTTTTCCAGCATAGCAGTATCTATTTTGATTTGATCCATAACATTCATTCCTATCACCAATTTTTTCAAGACCTTTTCAACATTAGAAACAGCTTTTAGAACGCCTTTTCCGCCAAAACGCTTTTTATCGCCGTCTCGTAATTCCAATGCTTCATGTTCACCGGTTGAAGCGCCACTGGGAACAATCGCTCGCCCCATTGCCTTGGCCGTATAAACTTCTACTTCTACAGTTGGATTGCCTCGAGAATCAATTACTTCTCTGGCTTTAACATCAATAATTTTTTCCATTTGTTTGTATTTAGATTCTATTTACCATCAGTTTAGCAGAAAATAAGCAAAACTAAAGATTATATTGATTTGTGATCTTGGCTGGCATCTGCTAATATCCGTGAGCAAATCTTATTAATACTTTTTCACGATGGAAATTACTAAAGTCAACGAGCATGGCGTCCTCATCAAAGGAAAGCAAGCTTCAATCGCCATAGATCCACTCAATGAAAATTTTGAATTACAATTGGAAGGGAAAACAGCTGACATAATCCTGGCATCCAAGGCATTTCTCGAAGTTGAAAATCCTCCTCAAGATGCCAAAGTCTTTTCTTGGCCGGGAGAATATGAAGTTAAAGGTGTTTCCATCAGTGCTTACATTGAATATCCGGAAGAAAAAGATGAGGATAGAAAATTTTTAGTATTTTCTTTTATCGTCGATGGTTTAAGAATATGTTATCTTAAGGATTTATCTGCTGAATTACATTCAGACCTGATTGAAAAACTCGGCGATGTGGATCTACTGATTCTTCCTACCAGCGACAAGGATAAAGTGGTTAACAATACCTTGGAAGAAATTGGCCCAAATGGAATTTTACCCATCACATTTCCGGCAGACCAAGTTCAGGCGGACGCCTTTTTTCAGAAGCAAAGTCTTACAGCACCGGAAAAACAGGATCGTATTGTGATTAACTCACGTGCTGATTTCAAATCAGACAAGTTAGACATTTTTCTTTTACACTAATACCGGCCCCTGTAGTTTAATGGATAAAACAAGGCACTCCTAAGGCTTAGATGTAGGTTCGATTCCTACCGGGGGCACCATAAAGTTTTTTAACTATGAAACCTGAATTAAAAAACGAAACATCTCTACAAGAACAATTATCGGACTTCTTGACTGTTAATGAGGCAGCCAGAATCCTAGGACAAGTCATCTCTGAGAATCACAAATTACTGCATTCCCCTAAAGAATTTCTATCCCAAAATCAAAAGACTAAGCAAGTCATGGGCCTCGAATACATCCTGGAATTTATTTATCGATGCTACGGCAAAGCTGGAATGATATCTTTTGTGGATCATGCTTGCAAAATTGAACAAAACAAAGAAAAGCGCTATCAGCTTGAACAGATTCTACATTCTCACTATCCTGATGTATTTGATCCACCTATCGAATCTGAAAATGTCAATGATACAACAGACATCTCCGCAAAAATCTTGACCATCAACAATTCAATTGCTAAAGTCAGTTTCGTTAGCGGGGCGTAGCTCAACGGGGAGAGCACTCCTGTAGTTTACCTGTCAGAGGTGGCGGGGGATTACAGAAGGGAGAGGTTGTAGGTTCAAATCCTACCGCACCGACCACGTAGCTTGACTGACCATTATGGTGCAGTTGACTCAAAACCTTGGCGCTTTCATGCTTGGAAGCGCCTTTTTTTATTTAGTATAACAAAACTTGCCAACTCTACTGCTCTTGATTAAACTCCACCCACTATGAAATATCATATTCAAACCTACGGTTGCCAAATGAATTATTCTGACTCGGAACGTGTAGCTGCTGTCCTGGAAAAATCTGGTTACCAGAAGGCTAAAACACTTGAAGAAGTTGACCTGTTTATTTTTAATACCTGTTCAATTCGCCAAAAAGGGGAGGATCGTGTTCATGGCATGATCAATAATATTGCCTCTTATAAACGCTCCAATCCCCGACTACTGATTGGCGTGACCGGCTGTATGATTAGAAAGTCCAGCACTCGCAATTCCGAAAAAAAAGACCAAGTGCTCCAAAGACATCGCACCAGACTGGATTTCGTTTTTAATATCAAAGATACTCACAAACTCCCGCAAATTCTTGCAGAAGCAGAGCCGCAACTGGAACTAGAAGCGCTAGATCATCCGGACTACCTCAAGATCAAACCTGCTTACAGTAAAAATTTTCAAGCCTTTGTGCCCATTCAAATCGGCTGCGACAAATATTGCACCTATTGCATTGTTCCTTATTCGCGCGGCAGAGAGCAAAGCCGTCCATTCGCTGAAATAATAGAAGAGTGCAACAAATTGGTCGAAAATGGTTGCTTGGAAATCACCTTGGTTGGCCAAACAGTCAATACTTACGGTCGTTCAAATTTGGATCAAGATAAATTCGCCGACCTTAAGCCTTCTCCATTTGCTGCACTATTAAAAGAAATCGATAAATTGAAAACTAAAGGTCTAAATCGAATTCGTTACACTTCGCCCCATCCTCGGGATCTAGATGACGCCTTGATAGAGGCGCATGCCAGCTTGTCTATTCTGGCGCCTCATATTCATTTACCCATCCAGGCCGGAGACAATCAGGTTTTACAAAAAATGAACCGCAAATACACGGTCGAGGAGTATACTGAAAGAATCAGTCGCCTTAAGCAACGGGTTCCCCACATTCGCCTAACCACTGACATCATAGTTGGGTTTTGCGGTGAAACTGAAGAGCAATTTCAGAATACCCTCAGAGTCTATCAGGATTTGCAATGGGATCAGGCCTATATTGCCCGCTACAGCGAACGTTCCGGCACTGTTGCTGATAAGTGCTTTCCTGATGATGTGCCTACTAAAACAAAATCTGATCGCTGGCATCAACTAAATGACTTGATGGAAGAAATTTCATTACGAAAAAATCGCGATTTTGAGGGGCAAAACCTTGAAGTCTTGGTCGAATCTTATAATCCCCTCACCAAGGAATGTGAAGGCCGCAGTCGCGAATTTAAATTAGTTCAATTCCCGGGACAGCCGGAAAATATTGGTCAGATTCAGCATATAGAAATTATTCAGGGTTTGGAATGGGTGCTTAAAGGGAAACAGGTAGTTTAATTTTTTTTCTGCTATTTGGCACAAAATCTAGTCCACAGTCTTTAATCGCTTCCATAAATAGTTCTTGAGTCTCACTTAATGATTTGCCTTTTGCTCTGATTATAGATCCCTCTTTTCTTTGTTCAGCTTTGTAATGGGCTCCATAATAGTCATTTTCATTAACCTTGCGCCCCGACTCTTCTTCAATTTTTTGTTTAGTATTATAAACAATGCGCCAGAAGCCAAGTTTATTGGAAATTGCAATCGGTTCGGGAGCAAATATTTTCTCTATTTCATTCCTAGTCCCTTCTATTATTTCCCAGGCCTGAACCAAATCTTTCACATTTCTATAAAACACTGTGTAATTATCTCCATTTTCAATATCCTGATAGAATTTATATTGCTGAAACTGCAGAAACGCCAATAACTCTTCCGCCTCATAAATTGAAAATTCCAAGGCTTTTTCCGGTAATCCTATACCAATATAATCATCATCAAATTTTATTAGTTTACTGTTTTCTGCAGACATATTTATTACTACTAATAAAGGTAGTAATATACAGCAGAAAATGCTAATATGTCAAGATAACTATATATATATTATCACATGAAGATTAGTGAAGGCCTAGAAAACTGCTATGGAACCGGAGTAGATTTCCAGCTTCAGAATCAGCTGGAAGAACATCCGGAAAGTAAATATGATACAGTAGTTGAAATAATGGAATCAATACTTAGTCAAGGATACAAACCTGTATTCTCAATACCTCGCGACTATCTGAAAAACACAGCCAGTCTTTCACCAAAAAAGACTTGGATTCAGGATAAAATCCTTGCAGGAACACTGGGTGTGGAGCCATATAATCCTGATGGAAACAGAATTCTCTGTATTTATAACGGTGACCCCGCTCAAATTAACCTCAAGCCCCGTTTAACCGGACCACAAAAACTATTCCAGGGAGTTGTAGCAACACTTAAGACCATTCCTTTGGCAGACTGTACTTTATTGGATACCTCTACGGGTAAGGAGACATCTCTTGCTGAATTAAGTCGGGAAGATGCCCCTCAAAATGAGCAGAACAAAGAATCAGATGAAAGAGCTGCCAGATCAGCAGAATTAAAGTCCATTTTGGACAACTATTCGCCGGAAAAGCTGATTGAGTTTTTTAAGAAGCAAGCTAAAGCTGAATATGAAACTCCTTTGGGTAGGGGATTTTCTAAATTTACCATTGAAGATCATACCAAAAAAGTATTAATTCAGTATCAAAAATATTTTCAAAACGAACAGCTGCCGGAACCAGCCAATCGTGACTTTCTTAGGGTAGTTCTAGCGCTACATGACTTGGGAAAAATGCAAGCACTACAAAAAGGTGACTCAGCATTGCAATCAGATTTTAACAAACAAAAAATCGACCAAATCATGTCTCAATATGATTTTAGTTCAGACCAAATCTTGCTGGCAAAAATGTTAGTTTCATTTGATCCGGTCGGAAATGTTTTAAAATCAAAAGACCCTCGACAGGCAGCCACTATGGCTCATTTGCGATTGCAACAGCTTGCTAAGGAATTTAAGATTTCAACCGATAAACTGTATGAACTTTTTAAGTTGGTTTATATGTCTGATGCCAGCGCCTACACATCTGACGCAGGTTTTCCTCCCATGTTGGACGAGGTTTTCCAGTTTGACCAAGAATACCAACAGATTTATCTCAGTGAAAAGACTGAAGACAAGTTGGATCCGTTAGAAAAACTGGTATACGGCTAAATCTCTCCGACTATCGCTTTTATCCTACGTACTCCGGCTGAAGAAGCTTCTTCTTTTTTGATCTTGAAACCTTTAAGCATACCTGTGTGAGCAACATGCGGCCCGCCACAGATTTCTTTGGAAAAATCTCCCATCGTATAAACCTTAACCTGATCGCCATATTTACAATCGAAAATTCCAATAGCACCGGAAGACTTAGCTTCATCAACAGTCATTACATCGCAGGAAACGGGCAAATCACGCTTAATGGCATCATTCACAATTTGCTCCACTTCAGCTAACTGCTCTGGGGTCAATTTTTGCTGATAGTTAAAATCAAAACGCAAGCGCTCCGCAGTAATATTAGAGCCTCTTTGTTCCACGTCATCTCCCAAAACCTGTCTCAGTGCCTTGTGCAAGAGGTGCGTGGCAGTATGCAGTTTAGTTGTTTCTTCGCTGTGATCTGCCAAACCTCCTGCAAATTTCTGCTCGGCCCCAGCTCTGGATTGATCTTGATGCTCTTTAAATTTTCGCTCAAAGACATCCTTAAATAAAGTTTTATCAAATTTTACTCCCTCTCTTTCCAATTCTTCAATAATCATTTCAACTGGAAATCCGTAGGTTTCATATAAAAAGAACCCTTTTTCTGCGGCCTGACGCTCGTCAAATTCACTTTCATTTAATCCAGCAAACAGTTTTTTCATTTCTCTAAGACCATTTTCCAGAGTACGCTTAAATTTTGCTTCTTCACGGTGCAATTCCTCAAAAATTCGCTCTTTATGTTGCACTAATTCCGGGTATGCCTCGCCATATTCATCAATATACAATTTAGCCAAATCAGTAGTAAAATCATCTTCAATACCAAGTTTTTTGGCATGTCGTATAGCTCTCCTGATTAAGCGACGTAGAATATAACCCTGATCAGTGTTTGAAGGTGCCACTCCTGAAGGATCCCCAATAATAAAAGTAGCAGCCCTGATATGATCCATAATTATACGAGTGGAAGCCAAATCTTCCGGCAGCGATAAATCAAGAGAACTACTCATCTCCATAATTCTCTGACGAACAGGATCAAATAAACTGGATTCATAGTGGGATGGCACTCCTTGCATAATGGCAGTCATTCTTTCCAGTCCCATACCAGTATCAACATTTTGCTGTTTCAACGGTTCAATTTTTCCGTCTGCAGTCTTGTTATATTGCATAAAGACATTATTCCAGATCTCCACAAAACGCCCGCTATCATCATCTGGATGTTCATTGGCACCTATTGAACCTTCTTTCAAATTATAAAAAATCTCTGTGTCCGGTCCGCAAGGCCCGGTTTGACCTGCCGGCCCCCACCAATTTTGCTTTTTACCGTAAAAATAAATTCGTTTTTTCTCTTCAGGTCCGGCCTGATCAGCACGCACAAAACCAAGCGATTCCCATACTTTGGCAGCTTCCTCATCACGGGCTGCATCTTGATCACCTGCAAAACAGCTGACACAAAGTTTATCAGGGGCAATACCCATTCCACCTTGATCCAAGGGAGTAGTTAAAAATTGATAGCTCATTTCAATCGCTTCTTTTTTGAAGTAATCACCCAGTGACCAATTCCCCAACATTTCAAAAAATGTACAATGAGTATGGTCGCCAACTTCATCAATATCATCAGTACGTACGCATTTTTGGCAATCAACCAGACGAGTACCCAAAGGATGGGCTTCACCCATTAAAAATGGAACTAGTGGCTGCATTCCGGCAGTTGTGAAAAGTACGGTCGGATCATTTTCCGGAATCAGGGAAGCCGAAGATATCGCATTGTGGTTGTGTTTTACGACAAAAAAGTCTATAAATCTTTGGCGTATTTCTTTTGCTTGCATTGTTTATTCTTAAAGCGTCGAAATCCATCATAATTGAATTAACATCAGTACTGCAAGCCAAAATCTATCGCTAAATATGACTAGTCAAAAAAAATCAAAGTTAAACAGCAAACGACTTCTTCGAGCGATACTCTTAATTGCAGTGCAGGCGGCAGTAATCTTGTTTATTATTGTCTTTTTATGGAACAAACTTTGGTATCAGGAGCAATTGGCACTTTTTCTTCCAGCTGAAAACACTCTTGGATTTGTAGAAATCAATATCGATCCAAACAGTCCTCAACAGACCAAACTTCAAAATCTACTCCAGACTCAAATTCCTGACTTTAATCTCGAACAAGTCCTGATTGATAATGTTCCCCACTATGACGAGCTGAACACTTGGATTGGCAATCGCACGGGTTTTGCACTCATCAATCAAAGCGGTAGACTTGATCAAGCGCTTTTTCTTCAATATAAGGATCAAAAAGCAGCCAATTTATATCTAAACTCAATACTATTAGATAGTCAGGCGGATCAAATTATTGAAGAGAAATATCACGGTCATCGTCTCTTGAGTTTTCAAATCGGACAGCGTTTCCACACAACTTTCCTGAGTGGCTATTTGGTTTTTGCTGATCAAATTGAAACCCTCAAGACCATTGTTGATGTTAAAATAGGTTCTTCCGAAAACCTTAAATCCAGCCAAAAATATCAGCAAGTTACCGGTGCTTTACCCGGCAGAAATTTGGCATGGGTTTATATCGATAGTTCCAATACAATAGATTTCTTCCTGGACAATCATTCCCTATTAAGTTCAAGGCTTCCTGTAATAGCAGAACTAATGCCCTTCCTGAATGTCTTCTCCGCAGAGGCTTTTGCCGTTTTCATTGAGCAAAACCAGCAGTCAGATTCGATTAACATCATTCAAGTCACTCAACTAAACACCGCAGCACCAAATGCTGCCATCATGGACTTCCCTGAGCAATATCATTCCAGATTAATGGATTTAATTCCTGATACAGCTCTCATCAAAGTCGGGGGGCGTGATTTAGCTCATGAATATAAGCAAATCAGTGAATTGTACTTGGAGAACTCTGCTATCAAACAAACCATTTTAACCGGTATTTTCAAGCAAAAAATAGAGGAAATTGTTGGCACTGAAATTGATTTTGAACAGGAAATCTTGCCTTTAGTCACTAAAGAATACCTATTTGCATTACAAGGAACTTTAGAAGAACCTCAATACATATTAGTTATTGAATTGCAATCAGATGCCAAAAAGCAAATCCCGCCACTAATCGAAAAATTAAAGCAAAAATTTGCCGAAGCCTATCCGGTTGAAAGAACAATTACCTTGCCGGACGAAACCGAAGGAAAAGAATTAATCGCCGATTCTGAAAATATTAGTGATACTGTTATCGATTCTTCGGGCGGTCGATACAATTTGTTGCAAATTGGCGATAATAGTGATGCCCCGGAAATCGCTTATGCCGTAACTGATCAATATTTCGCGATCACTAATGACCAAGCCACTTTAGAACTGTTGCTATCTGGTCTTAATTTACTCGATTCGGACTATCAACCGTCAACCTTGATTAAAAGGCTTCCACATCTGGATGAATATGCTAAAATAAACCCATCACAATTGCTCCCTCCTACCGGGCAAACTGAGTTGGACCTCATCTTGGAAAACCTGACCAAGCTGGAATATGGAAGAGACTATCAGGGAGATAAGATTATCAGCCATTTTATAGCTACCTTTTAAGCATTCAAATGCCTAAATACGTCCTTAAAGACATCAAGAAGGTAGACAGTAACGAAAAAATTTCCCTCAAATCCGAAAAACCCAGTCGGCCTATTATTCGTAAGTATATCACCAATCTAAGGGATAAAGATCCCAAAGCAATTCTCGGCAAAAAAAAACCTCAAATAGATTGCCTTTCCTCCATCAAGAAACAGGATGACATTTTTGTTCCGGCCGACAATCTTAATCAAGCTCCTTTCCAAATCAACCTGTTAAGCTTTGTAACTCTTGGGATCATCACTATTTTGCTATTGAATATTTTTAATGTATTCAGCGGAGGATATAGTCTTTCAGATCAATTAACCGTCTCCGCCACTACCGGCTATCAAGAAATTCTGGCAGCTGCCAACAGCACTCAAACTGCCGATTTCATCCAAGCGTACAATTCATTTGAGCAGGCTGAAAGAAATTTTGATCAAGCACTGGAAGCGATTTCACTGCTCAAGACCAATCAGGAAGTTATCGCTATCAAAGAAAATAACATTGAATCGGTAAATGCCATTCTATCAGTAGGCAAATCAATTTCCAGCGCCGGCAAAAAATTCTCAGATATCAGCCAAAATCTTAAGAATCTACCTGAGCTGTTTATTCAATCCAATACCCAATTACTAAGTAACACTTCCACAGTATTACCTACAGAATCACTGACCGATTTGCTTACAGCCGAGCTATCCACATTAAATCAAATAATAGCTGAACTGGAATCAGCCCAACAGAATTTAGACAAAATCAAGTCTCCATTTATTCCCTCAGAATATCGGGAAACCTTTAATGAGCTTCAGCTCAAACTCAAGAAACTTTTGGCATTTTTACATCAAACTCAAACTGAAATCCCCGCTATTCTAAAATTACTTGGCGATCGCTATCCACATCGGTATCTGATTCTTCTGCAAAATGACACGGAAGCTCGTCCTACTGGTGGTTTCATCGGTTCATTGATGATCATTGATATAAATGACGGTTATATAACCAAAGCGGATTTTCATGATGTTTATAAGTTTGACGGACAATTGCATGAACCAATTGATGCTCCGGAAGATATCGCCGCAATTACTGACTATTGGCGACTGCGAGATTCAAATTATTCTCCGGATTTTGCGATTTCTGCTGAAAAAGCTGCCTGGTTTCTGCAAAAATCCAAAGGGCCCAGCGTCGACACCGTCATTGCCATCAATCAAAGCCTTATCAATGACTTACTTTCCATTACCGGCCCACTGGAAGTCGATTCACTAAAATCACCACTTACTAAAGAGAACTTTCAATTCATTCTTTCCTATCTAATTGAATCCAAGACTTACGGAGTAAATAGTCCAAAATTGATTCTGGAAAAAACCATCAATGCCTTCAAATCAAAACTTTCCTCTCTGGAAAACTGGGAAGACCTTATTTTGGTGCTGACTGCTAACATTTACCGCCAAAACATCATGTTTTATTCCCGCGATGATCAAGTTCAAGCTTTTTTTGACAATCATCATCTGACTCCACATCAAATCACACCGGGCGAAAAAACGGATTTCCTTCAAGTAATTAACACTTCCATCGGAGGAAATAAAAGTGACAAGTATGTTTATCAAAATCTGGAGCACAGCACATACATAGACAACTCCGGAGGCTTGTCCGATGAATTGACCATTACACGCTCTCATCGATTTAATCCGGCTGAAATTATTGTTTGGGACAATATACTGGCGGATTTCGGACTTGATCAGATCTCAGAGAACACTCAATTAATCATGGGTAGAGGCAAAAATATCTCTAATCTTAAAGTGTATGTACCACTGGGTTCAGAATTGGAAAATGTCACCGGTTTGGCACCTGATCAAGTCAAAGTAAGACATGATGCCGAACTGCAAAAAACCTATTTCATGTTGAATTTGGAGGTTGAACCAGAGCAAGTAGTCCAAGTTAATTTACGCTACAAATTACCTTTCAAGTTGGGACTTGGTCCGGCTGACATTTATCGACTATGGATTCAAAAGCAGCCCGGTATGGTAGTCAGTGAAGTAAGCAAGCACATCTATCCCCACCCCAATTTACGTATTATCGAACAAAACCCTTCAGAGGAGCCCCTCGCTTTACCCTTGGAGGAAAATCTTTACCAATCCGCGGTCATCAGCAATTAACCCCGCGAAATTTTTCTCCACCTAAATCAATATATTTTCGACCAAATCGACTCCAAAGCTCTGCTTCTTCAAGCATGACCATAACCGGCCTCCCATGCGGACAAGAATATTTCAAATCCGTCTGATCCAATTGTTCAATTAACGCCACCATTTCCTCATGTGACATTTTGTCACCAAATTTAACAGCAGAGCGGCATGCCATATAAGTTAAGGCTTTATCCTTTCTGGCTTTCAAATCGGTTTTTTCAAATTCATTACCTAAATCATCAATCAGTCCTAGCAACATAGTCTCCAAATTACGTTTAGCCAAAAAGTCCGGCACTGCTTGAATAGCAAAAGTATTCCCACCAAAATACTCAATTTGCAGTCCTATCTCTTCAAAAAACGCTTTATTATTGTTGAGGATTTCCTGATCAGCTGGATTCAAATCGACATTCACCGGAGTCAGCAGAGGCTGTATGGAAATATTTTGAGCTTCAAATTCAGCTTTTAATTTTTGATAGTGAATCCTTTCATGCGCCGCATGTTGATCGACAATTACCAAATCAGAACCTTTCTGACAGAGAATAAATGAATCATTCAAACATCCCAGCACTCGCATTTGTTTATCAATTTCTTGAGCAATTCCACTGTCCTCCTGTTGCCATTCCTGCCTGGGTGTTGGCTGACTCGCAACAAGTACAGGTTCTCTAGCCTCTGCTGCGAAGTCCATTTGCTGCCCAATTCCTTCACTTCGCTTTTGTTGATAGTAATTCGCAGGGCCGTCACCGGAAATTTTGGGAGTCAGCACATTTTCCTGCAAAGTTTTTTCACATGCGGCAGTCAAAACTCTGAATATCTCCCTTTCATCTCTAAATTTCACTTCAGTTTTGCGAGGGTGAATATTCACATCAACCATGCTAGGCTCCATTCCAAATTTAATCACAAATACCGGTTGTCTTTCCTGTAGAATCAACGACTTATATGCCTGTTTCACCGCATAAGCCAGAACGTGAGATTTGATCGGCCGATCATTAACAAAGAAAAATTGCATATTCCTGGAAGATCTGGCAATTGATGGTTTACCGATAAAACCTTTAATTTTCAAATTTACTCCACCGTAAAATACTTCCAGCAATTCTTCACTGACACCTTTTCCTAGCAGCGATCTAATACGCACCAAATCATCTTCAGTAGCAGGTAAATCCAAAACTGCCTTACCATCTTTAACAAGTCGAAAAGCGATTTCCTCATGCACTAATGCAGCATTGATAATTGTGTCCAAAATATTCTGATATTCAGTCTGTTCGCTTTTCATAAATTTCTTTCGAGCAGGAGTATTATAAAACAGTTCAGCAATTTCAATCACAGTGCCATTGACGGCTCCGGTTTTTTCAACTTTTTCGATCACACCTCCTTCGGCAATTACCACTATTCCTGCATTTTGATCAACCCTCTTAGTGATAATCTTTAGTTTGCTGACTGATGCAATCGAAGCCAATGCTTCTCCTCGAAATCCCATTGTCGCGATTTTTTGCAAATCGTCTAAACTGGAAATTTTAGAAGTAGCATGTCTTTCTAAACACAAAATGGCGTCCTCTTTACTCATTCCACAGCCATTATCAGTAATTCGAATTAGCTTAGAACCTGCCTCCTCAACTTCAATCACAATTTGCTTTGCTCCGGCATCAATAGAATTTTCCAGCAATTCTTTAACCACTGAGGCCGGCCTTTCCACCACTTCTCCGGCGGCAATTTGATTAATTAACTGTTCTGATAAAACCTGAATAGTGTGCATTAAAGTAAGTTTTTTAGTTTATTTAGTCGGTTCAAAGCCTCCAGTGGAGTAAGTTCTTCAATCTTCATCGCTCTCAATGCCTCTTCAACTGCACTCGGCTTAACTGCTTGATGCTGACGTTCAACCGGCATTTCAAAATCCAAACTGGTTTGCCCAGAACCGATTTTTTCTTTCTCCAAATCAATCAAAATTTCCTTAGCCCGCGCAATCACTTCTCCTGGCAAGCCAGCCAATCTAGCCACCTCAATTCCATAGCTCTTATCAACTCCTCCTCGAGCAATTTTATATAAAAACACCACACCATCCTGCTCATTTTCCTCCACTAAAACACAGTGATTACCAGCTCGCGGCAAACTTGATGCCAGTCCGATCAACTCATGATAATGCGAAGCAAACAAAGTCTTGGCTCCAATTTTATTATGCAAAAATTCCATTATTCCCCAAGCAATCGAGACGCCGTCAAATGTGGAAGTACCCCGTCCAATCTCATCCAAAATCACCAAACTGCGCTCTGTCGCCTTGCTCAAAATATTGGCAGCTTCTTCCATTTCCACCCAAAAAGTACTCTGTCCTTTAGTAAGATTATCTGATGCTCCCACACGCGTAAAAATGCGATCAACTAATGAAATTCGCGCCTGCTCAGCCGGCACAAACATACCCAAATGAGCCATTAACACAATCAAGGCTACCTGTCTTAAATAAGTCGACTTCCCACCCATATTCGGCCCGGTAATCAGCGATAAGCATTCTCCTGTGTTCAGCTCTGTTGAATTAGGAATGAACCTATCCGTAGGATTTAGTTTTTCTACTACCGGATGTCTGCCTTCGACAATTTTCAAGTCATAATCATCGGAAATCTCCGGTCTGACATACTTATTTTCCCAACTGACCAAGGCAAAATTCGATATCGCATCGAGATAGGCGATTTTTGCAGCAGTTGATTTAATTTCAGTAGTTTTATCTACAATTCTAAGACGCAATTTTTCAAAAATATCAGTTTCAATCTTGATCATTTTTTCCTCTGCCGTCAGCACTCTTTCTTCATATTCCTTCAGCTCTGGAGTAGTGAATCGTTCTGCATTGACCAATGTTTGTTTGCGATCATAATCCTCAGGCACTTGGGCCAAATTTGCCTTAGAAATCTCGATATAGTAGCCGAAAACCTTATTAAACTTCACCTTCAGAGAATTAATTCCCGTCCTCTCAATTTCCCGAGCCTGCAATTGTTGAATGAAATTTTTCCCATCTCGACTCAAAGCTTTCAGAGCATCCAATTCCTGGTCATAACCTTCGGCAATCATTCCACCTTCTCGAATAATGGCAGGTGGTTCATCCACTATGGCACGATCTATTTCCATCCATAATTCCTCCAAACACTCAATCTCTGCGCTAATTTCCGACAATTCCCCACGCCCTTTCAGTAATTTATCTACTTCACCAATTCCTTGATAAGAAATCACTAGTCCTCGCATGTCCCTAGCACTACCAGTATTCATACTAAGTTTGGATAGCATTCTTTCAACATCATTAATCGACTTCAAAATCAGTCTTAAATCCAACAGCAAAGACTGCTCACGCTTAAAATATTCCACCAAATCCAAACGTTGTTCAATTTGCTCTCGATCTCTAAGCGGCTGAACCAAAAGCTTTTTGAGTAGACGGCCACCGGCAGAAGTCATCGTTTTATCCAGCACAGAAAGCAAAGAGCCTTGCACATTTTTATCCCGCAAAGTCTCCAAAAGCTCTAAATTTTTAACTGTCGCCTCATCCAATTCCATCAAATCGGATGTCTTCAAAACCGCCAAATCCTGCAAATGCTCCAGAGAGCTTTTCTGCGTTTTATGTAAATACTCAATAATCATTGCTGCAGCTACTTTCAATAAGGCACTCTCTTTAATCTGCAAATTATTATACTCAATTAAACCGAAGTGTTGCTCTAAAACCTGTTCGACGTCACTCTTCAGTGCATATTCAAAAGCATGCAATTCGGTCAAACTCCGCCGTAAATCTGCAATGTCAAAATCTGGAGGGACTATTATTTCTGCCGGACGATATTTCTGCAAAAAATCCTCAACTTCCATCACATTTTTGAGATCAACCGAAACAAAATCACCGGTAGATAGATCTGCAAAAGCACAAGCAAATCCTTCTTGATCTCCTACTAAAGCTGCCAAATAATTAGATGAATTGCCTTCCAAGACGTTTTCGTCAAGTGTAGTGCCAGGCGTTATAATCCTTATCACTTCCCGTTTTACAATTCCCGGTAGAGCAGGATCGGAAACTTGCTCACAAATTGCCACCTTTTTTCCTGCTTTGGTTAATTTGGCAATATAGCCAGTAGCAGCATGATAGGGGATACCACACATCGGAATCTTGCCCTCACCCTTATTGCGAGCAGTCAAAGTAATACCCAATATCGCTGATGCTTCTAGCGCATCCTGATCGAACATTTCATAGAAATCTCCCAGTCGAAAAAACAGTATAGTATCGGCATTCTCTGCCTTAATCTCAAAATACTGCTTCATCATTGGAGTAAGTGCCATGGCCCAGAATTAAGCTTAGTGGCAGCATAATAACAGACCATCTTGGATTTGTTAGTGCAAGAAAGAAAAAAGGCTTGAAACAGAGAGGCATTTTGTTTCTTAGCAAAACTTAGTGCCTACCCATTTGATTAATCAAACGCAATCCTTAATTATGCAAGTTGCAGATAAGACCGTATCTGCAATCCTTGACAAGAATATGCAACGCCTACGGTTAAAATCGAATGGCTGCGAGTCTAGTAAAAGGATTCCTCCTCCGGGCAGCGCAGGCGGCGACCGCCATCCCTTAAGAGGCCCCCGTTGATCGAGCAATCGTCCGGGGCCTTCGTTTTGACCAAAAAAAGAGGCTTGCTTAAGGCCTCTTTTTGCAGCTGTCCCGTAAACAGCTACTCCATGGCGCATACCAGTGGCGTCTATAGGCATGCGACCCTAAAAGAAAAACCGCCAATAATTACAATAAGGACCTCTTAATATTCATTTTCTTTACTGACATCTCCAGCTTTTGTATACGCATTAATCTTTCCAAGTCAGAGAAAAGCTTACGCGCATTTTCCACACTTTCAGATAGATTACGACGATTAATCGGCACAATAAGACTTCTTTGTTTTCTCCTTCGAATTGTTTTTAAAAGGTTCAGCATTTCTATTTTACTCATAGTTTTGACGTTAAATTTTTAGATATTGTGCTCGGCCTACGCCTCGCGCTTTCGCTCGGGGGCTGTCCTTATGCTACCTGTGCTATTTTAGAAACCTTTCGCACAAATGGCGCAGTATTTGAGATCAATCTCGGACCTGCCACACTAACCTCTCTACGTTTCTTAGGCAGTGGCATAGGATCAAATAATTTATTTTTAGGTATTGTTTTGATGATAATTCTAATCATATTTTTTGGGTTAAATTTTAATTTTTAAGCACATTTAATAAGCGTTCAATTAGAACCAAATTTCAGTCTGTTTATCTTTTATAATGTCTAATCAGTCCGGTGACTACTCCTTGTATGCACAAGCTGTTTTCCGGATAGATATTTTCATAGTTACTATTTTCCGGTTTTAAGTACACTTGGCCTTGATCAGTCATATAAGTCTTAACTGTACTTTGATTGTCAACAAGTGCGACCACTATATCTCCTGGGCGAGGTTCTAATGTTTTACAGACAACTACAATATCACCTTCATATATTCCGGCATCAATCATACTGTCTCCGGTCACTCTTAGTAGGAATGACTCTTTATTCCGGTAGACATTATCTTCGCCGACACTGACCCATTCTTCTACATATTCCTCACTAGCTACAGGATTTCCGGCAGGAATAGCACCCAGAAGAGGAAGCTTAAAGCTACCGCTTTCCAGTTTTTCTTTAACTGATCCTAAAAGCTTAATTCCTCGGTGGCCGTCTTCTTTAATTATGCGACCTTTTTCTTCGAGAGCTTTGAGAAGCTTTAAAATACTATTGTCGGAGCTGACTCCAAAGTATTCTTTCATCTCCCGAATAGTCGGAGAGCCACCATTTTGCATTTGGTACTCTTCAATAAAATTAAGGAGTGCTTCTTGTTTTTCAGTTAAAATTTCTGCCATTCGTTTTTTGATTACAGCCCAAGTATAGGTGAGGAAAAACTCACCGTCAATACTTTTTTATAAAAATGCTAAAAAGCTCTAAAACAAAAGCAAAAAGCTATACTTCATATTCGAATATGTTTCTTTCCCTCACCTTGACCAGACTAAATAAAGGTGTCAAAAACTTTAATCCAATTACCTTATTATAGAGTCGAACTTTACTATTATAAATTTCCAATTGCTTTTCTATTTTTTGCCCATATTCATTCATTAACTTCTTAATCCCCAGCAGGTTATGGTCCTTCTTGGCTTTAGTATCGTCGGAAATTTTGGCAAAAATTTCATTGAGCATATTGCTTAGCATTAATTCATTATTCACTTTCTGCCCATTACATTCTGTTACATGCATGGCGTCAGATCGCAGCTCTATCAGTTCTTTTTCATTTATTCCCAAGCTGAAGGGTTTGAGATACTCAATTAATAACGGGATCAAATCAGACCTCTTTCTGACACTCAAATTCAATTTAAACCACAAATCATCCAGTTTGCTACTGGCATTATTAAGGTAAATATAGGCCATTATCGTCACAAATGCGATAACGATAATTAATGCCAATAGAATATTTAACCAGATTGCGAACTCCATAATGAGATGATTATTTTTTGATATTGATCAGTTACCATTTTTGCACTTCGTTTCCAGGAATAGGGATTCTTAAATTTCTGCGGCTCACTCTTCAAAGCAATCATTATCTTTTCAGCTATCTTTTTATCACTAAATTTTAAATTTAGCAAAGTTGCACTGCCACCTGTAATCTCTCGGTGTACTTCCAGATCGGATGCGACTACCCGACAACCATTAACCAGCGCATCCAAAATAGGAATATTGAATCCTTCAGCTTGACTCAGATGCACAAAAGCTTCGGTCGATTGATAGAATGCCGGTAAATCCTGAGTTGAAATTGGCCCTGTTCTAATTACACTCTTACCGAATTTTTGATCAAAATCAGCATAAAACTTGGTCGCCAACACCTTTCCACCACCTAGCACCAATTTATAGCCTCTCGGCTCCAGGTATTTCTCGAAAATACGCACTAGTCTGGGTACATTTTTACGCTTGTCAAAGCCTCCCAAGTAAAAAATAAATTTATCTTTAGGCTTGATCCCATATTTATTGAGAGTCTTCTCTGCCTGCTTTACTTTTTTGCCGTTAAATACACTGGCATTAGGAGCGACAAAGACCTGTTTAAATTGCATTTTTTTTAGGTCTTTTGCTGTGCTTTCTGATACGGTTAAAACTAAATCTGCAACCTTCAAATTCAAACGAATCACCCAATTATACAACCCACCCAATAAACTGGCCCGTCCATAATCACGCCGTTGCCAGGGAATGATGTCATGAACAGTCACAATAGTCGGTTTACAGAATAGCTGAAACAGGCAGGGATAAGGATGGTGAATAACTTCTACCCGTTGCTTACGCCAAACTCGTTTTAGCTGAAAATATTCCCAATAACTTTTGGCTAAACCTGCACTAATCCATTTTAGAATTCGCAACTCCGGTAGTACAACCAACTGCAAATTATCATAAGCTTTCCACTTTGTGGCCTCCTTAACCGGTTCATTTGAAACCACAATCAATTCCAAATCCGGTCGCTCATGCAACATTGCTTCCAACAGATTATTTAAATAATTACCTATACCTGTGTATGGTTTGTTTAAAAAGCGTCCATTGATACCAATTTTAAGTTTTGGCATGTTCCAGAATTAAGTCGACAATTTTATCTGCGGCATTATTAGGTTTCATTTCAGCTTCAGCCCGCATTTTTAGTACTTTTTTCAAATCAGAACTCAGATCATATCTATCTAAATCAATCACAACCTCACTAAGTACAACGGAAGGGTTTTCCTCAGCAAACACCTCTGCGTTGCGGATTTGATCGCCTCGGCTGCCTTTAACCAAGGGAACCAGCACTGATGCTTTGCCCAAAAAAGCAATTTCCGCTAATGAGTTGGCACCGCTACGAGTAACGATAATATCAGCTAGAGCATACAAATCCTTCATCTCTTCAGCAGCGTATTCTAGGGCAAAATAACCATTTTCATTTTCCAAATCTTCTCGCTTTTTACCCCGACCGCACAGATGAATGAACTCATACTCCTTTAAATAATCTCTTAATCTTTTCCAAATTAAATCATTCACAAATCCTGCTCCTTGACTACCCCCCATCACTAAAACTACCGGTTTTTTACCGCTCAGACCGGTCAGCTTCAGAGCTCGCTTTCGATCACCATCACGCAATTCCTCACGCACCGGATTGCCTGTCACTTCCACACGTTTTCCGGAAATGTGCTTTCGACTTTCTTCAAATGACACACAAATAATGTCGGCCACATGCGCCGCTATTTGATTAGCCAGGCCCGGCACTACATCCGACTCATGCAAAATAACCGGTTTTAAGGCAAGAAAACCACCAATAGCTACCGGAAAACTTACATATCCACCTTTGCAAAAAACCACATCCGGATTAAACCGCTTAATTTTGAAAAAAGCTTCCAGCACTCCCCACACCGCTTTAAAAATATCAAACAAATTTTGCAAATCGAAATAGCGCCTGATTTTACCGCAACTCACTCCTTCATAGCGCCAGCCCAACTCACTGATCATTTTACGCTCCATCCCTTTTTTGGAGCCAATATACAAAATTTCCAGATCGGGATGCTTGTGCTTTAACTTATTTAGTAAGGCGATATTGGGAATTATATGACCCCCTGTACCCCCGCCCGCTACTACCACGCGCATAATCAGAGTGTTTAGAAAGCTGTAAAAGTATACCTGTTGCAATTAATATCGCAATCAAAGAAGATCCACCATAGCTCACAAATGGCAAAGTCAAGCCGGTAACCGGCATTAGCGCTACATTTACTGCAATGTTTACAAAGGCTTGTAACACAATCCAGGTAGTAATTCCAGTCGCCAGAATTTCCACATATCGATTAGGTGCTCCGCGAGCTATTAAAAAGCCTCGATAAGCAATCACTGTATAGGCAATTACCACAAAAATAATGCGCAAAAAGCCCAATTCTTCAGCTGATGCTGCGAATATGAAATCATCAGTAGCTTGGGGAAGCCAGTAAGATTTTTGCACCCCTTGAGTCAAACCTTTGCCCCAAAAACCTCCACTCCCAATAGCGATTTTCGATTGTTCGGACTGCCAACAATAATCCTGCTCACAATTACTTCCGCTGTCCATGAAGGCCAAAAAACGCTCCTGTACATGGGATACATTGGAAATTATCAGCCCGGCAATCATTACTACAACCACACCACCAACAGCCAAATGCTTCCAACTGGCCCCACCGATAAAGTACATTGCAGTGGCTATTGAAGCGATTACCAGAGTACTTCCCAAATCGGGCTGCAGTAGCACCGGTAAAATCATAATTCCGGCAATCACGCAAAATGGGAGAAAGCCATTTTGCAGCGACTTAATCGATTGCCTTTTCTTGTCCAGCCAAGTTGCCAAATAAAGAATCAATCCTAATTTTGCCAACTCTGTAGGTTGAATTGAAGTATCAAAAATAATCAACCAGGAGCGGGCAAAAGTTGTATATTTGGAGCCGGCGAACAGTACTACAATTAACAGCAAAACTGCTCCCGCATACCAGATTGATGAGGTCTTTTTCCAGAAAGTATAAGGGATACGTGCAAACAAAAACATCATTAAAACACCAATACCTAGGCGGGCTAAGTGTCTTTTAAATAAAAAATAACAATCAACAGCCGCATCATCACAATTGGGATATAGAATATCAGGAGCTGACAATTGAATAGATTTAGGCACTCCGATACTGGTAATCATTACTAAGCCAAAAATCAGCAGAAAGATAACTGCGGTTAATAATACCGGATCAGCCTTATTTTGCTTGATTCTGGACTTAAGTCTGTTTTTACCTTTCTTTAAAAAAGCTTTTAACACAAAGCCAATGTTACTTTGATTTAGCGTAAAAATAGTAACAAAGCCCCCCTTGAAAAGCAAGAATGATCTCTGTAGGTTATCATCATGAAGAAAACAAATATTGAGTTTCCTTTCCTGGCCGTGATGTTAGCCGCAATTGCATTGACTTTTGATCAAGTAATTAAGTGGTGGGTATTGAATTATCTCAAACCAGAACCAATCATCTATTATGATTGGCTCAAATTGGTTTATGTCGAAAACACCGGGATAGCCTTTGGAATACAAATTCCCGAATCGATACTGGTCTATTTGAATCTAGTGTTCCTGGCTTTAGTCATTGCCTTTTTAATAGTAAAACTAGATCTCAAGAAGGCAGCCAGTCAAGTCATTTTAGGTGCACTGATGGGAGGAGCTTTGGGAAATATTTTTGACCGTTTTGCCCATGGTTTCGTAATAGATTACGTCTCAGTAGGCTCATTTCCCGTCTTTAATTTGGCTGATGCATTAATTACAGTTAGCCTCTTCCTTGTAGTGATTTTATATGGTAAAATAATTAAACATAATCAAAACAAAAATGCAGGACTACCCTCATAATAATCCTCAGCCAGACTACCAATATACTCAACTGCAACCGGAATACGCTCAAAATGATCAATCTCAATATAATATCGGTCCTCGCAAAGTTACCTTTTTCACCTTAATTGCCAAAACTTTTCTTGGATTGGTCGGAGGAACAATCGGTTCTGTGATTTTGTTACTAATCTTTTTAGCCGCAGCTTCTATTTTGCAACCGGTTTTAAGCCCTACATCAGCCGATCCGGAGCAAATCAGTCCCATATTCATGGTAATAATCATGGCGATGATTTTCGCCACTTCGCTGGTGGCCAGTTTGCTGACACCATATCTACTTTCCCTAACCGAGCGCGAGCGCTATACCAAAATTGTCTCTTCTCTCTACCAAATTTTCATTTTCAATATAGTGATTTTTGGTTTCACTGCTCCGATATTCCTGACAACTTCAACCGCTAACATTGAATTTACAGCTTATGCAGCAGGTTTACACGTTATTTTTGTTGCCACAGCCAGCGCCTTAATTATGGAAATTGTTAATGATCCACACTATCCGATTATGGGAGTTTACACTTCTTTACTTGGTATCCTAGTCACTACAGCTGTGAATCTATTTATTTTCCAATTAATGGGCAATACAACGGTAATACTATTTGCCGTAATGCCGATAACCTGGGGCTCTATCGGTTTCTTTCAGGCTGCACTCGCTTCAATTTACAATTGGTATTTCCAAAACTATGGAAATGATTTTCTGGCAGCCAGTACTTCTTATGGAGCTGATTATATTTCAGAAGAAGTAAACACACCTGAAGCGCCTTCAAATGATGCCTATAATACTGAAGGTTTCGAAGACGATGAACCTGGCGATAAGGCCGGTAGTGACTTTTTAAGGAGCTAGGCTAATTTGCACAACTTGCCAGGGTAAACAAAAAAAGCGACTCCTCATTGGGAGCCGCCCTTTCAATAACTAGGTAATTTATTTTTTCTCTATCTTGCCTCCCATTACTTCCTTAAAACTTTCGATAGCTCTTAGAACCTCAATTGGAAGCATCCAAATTGTAGTATTGGATTGATCTGAAGAAAGATCATTAATTGCCTGCAAAGTTCTGATATGCAAAGATCCATCGGACTTTGCCATGATTGCCGCAGCTTGCTGAACATTTTCCGCAGCCACAACTTCACCTTCAGAACGAATAATCTGGGCTCTCTTTTCACGTTCAGCTTCGGCTTCTTTAGCAATAGTCCTCTTCAAGTCCTGAGGAATGGCAATATCTTTAATATCCACATTAGAAACCTGAATTCCCCAAGGATCAGTAGCTGCATCTACTATTTCCTGAATCTTGTTGGATAATTCCTCACGATTTTTCAGCAATTCATCCAGAGACACCTCACCAACAATATTACGCATAGTAATTTGCGCTAGCTGACTTACCGCATAGTAAAAGTTTTCTACTTCAAGTACAGCTTTTTCCGGGTTTAAAACCTTATAGTAGATTACCGCATTTATTCCCACAGGGATATTATCGCGGGTAATAGCTTCCTGCTCAGGAACATCCACTGTTTTAATACGGATGTCCACTTTCTGCATAGTCTGGAAAATTGGAATAATAATTCTCCATCCCGGATTGCGAGTTCCGGTATATCGACCTAGCGAAAGAACAATACCACGTTCATATTGATTGATCTGTCTGATCATGGAAAGTATTAATATACCTACGACAACGACCAGAAATAATAAAAATCCTGACATAATTAATTTGTTAAATTACTATTTGGCATTATTAATCAATCTTCAGACAGATAGAAGCAATTGTAATTGATGAATATGCAATTATTTGTTATAATTATGAAATATAATTGAAATAAAAATAGATGCTTGACCGATTATTCGGCATCAATACTGCAAATGCTCAAATCACCGGTACTGCAACCTCTGCAGCAGAAAATGTCCAATCTGGAACCCAAGAACAGTTTTTTGAGCTATTCTCCTATGTGCTGTCTCAAATTCCCCTTTATATTACTGCACTACTAGTCCTTAGCTTGACTTGGGTATGCGCAAAAGCCGCCAAAGCATTCGTTAATAATAAGCTTTCTGAGAGAGGTGTTGATGAAGAGAATAAAGAGTTACAGGTATTGGCAGTCAGAATTTCCAATATTGTTGTCTGGATTATTGGTATTACTGCGGCACTAAGTATAGTTGGTATAGATTTAGCTCCAATCGTGGCCGCCGGTGCTTTCGGTATTGGTTTTGCCATGCGTGATTTAATAATGAATCTGATTGCCGGTATGATGATACTTTCAGCAAAACACTTCAAAATAGGGGACTTAATCACCGTCAACGGTACAACAGGTAAAATTGTCGACATTCAAACCCGAGCGACAATTGTTAAATCCTTGGACGGAACCAAAGTTATTGTCCCTAATGCCGAATTATTCAAAAACCGTGTAGTAAATAAGCACGGAAATCCCTATCGTAAAATTAGAATCTATGTTGGCGTCGAATATCACACTGACCTAAATTTAGCCATTGATGCAATTAAAAATGCTGTGAATAAGATTGAACATGTCATGAAAAAACCGAAGCCCAGCATTAAATTGTGGAATTGGTCTGAATCATCCATTGATATTGGTATAAGTGTTTGGATTCTTTCTACCGGAGGGAAATATGGAATTGTTCGCCATCAACTGGTCGAATTTATCACCGCTGAGCTGCGCAAGAACAATATCAGCTTTGCTTTCCCCAGTCGTACAATTTACCAAGCGAGCGAAAATTTGCCTCAACAGCCGGGTGGATACCTTGCTGATAATAAGCTCATCGGATCAGAGAACAAACCAGACTCTGCACCAATTGCCCCAGCTCCTGCACCTCAAATTGAGGCCACTTCAAACACTTTCGCTCCGGCAGAGGCAGCTCCCCAGGCTGAAGCAACTAAAACAGTCTCTAACAAACCGGCAGGACTTCCAGTTTCTCCACAACCAACCATTAATTCAGATGCTGCAGGCTGGTTAAAGCAAACTTATACCGAACAAAAGACACCCCCATCCACTATAAGTGCCCCGGCACCTCAAATAACAACTCCAGCTCCTCAAGCTGAACAAGCAACACCGAATCCGCAAGCTACTCCTATGCCGGCACCATCCGCGCCCAATCAGCAGTAAACTCCATCGCTAGTTTTTTATCACAGCTTCTTATTTTCCAAGCTGCTCACATCGACTAGATTTTTCCGTACCTGATTTGCAGCAACTTGCTTAACATATTGGTCACTCTCCAAATCTTCTGATAGCAAAACTCCCGGGCCAACTACACAATTACTGCCGATTTTCACGCCGGGCATGATACTGCAGTTCACACCTATACGAACATTATTACCAGTGATTATACCAAATTTTTTGCGTCCGGAATTCACTCGTGAGTCCTTAATCGTAACTTTCACATTTCCCTCATCTAAGCGCAAATTGCCAGTCACAGTTCCGGCACCGAATGATACATTATTACCAATTACACTATCTCCTATATAGTTTTTATGAGCCCGGACACGATCTCCTAAATACGAACGGGTAATCTCCGACCCAAATCCAATTACACAATTTTCACCGATAAAACTCTCTCTCACCATGGCATGATTGGCAATCACGCTGCCGGCTCCAATAAAGGTCGGTCCAGTGACTATAGCTCCTTCCAACACCTTCACACCGTCTCCCAGAATTACGTCACCTTTCAAAACTACTCCTTCCCCGATTTCGACGTCTGCACCCATTACTACACCGCTGCGCCCTGCCATTTCCTTACGCATCAACACTTTACACTCATCATAGACGTGCCAAGGATATTTAATTGCCTGCCAGGAGCCTTCATAAGGTACAACCCTGATCTTATGTTGTTCAGCAACCATCATGTCCAATGCAGTCAAATAAATATCATCCTCCGCAGTAGTAGCTTTATGCACATATTCCATCATTCTACCGCCATCAGGATGATAATGTACAAAGATATTCATCAGGTCCGATGGCTCATTTCCTTCACCGGGCTTCTCTTCAATATGTTGCAAATGCCCCTCTTCGTCCTGCACTACATAGCCCCCGGGAAAATAAGTGGACACCTTATTAGCTAAAAATACGCTTTTCCCTGGCTCATTCTCAACAGTCGACATGACTTGACGATAAGCATCAATTCCCAATATATCATTGGCGCAAACTATCAGAACCGGCTCTCCGGAGAGCAAATGCTCTGCACTTTTCATCGCTCCCGCTGATCCTTCAGCCAGTACTTGCTGAGTATACTCAATAGAAATGTCCTGCCTTGTCCTCCTGTACTGCTCGCCAATTTCTCTCAGTTCAGGTAAATTTACTTTACTTCCCACAATAATAAAGTCCTTCAGGCCCACCCCTGAAATAATCTCAATTTGCTGAACCACCATCGGCTTACCGCAAATCTTTAAAAGTGGTTTTTCTTCAATCGGACGCATTCTTTCACTGCGCCCTCCTGCTAAAATTATTACCTTCATGTATTATAAATAATAGATCAAAAATGATGCTCCCAGCAGAATTCTATACCATCCAAAAGGATGAAGGGTATTCTTTTTAAGAAATTTCATTAAAAATCTGATTGCCAAATATCCTGAAATCATTGATGAAAGCACACCTGCAATCAGAGCATACCAAGTAGGCAAACTATAATCACCATTCCAAACTTTCAGCACACCATACGCAAAAGCAGCCAACATAGCCACAGAACCGAGTAAAAAAGAAAAGCGCGCTGCTTCAGCACGTTTGACTCCTAGTCCTATCCCCGTTGAAATAGTTATTCCGGAGCGTGAAACACCTGGAATCAGTGCCATTGCTTGAGCCACTCCGACAATCAGTCCGTTTTTCCAATCAATTAGTCCGGCTTTCACCCGTTTATGTATCCATTCAGCAACGAAAAATAAAATTCCCACCAAGATTAAAATAATAGCAACTGTTACTGGTGATCTTAAATATTCATCAATTAAATCTCCTAAAAATAGACCAACTAGAATTGACGGGATAGTGCCCAGAATCAGCAGCCAAGCTAGTGTTTTTTCCTTCTGCATACCTTTTTTACGTTTCAGGATGGCCATACCACCTTCCCAAACCGTTCCATAATCTTTCCAAAAATAGCCCACAATCGCCAGCATAGTCCCAAAATGTACTGCAATATCAAAACCTTTCAAATCAGCAAAATCTAACGACATTAAAGATTGAGCCAAAATTAAATGACCCGACGAGGAAACCGGCAGAAACTCAGTAATTCCCTGCACAATACCCAAAATTATCGCTTCCCACAGTGACATCTCACTTATTGAATGATATAATTGCCATGACACTTTACACAAAAACTAAGTCAATTGCCATGATTAAATTATATCAATACGAGATGTGCCCATATTGCGCTAAAGTGAGGAAAAAACTGGCGGAATTACATCTTGAATATGACAAAGTTGAAGTTGATCCGACCAATAAACCGGACATTGTTAAAGAAGCTAATAATGGAATAGTTCCGGTCTTGGATGATGACGGAAATATTGTCGTTGAGTCCGACGTTATAGTCGACTACTTACAAAATAAATACGGCTAATTATTTTAAATAGACATAAATGGCGCCCATTCCTCCATGTCTGGGTTGGGCAGTTTGGAAATCTTTAAGGCGATGTTGATTTTTCATTTCATTTAATTTCTGCACTACTACCGGTCGCAATTTCGAACGACTACCCTCAGAATGCCTGCCAATTCCGGTAATAATCAGCACCCAGCTATATCCGGCCTGACGCATACCATTAACAAAATCTTCCACTTTTTGAGCGGCATCGGCAACAAATTCACCATGCAAATCGATTTGACTTTCAGGCTCACGTGGCACGATTTTACGCTCCACTTTCCCCTTTTGATGACTTTGATCAGGGTCCCCATATCTATCCTGCCCTTTATCAAAACCCTCCAGTCCTTGTTGTTCAATAAGATCTTTAAATGATTCAGTCATATGATGTATTCCTGATTTATCCGGATCAGCTTGCTCTGATCGTGCACTTTTTTGTTTTAATTTTTGCTTTTGTTCTTCTGAGAACAGATCACCTAGTTTTAAACCCATTGGTTATTTTAGAGGATCGTGCCCTCCTTTATTCCATGGATTACAACGAATGATTCTCCATAGACTCAGGGGCACTCCTCTAATAATACCATATTTCTCAATAGCGTCAAAGCCGTAACTGGAACAAGATGGATGAAAACGGCAATAACCATGGGGGAAAAGTGATTTAAACAAGCTATGATCCGGCGACAGTGTCTTTTGATAGAACAAAATCAAAAAAAGTACCGGAATTCTTGGTACATATACGATCTTTTGCCACCATTTGAGGCGACTAAAATTAGAAGTAATTACCTGGATTTTGTTTGACGCCATTCTTGTGAACCTCAAAGTGTAAGTGAATTCCTGTTCTACCATAAACTCTACCTGTACGTCCCATTTTACCAATTACTTGTCCTTGGTCAACATATTGTCCGGTTGAAACTGCAACTGTTTCCATATGTGCATAAAGCGTCTTTAAGCCATTACCATGATCAATAATGATATGATTTCCATATCCGCCACCCCAGGTTCCGACTGATACTTTTTCGACAGTTCCTCCTGCAGCAGACCAAATCGGCGGTTTCCTTACATCAGCAATATCAATCGCATAGTGTCCTGCTCGATATCCTTGAGTAACTTTACCTCTGGTTGGCCAAATCATTACTTTTCCGGTAGCTGGAGCAGCTTCTGAATTAACACCAATCTGATTACTTGGTACAACTGCTGAACCGGTGGAAATTCGTGAAGATGTCGCAATCAATGATGGTGAAGTCCTCACAACTGGTGCCGGAAGCGGTTTGGCGCCCGGAATAAACAATTCTTCACCGATAGAAAGTGAAGCATCTTCAGCCAATTGATTTTGTCTGACGATGGCAGCTGATTCGACTTCATATAAAGTAGCGATTTTTACTACATCCTGATCTTTTTTAACCTTATGTGTTACTCCGTCAACTGGAGGAATAAACAGTTTTTGTCCCGGTTTAATAGTGGAAGATGCAGTTAATCCATTCTCCCAAAGCACGGTTTGTGTCTTCAAACCATATTCAGTGGCAATCCCGGACAGTGTTTCACCCGCTTTAATCTCATGTACCAATTTGCCATTTACAATAGTTCTATCCGCTAACTCTGTCTGCGGGTTAATCTTTGGGATATATCCATCCTGATCAGCGAACAAAGCATTACTACTTAAATAAAAATCTTCCACTCCTTCCAAAGTCGGAGCATAAGATGAATTTAAAGTATTTGCACTGGTCGGACTGATCATTCCGATTATCATTACAGCACTGACCGCAATACTGAAATTACGGAAAAGCTTATTCGCTGGAGCAATACGTGGTTGTTCCAGAGATTTATTCTTATTTCCAAGGAAAACAGGCGACAAACTTAAGCCGAAGGTCTTCAGTAAATTCAAAGGATTATAGCGATCCAAGCTACCAACACCGGCAAAAACTTTGCGGTGTCTAGCCCTCCTTGCGGCAATATTTGCCTCAAGTTTCAGATCAGTATCTTCTAATTGTGGTACAGAATTGGAGTTGATATTTTTAGTTTTATATATTAACTGCAACCATCCGCGTAACCCGCTATTGACTTTCCTTATTGATAAAAGAAATGAATGGGATGCAATCAACTATGCCCAGCAAAACTATCGTACAAAGAGAATCTAGCAAATCTGATCAGAAATTTCAACCTATTTTTTTAAATATCCAAATTAGCAAATCAACACATAATAATACCCGAATTCTTAGCAAATCAACTATTACGTATTGACCGGACGATAGGGCGTGTTCTATCTTACAAATTTAAGAAGACTCATAAAACGTGCTCTCTTCACTGCCTTAGCCAACATTTTCTGATATTTAAGATTCACGCCGGTATAATATCTGGGAACAATTTTTCCGTACTTAGAGACGTATTTCTTAAGAAGTTCAGTATCCTTGTAATCAATATAATTGATATTCGCTTTTGTGAAGGGACAAGGTTTGTTGTACTTGTTTTTAGCCATTTTATATAAATTATTAAGTATGTTTAAGCTTCCTCAATTATTTTGAGGGCAGAATCCTTTTCCAGTTCTTTCATGGTCTTGGGAGTATATTTGAAGGGAACTTTCACAATCAAATATCTCATAATTTCCGGTTCTAATCGTAGAGAAGTGTCAAATTCCAAAATTTCCGTAGGGTCGAAGGTGAAATTTATCACAGCATAATATCCTCTTTCACGTCCATTCATGCTGTAGGCCAGAGGCTTTTCACCCCAAACATCTTCAAAGAAGATTTCACCATGTTTGGAAATCTGTTTTTTGATGGCTTCAAGCCTTTTATTGCAGGCAGATTCACCCAAATCGGGATCCACTATCACCATCAATTCATACTTAAATTCTTCATTTTTCATCCTTTGTTTGGTTAAGAAATATGCTTAGCCCCCTGGATCATGCCCAAGGAGCACAAAGAAAGTATTCGGAATTTAACAAATCAAAACTGGCTTGGCAAGCAAAAATATGCTAAAATAAATGGATAAATTTATCTTTATGTTAAAAAAGAAATACCCCAAGGATCGCAAACAAATAATTCTGGAAACTGCGCACCCCGATCGTCCTGATCGCGTGGTTTATGAGGATCAGCTGCATGAATCAGTGTATGAGGAAAATGAATCCCATGATGCACATCCGGAAAAAAGTTATCTTAAAGCGGTTTTCTCCTGGATTGCCCCTGAATATCATCAACACCCTAAAAGCCTGACTTGGTGGGTTGTAGCTGGGATCAGTCTGTTGATCATCATGATCATTGAAGCCTGGACGGGCAATTGGACTATGTTGCTGGCTACTATGGTATTTGGAGTAGTTTATTGGTATTTGCATGAACATCATCCTCCCAGATTTACCAAAGTGGTCATCTCTGACCTTGGCCTGAAAATAGGACACCGCAAAATCCCTTATTCCAAAATCCATTCATTTTGGGTTCTCTATGACCCTCCCAACTTGAAGCGCCTAGTTTTCCGACTGCGCAATTCCTATTTATCCGACCTGATAATTGAGCTTGAAGACCAGGATCCGACAGCAATAGCTAATTATTTATCAAAAAATATCACAGAACTTACCGATCAAGAAGAAAGCATTGCCGACCTCATTGTTCGCTTACTAAAAATGTAATGGCACCACAAGACAAAGCACCAAAAAGGCTACCTTCTGAAGAAAATTCCACTCCGGAAACAAATTCCGCTAGTCCTGATTTGAATTTAAACAAGCAGATAGACAAAAAAAGAATCGAATATGAAAAACAGGTTGATGAGATACTTAAGCAATTTAAGCTTTCCGGTCGCTTAGCCAAGGATAAGCTTAAAACTCTTCGTGCAACGCTTTTCGCTAATATTCGCCAAAGTGCTGCAAGGGAGATGGGCAGAGAAAATGCTATTCAACAAGCGGCCCAGCAACAAAGAGAGGCTATAGAACAAAGCGGCGAGGGTACAGTCAGAGTTCCCGTTGAGGGACCTGTAGAAAAAGCAGACGCGCAGATGTCGGTAGTGGTGGAAACCTTTAGAAAAATTATTGATCATGTAGCTAAGGGCAATCAAATCGATGAGGAGGGTTTAACTAAAGTCATGGCTATGATGCGCCAATTTGAGAATCTTAAGACTAATCCCCAAATTAGCGAGCTTTTTACTAAATTGGCTGAAAATAAACCACTTCAGGATCCTGCTGACTTTATGACAATTATTGGCTTCATTCAACCCATTGAATTGGCTGAGGCTTCTAAAAAACCTCAACAGGTATACGAAAGCTCTCAGGCTGGCGTACTGATTTCCATGTTGAAACCGCCCCAACGTATGCGCATGGCAGAGCTAATTTATGAAAACAAAGAACCAGCGCAGGCCACTGGAATTATTGAAGGACTTGTTGCTACCGGCATGCTTAGTATGGCCCAACTGAATCACTTGATAAATTCAAAGAAATTACCTGAAGAAGAGCGAAACAATCTGCAACAGCAAGTTGAAGACGGTTCATTACTGGCAGAACAACAGGCCTATAGGGAGCATCTGGCTATGTTGGCACATGCCAATCGTGGGGCAGGGGGCGAGAATATTCTCAATCGTATCGGAATGAAGGAAGTTGGCATTGCAGCCTTGGGAGTCTGGGGATCTGTAACTGCTTTTATGAATTTTGCAGCCGGTTTCCAATTTAATGACATTTCAGGAAGTTTCAGGCGTATCGGTACTAATCCCTGGTTTTGGGCGGGCAGCGCCGGAGCGGCGGTAGGAGCTTTATCTCTGGCAGGTAATTTAGCCCCGGAAACTACTGAAGATGCCATTGAAAGCACTAGAGAATTTTTCCGGGGACGCGATGAAAAAGCTGAACTTGCTCAAGAGCATCGCAATAAGTTTTTTGAATATATGCGACGTCCTTTACGCGAAAATCATTATCTGGATGAATTTTTAATGTCCGAAGCCCTGTCAGGCCAAAAACAGACCGGATTTGAGGTATTACATGCTTTGAATAGTGATCTGCAAGCAGGAAAAATTAGTAATTTGGACTATCAAACCTTGCATCAGAGTCTTGATCCTGAACAACAAAAGTGGCTGGATCGGGCTATGTCCCAAGCTCCGGGCTCCGGTGTCGAAGAAAAAAAGACCCAAGTCATGGATCAAATCAGACTTTTTTATTTATCTGCAAAAGGCTTAAAAATTAATACCCGGGAAGAAGTCGCTCAGGTTATCGCTGATTTTAAGCAAGATGAAGGAATTGAAACCAATTAAAAATGGCATATCAAATAAATTTTGACTTAAAACTAGATCTCAAGAACAAGGTTTATGACATCCTCAAGGATTTCCGTAAATTTCAGGCAGAGGGAGCGCCCGGTGATGGTCGTAAAATCTTGATGAATTATCTATGCACTCCGGAATTTAGCGGTGATATCAAAGGTTCACAATATGAAACTCAATATGACGCTGCCCTAAACACTTATTTCCCCATAAATTCACCTCACAATGAATTTTCCAAATATGAATATCGCGATGACCACATCGTTTTTGTGCAGAGTTTGAAGCAGAATATCTCACTAATTACTCAATACTACAATTCAGAATTTATGTCCTTAATTTTGCCGGTAATGCCGGCAGATTCTGAAGATTTTAATGACCTCTATTTTACCGATGAACAGCAGAAGCTGATTATGCAGCAAATTGTAGTCCCTTCGCTGGCTAAATTGGAATCCAACCGAGTCGCAGAGCTTACACAAACTGAGGACGGTGACAATGCCTATCAGAATCAGGTCGACAGCATTCTAGCCCAAGACCTGAATGGCAACTTCAGTATTGTAATCCCTCGCAGAGCCATTAAAACCATTACTGACATTATCAATGATCAAAGTCTGACTGATGCGGAGAAAATTACCTCGATCAGAAATCGTCTCCGCACGGAATTTGGTGTAGCCAATGCTGATCAGCTTTTTCTCAATCAAAATCTGCAATTTGTACCTTTTAACACTTTGGATTTTGCTGACTACAACACCGACCAATTTAGCGGAGTTTCGCAGGTTGCTGTCGATTTTAACGATGTTCCCGCAGCCTTAAAACGCCGTTTTGCCAATAAGGTCCGCTATCAACTTGTACTGAATAGTAAAGGTCGCATCCATTTTGCAGTCGGACAAGCACTTCGACTTAAACCAGGCACCACTAATCAATACATTTCTTTTGACGCTGCCAATATAGAAACTGATCATACCGGAACCATCGCGGAGGAAGGAAATAATATTTGGTTTGTTATCGATGAAAATGGCAAATCATACCTGGTTAAAGTCAATTTTGACCTTAATCTTAACGAAAAAAAATCCGAAATCCACCTTTTTGAGGGTAAGGGCAGTGATAATCGACATTTCGGTGATCTCAATATCCCCGAAATCAGCATTGCCATGGATGATTTGGAGCAATTGGAAGATCAAACTCTTGAAGATGTCTATCAGCAAGCTCTTGCAGAGCAGACCGAAGTTGAAGAACCGGCTGAGTCAGGTCCTCCCCAGCCTTTTCCGCATGAACAAAAGGCTCCTACACTTCATATCCCGGTCCCACTAGCTCTTCCTCCTGAACCTCACACCAATGTCACGGTGAAAACTCCACCTGATCTAATTCTCAAGCCTAGCACCTCTTTCCATCCCACTACCGGTCAGGAAAGATGGCAAAAAACCAGGCAAACCACTACAGAAGAAACAGTTAATTTGCCTGAAGATCGTCGAGTTAAAGCACCTCCCAAGATCAAACCGCCCAAAGCCAGCGCTCCACAAGCAGAACCACAAGCAACACAGCAAGAACAAGCTACTCGCCCCGGTCAACCTCCTGCCGCCGAAGTTGCTCAAAGACGAAAGCAAAAGTCAGCACAAGCACCTCAAGAGCAACCCTCTTTACCTGCCAAAGCTGCATCATCTTTTCAACGAAAATTGGTGGCCGGTCTGACCTCGGGAATTATTTTCGGAGGCATTGGAGCACCAACAGCCTTGGAAATATTTAGACATTTTACTTAAATCATGAATTCACTTATCAGCAAAATTCGCCGACACAGAAAAACGATAGCAATTATTTCCATTGTTGCCGTCTTAATTTGTCTACCCTCCTTGGCTTTAGCTCAAACAACAGGAGAAATAATTAATGACGGACTCAAAGAACTTCTCCAATGGCTTAGAATAGTTATGAATTTCATTCAGATCTTACTTTGGCCTGCCTTACTGCTTATCGGTGGACTAATGACTAATGATTTATTGTTCAGTGGTGGAATGCAAACAACACTTTTAAGTGTGTGGAATGGAGTTCGGGATTTTGTGAATATATTTTTCGTCTTGGTTTTATTGGGTGTTGCGATAGTCAACATTATGGGCATCAACAAAGATGAATTTCAAATCAAAAACTTCCTGCCCAAATTCGCTATAGCACTAATTGCAGTCAATTTTTCATTTTTGGCTTGTAAAGTGATTCTGGATGTAACCAACCTGACCGCTACAGCAATTTTTGCTCTACCGGTAGACACCAAAATTCTCAAAGAATACGATTTCAATGGGGATGAAGACAGGATGAATAAATTCGGTAGTGACTTATGTGGTCAATTGGCCAAGTTGGAGAAGCGTACCGGTGAAGCAATCGCAAAAGCTGATCAAGGTGCAGCACAAGGTGCAGCTGCACCTCCTGCTGCCAATACTTCCACAGTAGGAACAGAGTCTAAGGGAAGCAGTGGTGAATGGTGCTTCATTGAATCAGATGACAATAGTGGCCAAAAAAATACAGCTGGAGTCAGACAAGCCGTCAAAGCTCAGCTCACTTCATTTGGCCAAAACTTTTTCGGGCGCATGAATTCCAGAAATATTGCCCTAATTCTTGCAGTCGAACTCTTGCATGTGACTGAATTGGACAAAGTAAGCTCCGACACAGAGAATTTACAAGATTTAATCGTCAACACCCTCTTTTCTCTTACTTTTTTCATTATCTATGCGACAGCCTTCATTGCACTGTTTTTAACTCTAATAGTCAGGATAATTGTGCTTTGGGTTACCATTGCCCTTTCACCATTAATGGCTCTCGGTATCACCGGTATCAGCACATTTGCCAAGCAATTCTGGACGGGAGGCGACAATTCACTTGGAGACTTGTTCATTCAACACGCCTTAGTTCCAATTAAACTTGCGGTAGTCATGACCATCGGAACGATTATGGTCACCAAAATCAAGCATCTTGGTTCGGCATCTGTTATGAGTAATGATATTACCGATCTCGGAGCAGTCACCAGTAACCTGTCCACGGTTCAGGATTTAATTGTTGGCATGGGAACTGCACTATTCATTTGGATGGCTATCTGGGAAGCTCTTAAGGGCACCAAAGCCAGTGGATTTATTGAACAGAACATTAAAGGTAATATTGAACGTGCAGCTGGTACAATTGCTAAGATGCCCGCTTATTTACCAATTTTTCAAGTCGGCAAAGGAGCCGATCAAACCCATGTCGGTCTGGCCGCTCTTGGACCAATGCTTCGTCAAGGAGGGCCGGCGGGCTTCCAGCGACGCGAACAATCAAGATATACAAATCTCTTCGCCCCTCAATCTCCAACTGCATCAGTTAATAAGCTAACTGAAGCTAAAAATATAACTGAGCACAAGGAAAACTTTGCCCGCATGGGACAGGCTGCCGCCAATGGCGAAAAATTTGATATCGGTAAAACTCAGGGACAGGAAATAGCTCGCAACATCACCAATAATCCCGAGTTTCAAAAATTCTGGCAAAATCCCCAAATGAATTGGGCAGGCACTGGATTTAAAGGCTATCAGGATTTCATAAATCAATTGCGAGAAGGAAAAGTTAGCAATGATCAAATCGGCAAACTATACAGCCAAAACCAACAAATATTTGCACCGGGCCCCGAAGACGTTGCTAAAAATGCTGCCGATGCCAAGGCAGCACAGAAGAGGGCAGGTATGGCTGGAAACAACGAATTAAACACAAGAGTCACAGCATTGGAGAATGAAGGAAGACCTGATTCTGGAAAGAGCTTACAACTCATTGAAGATGCTATGCAAAACGCCAATCAATTGGATATTACTGATGAAAATAGTGTAAAAAATGGTCAATTTACACAGCCGAACCATCTAACTTTAGCAAACAAAATAAATAGAAGCCTAGAAACTGCTGGCTTTAATGAAACAGACAGAACAAATATACTTGCAGAAATTTTTGACAATAAGGGAGGTCAAAATGTTAGTACACAAGAGGCAAAAACACTGGCAGAAAGCGTTGTAAAAGGTAATGCTCAGACAGCCACACCACCAGCCGGCACACCCACACCACCACCAGCCCCACCAGCCCCACCAGCACCAGCAGCACCAGAACCACCAGCACCAGCTCCACCTAACCCCACCTCTTGACAAACTCTAGAAAAATGAGAAAATTAACAAAACTTACATCTACAGACCATGTTAAATAAGCCGTCCCAAAACTTGGTCCTCAACAGAAAAAGCGCTGATAGCAGCGTCAATACTAAGCGGCTTGTTTTCCGTAATCCCAATCAACCACCAGAGCAACTGCCTGAGCTTCCAACTCAATTTGCTGCTCATTCCAAAATCCCTTCCACATTGGCGGACGATATTAAGGAAAAGGCGGAACTGCTCTTGCAAAGAAATCATAAATTGCAGGAATTATTGCAGCAGGATGACATTTTGACTCCGGATGAATTAAAGCAGGAAGTACTGCAAAAAGTCGCGGCTCTTACTGAAAATACCGATGCCAATTGGTTACAGCTTCAGGCAACTGACAATCGGCTCCGACAGTTTTTGGAGGAGACTTTGGAGCTGCGCAATGCAGCAGGTCAAAAGGAATTTGATCGTCAGGAAGTCTTGGCATATATCGGAGTTGATAATCCTCAAGGCTTTCAGGACACTATCGAACATGTTTTTCAGCGCAATCGTGATCAAAAAAAACTGACCAAACTATCACAGAATGATCTTACTAATTTAAAATCTGCCAATGCGACCAACTTGGTAACTATTATTGATCGTTTAGAAGGAGAAGATAAATTGACTGCCAAACAGGCTGATTTACTAAAAGAATTGGGGCCTAAGGATGCCACTCAACTTCAAACCGACCGGCAAAACTTTATAAACAAGTTGCAAGCCAATCATCCTGATAAATATCACGACTTTATTAGAATACTAGGCACTCAACAGGAGCAAGAAAAGGCCGTCAATGCTAATATCACTGAGTTTAATGACCTCTCCTCATCAGTAACAGAGCATTTCAATCGTTTGATGAATGATGTGATGGCAAGAATGAGACAACATCGCCTCCTACAAAGCTGGAAACGCAAGACTGGAATTTTCTATCGTAAAGGTATGGAATTGGAATTCGCCGAAACTGTCAGCGACCCAAGCGATCCATCCGGTTCAGGACAAAGAATTAACAAGTTAAAAATAGACAATATTAATTTCAATCCTACCACCTGGCTGGAATCAGATCTTCTGACTGAAAAACCCACTGAAAAAATGGAGCCTGTAATTCAATTCACTGTTTCTAATAACAACACCGGGTACAGGCAGTCCCACAATATGACCGCCGCTCGTTTCAATCAATTTGTCGGCAAAAACAATGTTAATCAAGCATTTGCTGACCTCAAGGCGCTGGAATCGGAATTGGATCTTTCCGGAAAGATCAAAAGAGGTTTAAAAATGCAATTGCCCAAAGCGAATGGCGAACCTACTACCAGAACTGTTTCTATCCAAAATGTATCACCCAGCAAAATAACCCTGGATGCTCCTGTCCAATTAGATGTGGGCAATTCTAACCTGGGCATTCCAGCAAGAAATAAAACTGAATTAACTTATGGAGAATTTGCCCGTTGGTATCAAAAATCCTGGGTATTACCGGAAATTGCCAGTCTGGCCGCACTAAACATTGAACTAAAGCGCCATACTAAGCATTTGAACACACTTTATAAGCGCGTAGCCCGCAATTATCCACCGATAGATATTGCTGGCAGCAAGCCACTGGTACTCATGTATGACGATGCTACTCAAGACCCTTTTGTAGTGACCGAAGCTACACCCGAGCAAATCGGTTTTTCTAATGGCGAGACCATGACACCGACTGAATTTCTCCGTTGGGTTCAAGAAAATGAAGTCGAAGTCGCTGATCCCGAAACCAGAAATAATCGATTGGCCGATGAAAGCGGCTCAGATGGTCTGGATTCTTCTGATGATAGTGGAGATGGTAATAACAACAATTTGTTCACTCCTGCCGCAGCAGCTGCGGGTGGAGCGGCCGCAGCAGCGGCAGCTGCCAATAAAAATCCAGATTCCAGTCCCACACAGGCCTCTGAGTCCACTGCAAAAAGGTCAGGGCCTTCTGCCGGTTTCCTAAGAAATCTCTGGGAAAATACGCATGTAATGTCAATGATGGATTTCAAAAAGATGTTCGATGAATTTGTGCAATTTGTAAAAGACAAACATGATCGTCGTCAAAAGCGCACGGTTGGCAATGTTATGGAAAATGTTTACAAGGGTATACCTATTTTTGAGCCTATGTCTTCACGAGGCCGGGCAATGCGTGTCGGAGCAGACAATGAATATGTCGAAGAATACAAGAAACAAATGGAAGCCATGGAGGTAAGTGAAATTTTTGATGAAATGTATAAAACAAGGGATAAAAACTATTTTAAAGCTGCCCTTGATACTCTTGCTGACAAAGGAGTGTTACGTTGGGATGATGATGCAAAACTGATGGAACAGGTGAACTGGTTTTCCAAGGCCACCTATCCCGAAAAACATCGTAATTTGAAAGGACAAAAAGTTAAAGTAGGGGATAAAGGTCAATTGAGTGAATCAGGTATGTATCTGATCGATCAATATCGTCTGGCCATAGATGACATCTGGGGAATCGGCACTTTTGGTGGACTAAGAGGCACCAATACATCCAAATATGATGAAAAGAAACGACAAAGTGCCGAAAACATGCACATGGTCGGTTTTGAGCAAGGTGGTATTAAGAATCGAATTAAAACCATGCTCTATGAATTCATTTACGAAGGAGTTGAACACTCAGCCGCAGAATTTGACGGACTACTGGAAAACGCCATGGCCAACAATGAAGTAACTATGGAAGAGGGAATGATGTTTTATATTATGGCATTTTCTGTACCCAATAAAGCAAGCGGAAAAACCATTTTGCCTTATGCCCAATACCAGCCATATATTAAAGCGATGAAGGATAATACCGCCTTTATCTATTTTGCCCTCGACTATCCGGTTCTGGATGCCAATGGTAATGAGATGAAAGATGCGGATGGCAACACAATTGAGCGCAAGAAAACTCCCGAAGATCTGAAGGAAATTTTCGACAAATTTATTCTACCTGATCTAAACGCCAATCAAGCTCAATCCTCCAATGCGATTAACTGGCTAAAACCCGGCCCCAAGTTTTCCAGCTGGATTCTAAGAGATGTACTGACTCATCCGACAGTAAAAGAAAGAATTCGAGTTAATGCTAATAAATCGGAAGTCAGTAACAAAATTTTCCATATGATCGGTCCGGTTTTGACTAATACGTCGGAAATTGACTTCATGATTCGTAAGGGCGGTTATGGAAACCGTGGTGAAGCACATGCTCTAAAGAACGTATATTTTGGTTATTCAGGGCAACTCAATGTTCGAGCGCGCATGATGCTTGAAAACGTAAATCAAGATGAACTACAGAAAAGAGCTGCTAGTTTTACTGAAATGATGCAAGCTTTTCTTTATTTTGATGCTGGAGTATCGCAAAGAATGTATAAGCACAATTACGATTATTTGAAGCTGGATCAAAGAGAGTTAGATGAATTCCCTCCTGCCGACAAGAAATCCACAAAGCATCCGGTTAAAAAATATCGGGAAGTAGTTGGAGCCTTTACTTATAATTTTGGTGAACAACTGGGAAATGCAACCGGCAATCTGGATTTAGTCAGGTTAATCAGAAGAGTTCGCAGTGCCACACCGGGTGACAAAATCGCCGCTGAAGAAGTTGATGAGTGCCGAGCTAAACTCTATGAAGTAGTTATGAGAACTATTGAAACTAATCCTCAATTAGTTCAGCAAATAGTCAGAGCCAATGCAGGCTCCCTTATTCCAATGGCATAAGGGCCGAGCTCGATTCACGAGCACAGCCCCCCAGACACTTTGCCGACTACTTCCAGTGTCTTTTTTCAAACTTGATTTCCCCTCCGCTTTCAGGCCTTTGTAGCAGCCCCTTGAGCAATTCGCGCTCATAGGACTTTCCGGTGAACCCTTCTTTTTTACGCCGCCCACCCCGGAGCAGCAGATATGCGATTACTACCACAACCAGCAATGCAATCGCCGTATACAAATTCCTCTCCTCTGTTTGTAGTCAGGCAAAGCTAAGATCTGCCGACAAGCCGACAGCCGAAGCGGCCGTCACTTGCAAGCAAATCCAGCTTTGCAATTTCGTGCTGACTATTATCACAACATTTGACCCTGGGCAAGATTAAAGTGTTCTTTCTTTTATCTCCCTCTTTAATTGTTGCACAAATTCCTCACGCTTCATCACAAATTGCTCTTTACCCTTATAGCTTCGCACAGTCAGGTCAACTCCTTCAGCCTCCTTATCTCCCACAACCAGCATATAAGGGATTTTCATCATTTCTGCATTACGAATGCGCTTTCCAAGCGAGTCATGCGATGCATCAATTTCTACCCGAGCATCAAAAGCTATCAGCTCATCAGCTAATTTCTTTGCTGCTTCCACATGCACATCCGCCACAGGAATCACTTTCACCTGCACAGGTGCCAACCAAACCGGGAATGCGCCTGCATAATGCTCAATAATAATGCCCATAAAACGCTCAAATGATCCACAGAGAGCTCTGTGAATTACTACAGGACGTTCTTTCTTCCCGTCCTCATTGATATATTCAAGCTCAAAACGCTCCGGTAAATTGAAGTCACATTGAATAGTCGAAAGTTGCCATTCACGACCAATACAATCCTTGAACATGAAATCCAATTTAGGTCCATAAAAAGCCGCTTCGCCTTCAACTCGTCTATAAGGCAATCCCACCTTGTCAGCCGCCTTATGTAAGGCATCTTCAGCTTTATCCCAGACTTCATCACTACCTAAATATTTACTACGATCTTCTCCTCGAACCGATAAACTAACCCAATAATCAGTTAGTCCGATAGTCCCATAGAACTGATTTATCATCTCACAAATTGCCTGTACTTCTTCAGTAATTTGCTCCAGCCGACAGAACAAGTGTCCATCATCTTGTGTAATTGAACGCACTCTGGTCAGACCGCCAAGTTGTCCCGATTTTTCATCACGATATACAATAGCCGGCTCAAAATAGCGTATCGGCATATCCCGATATGAGAACTGATTATCAGCAAAAATCTGCATATGATGCGGACAATTCATTGGTTTCAAAATGAAGTCCTCTTCTTTACCGCTCACTCTAAATAGCTCATCGCCGAATTTGGCTGCATGTCCTGACTTCTCATAAAGCGCTTCTTTGGCAATATGTGGAGTATAAACACGCGAATAGCCACGATTCTTATGTAATTCCCATAAATACTCTTCTAATTCTTTACGAATTATCGCACCATTGGGCCCCAAAAGTGGCAAACCGGAACCAACCAAAGCCGATGAAGTGTAAATTTTCAATTTCGGCCCTAAAACCTTGTGATCTCTCTTCTTAGCCTCTTCCAATTGCTCCAAATAAACCTTCAACTCTTCCTTGGTCAAAAAGCATGCTCCATATATTCTTTGCAACATCGGTCTTTTCTCATCACCACGCCAATAGGCACCGGCAATTTTTGTCAGCTTGAAAGCTCCAATTTGCCCGGAATGCTCCAAATGTGGACCTTCACACAAATCCCAAAATTTCAGATTATCCAGGCGATCTTTGTTTTCATAAAAAGACACCGTTTTTTCACCCTTTTCTCGCAAATCTTTCACCAGTTCAACCTTGTATGGCTGGCCTTTCCCCTCTAAAAATTCAATCGCTTTGTCCACCGGCTCGTCAACACGATGAAAGCGCTGCTTTTCTTTGATAATTCGTTTCATTTTATCCTCTAACAGCTTCAAATCCTCCGGGATCAAGGTTCTTGGTAAATCGAAATCATAGTAAAATCCCGTCTCAATCGTCGGTCCAATTCCAAGTTTTGCATCTGGAAACATGTCCAGCACAGCTTGGGCGAGTATATGTGAGCAAGAATGGCGCATCGAGTCCAATTTTTGCTCATCCGACGCTGCTACGTCGATCGCTGCTTTTTCCGACATTTTGAGTATTGGTTAAAGGATAAGCCCGTCAAATATAATCAAAGCAGCTTCTGATAGCAAAGTATTCTCCACAATTCTATGACAAAATTTAGAAAAAATGATATAATATACTGATGTCTGCCATTCGGCAGCTAAACGCTCGCAATAAGATTCGCTCGCGAGTACTCCGCTAAATTTCGCACTTATGAAAAAACTCGCACTACTAATTATCGGTCTGCTCACTCTTACTTCCTGCCAGTTTTTGCTGCCTGATGAGACAATCCAGCCTTTTGAATCTGATTATACTAGTAGCGAATTTTACATTTCCGCGGACAAGATTCCGGGTAAAAATGCCAATCAAGTGTATTTTTTGCGTAGCGATTCAATTTTCCAGGTTATTCTCGGTTTGACCTTAAGAGATATTCTTGGTGAGGGAGTCATCAAATTTGCCAATTTAGCTTCCATAGAAGAGTTTTATCTTATTGAAAATAATCAGGGAAATTCAGCCTCTCCCAATTACGAAACATTTCTGATTTTAAAATATGTTGATGCAGCTATTGCTGAAAAAGCAGCTAATAGTCTAAAAACAGTCCTCAAAAATATTGAATTACAAGACAATAAGGTATATTTACGTATTTCCAAGAATAAAAGCGGTGAACAGCAGGCTAAGCTCGAAGGAGAATTTGTCAATAGTTCTCTCTATGGTCCGGACAATTTTCATTATGGTGAACAAATCCTTTATAGTGCAGCCTTTACTAAGCCTCAAAAAGACTTAGCTATGAGTTTCTTTGATATTCTAATTTCCTCTCAAGAGGAGCTCAAAAATCCTCAATACGATGAAAATCTCAGCTACATTGAGAATCTTCGCGAATCTGCTCAGTACAGCAATTTTGAAAAACTAACTTTCGGGAGAATTGGACAGGATCAGATAAAAATAGTCTATGAAACAGAACTTACCGTAGAAGAGAATCTCACAGCAATCAAAGAGCATTTTAATTCTACTGAATATCAACAAATGCTCGATGCCGCCCCTGCAGATCGCAAGGAGCTTCTGCAAACAGACAAGTCCGCCAGTATCAAAAAAGCGGTGGAAGATGCACTTCGTCCGGAACAAGCTGAAAGCGCCATCATTATTCTGCATGAACAGGGTAAAATGAAAGATGTTAAGGTTGATTTCAACAATCCCTTACTGAGAATCGAATTTATTATGCCCGAGCAAAACTTAATTGGCACTTAAATCAGCTTTCCACCCGCTATTTCAATAAATTCACCATCACGCAACCTTTCTCTGCTAATTACAGCTGCATCTTTGGTTGTGGTTACGAAAGTCTGAAAGCTTTTAACTTGATCCAGCATGCGATGCTGTCTGTTTTGATCCAATTCCGAAAACACATCATCCAGCAGCAAAACCGGCTTTCCGTCCGGTGAAATCTCCTGAAAATAACTAATCTCAATTAATTTCAAAGTAAGTACAATAGAGCGGAATTCTCCTCTGGAAGCATGATATTGAATATTTTTCCCATTCAAAAGTACCTCAAAATCATCTCGATGTGGCCCAATTGAGGTATGTTCGCTGGCTATGTCTCGACTCAAAGATTTCTCCAATTCTTCCATAATCACTTCCTTCAGATTCAAGCTCTCCAAAATCATTTGATCATTCAAGTCCAGCGAATTTTTATATACCAATTCAACCTTTTCTTGCCCTTCAGAGATACCTTGATAAATTGCATTAATTCGATTGTTAACGAAGCCGATGGTTTTGGCTCTTTCCATGTAAATCTTCTCTGCTTCGATAGCAAAACGATTGTCCCAAACCCTTAAATCTCCCACGCTATAACGACTATCCTTGATCCCTTTCAGAATGGCATTCCGATGCTCTTTAATACGTTTGAAATTTCTCAATGCCATAAAATAGCCCATATTGACTTGCACCATCATTAAATCCAGATACCGTCTTCTTAGTTCCGGCCCCAAATAGAGCATATTGATATCTTCCGGATGAAAGAAAACAATTTGTGCAGAACCCAGAAAGTCCTGTGCATTGATTTTGACCTCATTTTTCTTTAGCACCCTTCCCGGATTGGGTGGTTTACCTAAAAACACCTCCAAACTAACTTTCGAAATTTCGTCATAACTGAAGCTACCACGCACTCTTCCAAATTCCTCACCCCATTTGATCAAATTATCCACTTTGGAAGTGCGAAATGATTTGGTAAGAGCCAACAAATAAATTGCTTCCAATATATTTGTTTTTCCTTGCCCATTATCTCCAACAAAATAAACAAGCCCCGGCTTGGCCCCGAACTTGAGTTGCAGATGCCGATAATTGCGATAATTCTCCAAATCCAGTTCTTTGAGCATGAAAGCAGCTTAAACTGCTTAAATAATAGTCTTTCTGGACTAAAAAACTACCCATAACTATTTCCTAAACGACAAAAATATGTTATAGTATTAAGAATTAACAAAAATAATGTTCGAGCTGCCCCTCATCAGAGTATCTATCGCTGCATTTTTAGCAGTATTTCCGGTTGTTTTCTGGGGGTATATTTTTTATAAAAAGCAACCGGAAGTACGTAAGGACATTGTGCGTCTGTTTATTGCCGGATGTGCCTCTGTTGCTCCTCTGTTGCTTTATAAGTATCTTTGGCAATACTTTCCCTGGATCAACGCCTTCATGTATACCAATTCATTCAATGATGACATGATTGGCTTTGCCAATATCACCATTATTCCAATACAGGTGATAATGACTTTCATGATTGTTGGTATTATTGAGGAAGTGGCCAAATACATTGCTGTCAGTCAAGTCCATCATAAGCGCATGTGCAGCATTACCGATTGCATGGAATTTTTCATTATAGTTGCGCTGGGCTTCTCGTTCATCGAAAATATTATTTATTTTAATAATATAATGTCAGTCAGAGGTGTCGAAAACGTAATGCTACCTTTTATATTTCGCTCTCTTTTCTCCACCTTTGCTCACATCATGTTCTCTGGCATTCTGGGCTATTACTATGGCATGGCCATGTTCGCCAAACCTCTTTTCAAGGAGGATTGGAATAAGAATCGTTGGACACTTTTACGTTCCGTGTCCAAAGCTATTGGCTATAAAAAGGAAATTTTCTTTCATCATGAAATGATTATCACTGGGCTGGTAGTGGCTATTTCGCTACATGCCGTTTTTAACATTATGCTGGAAATGAACTGGACCTTTTTGATTATCCCTTTCTTAACTTTTGGCTTTATTACTTTGTCTTATCTCTTCGACAATAAACATATCGACAAATCATATTGTGAAGTGGATAATTAGAGTTGCTCTAAAGGTTTTCAATCGTTATAATACCTGTTGTTAAGTACTAAAAGTGTATTTTAGAGGCTTTTTTATATGGGTAAAGACCGAATAATCGTTAAAGGTGCGAGGCTTCATAACCTGAAGAATATCGATGTTGAAATCCCTCGCGAAAAATTAACTGTGATCACAGGTCTTTCCGGCTCCGGAAAATCTTCTTTAGCCTTTGATACAATTTATGCAGAGGGGCAAAGACGCTATGTGGAAAGCCTTTCCACTTATGCCCGCCAATTCCTGCAATTAATGGAAAAGCCTGATGTGGATTCAATTGACGGACTTTCACCTGCCATTTCCATAGATCAAAAAACCGCACCCCGCAATCCACGTTCAACTGTCGGAACGGTTACAGAAATCTATGATTATTTAAGGTTACTTTATGCCAAAATAGGCGTTCCTTACGACCCCAAAACCGGCAAACCACTTACCAGACAAACCGCTTCTGAAATAGTTGAAATTATCTCTCAAATGGAGGAGGGGAAGCGAATTATGCTCTTGGCTCCTATGATTGAAGGCAAAAAGGGAGCTCATGCCAAATTATTTGAAAAAATTAAAAAAGACGGTTTTGTCCGTGTTCGAGTTGATGGTGAGGCAGTCAGTATACTCGATATCCCAGAGCTTAATGAGAAGAAGAAGCATTCAATTGAAATCATAGTTGATCGTCTGGTAGTCAAGAATTTTAAGAAGCAGTTTAAAGAAATGTCCAATGGTGACAAGCTAGAAGTGCCTAATCCCGATCGCTCACGACTTGCGGATTCTGTCGAATTATCACTTAAACAGGGGAATGGTCGCATGATTGTGGCTGATTATGACTCAAAAAAGGAGGAAAACTTTTCTGAAGCGTACGCCTCTTCAGAAAGTGGCATCAATATACCTGAAATTACTCCATCACTATTTTCATTTAACAGTCCTAAGGGAGCTTGCGAACACTGTCATGGGCTTGGTACGACCCTGGAAATAGATCCAAATTTAATCATTCCAAATAAAAACCTCACTCTAGCTGAAGGGGCGATAATTCCCTGGTCGGCTACTACTTCTCATTTGACCTGGTATAACCGCATTTTGGAAGCCGTTGCCCAGGAGATGGGATTTTCCATGCATGTTCCGATCAAGAAGCTTAACCAAGAGCAAATGCAAGTAGTTCTCTATGGTACGGGAGATCGCAAATATCGCATTCGTTATCAAAACAATTCTCACAAGGATAGTGGCTTCAGTGGAGAGTATACTACTCGTTATGAAGGAGTTATTCCTAATTTGATGCGCCGATATCATGAAACTGAATCCGATTATATTCGCAAGAAAATTGAGAAACATATGCGCATCTTGGAGTGTCCTGTGTGCAAGGGTGATCGCCTTAAACCCGAAGTAATAGCAATCAAAATTGATGGAAAATCAATTATCGAGTTAACCCGTTTCTCTGTTAAACAAGCGCAAGATTTCTTTGAAAGCTTGAAATTAAATGAGTATAATCAGGAAATTGCCAGACAAATTTTGGCAGAAATTAAAAGTCGTCTTAAATTCCTTGAAGATGTAGGACTGACTTATTTAACTCTAGATCGTTCTGCCAATACACTTTCAGGCGGAGAAGCTCAACGAATCCGCTTGGCAACACAAATCGGCTCACGCCTTTCAGGAGTGATTTATGTTCTGGATGAACCGTCAATCGGCTTACATCAAAACGATAACGCCAAATTGATTAATACTTTGGTCAGCCTCCGTGACTTGGGAAATACAGTCATTGTCGTAGAACATGACATTGATACAATGCTCGCTTCTGACTACATTCTCGACATTGGACCAGGAGCTGGTAAGGATGGAGGCGAGGTTATGGCTTGCGGCACCCCTAAGGAGATTATGACTAACGAAAAATCCGTTACCGGTAAATATCTCTCGGGAGAACTGGAAATTTCCGTTCCCAAAAAACGACGTCAGGGCAATGGCTATTCTTTAGAAATAATCGGCGCTGAGGAGCACAATTTAAAAAAAGTTAATGTAATTATGCCTTTAGGCACTTTTATTGCTATCACAGGCGTTTCCGGCTCTGGCAAATCTACACTTATAAATGATATTTTAGTCCGCCAAGTATCAAAGACTATATATAATTCCAAAAATCAACCTGGACAGCATGATGAAATCCGCGGAATTGAGCATTTGGACAAAATCATCAATATAGACCAATCTCCGATCGGTCGCACACCGCGCTCTAACCCTGCCACTTACACCGGGGTTTTCACCGATATACGAGATTTATTCACTCAAACACCCGAAGCCAAGCTGCGAGGCTATAAAGCCGGCCGCTTTAGCTTTAATGTGAAGGGCGGACGTTGTGAATCCTGCCAAGGTGACGGTATCAAGAAAATTGAAATGCATTTCTTACCCGATATTTACGTTCAATGTGAGCAATGTAAGGGCAAACGCTATAATACTGAAACTTTGGAGGTCACCTATCGAGGCAAAAATATTTCCGACATCCTGGAAATGTCTGTTAAAGAGGCTCTGGAATTCTTTGATTCCATTCCCAACATTAAAACCAAGCTCGAAACATTGCATCAGGTTGGACTGTCTTACATCAAGTTGGGGCAGCCTGCCACAACTCTTTCCGGTGGTGAAGCCCAGCGTATCAAGCTCGCTACTGAGCTTTCCCGCAAATCTACCGGACAAACCCTATATGTTCTGGATGAGCCCACTACTGGGCTTCATTTTGATGATGTGAAGAAATTATTGGAGGTTTTACAACGTTTGGTTGAAAAGGGTAATACTGTACTTACCATTGAACATAACCTCGATATCATCAAGTCTGTGGATCATATTATTGATTTAGGCCCGGATGGTGGAGATCAAGGTGGAGAAATAGTCTGTACTGGGACTCCTGAAGAAGTGGCTAAGCACCCTAAATCTTATACTGCGCTTTGGTTGAAGAAGATTTTGTAAATTTCATATAAAATATCCAATCTTGAGATGCAATTTGCATTACTATTTTGCGCATATTCAATTATTGCCGGATAAAAAAGTTTAATAAAATTTAAAAAAGTTTAATTAAATGAGGTAAAATATAATATAGTCAGCGGGAACTGCTGGCCTTTTTTAAACTACCTCAAATTACCAAAAGTTTAATAAAATTAAATAAAGAGTGGGAGAATTAAAAAAAGTATTGCTATTTAAAATAAAACATGATAAAAACAAGTCAGACGGTTAAAAGAAAGGTAAAACTTTGAAGATTGACATAGAAAGTGGTAAAATTAAGTTAATAGATGAAAATTAATCTTTAACTTAATTAAATGCAGGAACGTATCCTCACGCCAGAACAAGTTGCCCAGATTTTGCAAATACATCAGTTCACTGTATTAAAACTTATTAAGCAAGGTAGGCTTAAGGCAAGTAAGTTGGGAAGAGTTTATAGAATTAAGGAAAGTGATGTAGAACTATTTCTCGAGGAAAGCTCAAAAACATATCAAAAGACTGAAACAGACGCCCTAGAAATACCGCCTCTCAATACAAAAAAACCAAAAACAAATAGGAAAAAACCCAGTCCGGCAGAGGTAGAGCACTTTGACTCTACTTCTGCCCAACCTGCAGACATTGATGTAATTGAGTATGAAAATCACGATCATCAGTCATCCGGGCAGGACCAGTATTATATCTTGAAATAAAAAATAATTACATGCTCTTCAATTGCCTCAGCTGTGGAAAATCAATCTCCACACACCATGAACGCTGTCTATTCTGCCGCCACAGTAATCAAGAAACCATCGATCTGATCTCAGGCAAAAAAAGAATATATGAACAGAGACCGCTGAAGAGCAAAATCAAGGGAAGCATTTTATCCCTTGTCACACGATAAAAACAATCTTGTTTTAAAAAACCTAGAATAGCCCGAAAGACTCCGCTTTTAGCGCGGGGTTTTTCCGCATCACAAAATACCAGGTTGAACACTATTTATTACTACATTGATTTCCCTTTATCCTAGCGGCACAGGATTGCAGTTTATTTAGCTCCGGATAAGTTTCCTTTATGATTCCAATCAATTCATCCAGCTTATTTACTGCCAGGTTTAAACCTTGATCACCTGTTTGGCGATACTTGGAATCAATTTTGGCCATATAGGTAATATCCAGGTTCTTATATTGATCACGGCCTCTAATCACATTAAGGTCTTCATAGACATCATCTACTGTCATTGATCTGGCTTGTCTGGATTGGCTTTCACGATATGGAGAACTGTCTATTCCCGGGGTATTTTCTCTGAATTCTCTGGCTAAATCATTTTCACCGGCTTTAGTTTCCTCCCAAAAGGTCTTTGAATCTTGATTGTTAATCCTTAATTCAACAGCGTTTTTGAAGTATTCTCCCACACTTTTTTTATCAATTGCCGCTTGCACCGCTCCACCGACTAAACCGGGGTTCTCATTAACTCTTTCTTGAGTTTGTTTTGCCTTTTCCGATGTCCTTTCCGCAAATGATTGTCCCATCTGCTTAATAGTATCAAATGTGTTTTTTAATTCTTCAAATTTGATCATTAACAAGTCAAGGTTTGGGTCGGTACAATTGCGATATGTTTCCAGTTTAGGTTCATATTTATTCTGAAACTCAACATATAAATCCCGTAACTGTTGATTGGTGTAGTAGCCCTTATTCACATATTTTTGGAACTTATCCAAAAACTGATCTCTAAAATTAGGTCTGACTCTGACCAGTCCTTCTTTAACTTCATCGCTAAAGTCTCCCCTTACGCTGGCTTTAATCTTAAAGTAATTTCTTAAGAAATATAATTCAACACTCATTTTACGGTATTGTGCTGCGACCCGGAGTGAAGTATTAGTATCACAAGCATAAAACGCCTGTCTTAATTGTTTGCGAGCCTTGTCTATTCTGCGTAACAAATTATCTATATCAGAATAATGGCAATAATTGGCACTGTAGCGCACCAAAAAGTCTTTCCAATATTCCGTAAACCCTTGACCTCCAAAATCAAGCCCGGTTGAGATAAAACTACTAAAGTCACGTTTGCAGAAAACTTGTTGACCGGAAGAGTTATCTCCGGTCAGTCCTTGTGCGAATAGCGTTCCTGGTACTGTCAATGCCAGCAGTGCACCCACAAGCCAAATTTTAAGTTTAGTATTTAGGTGCATTCTTTTTTCTCATTAAGTAATTTACAGGCTAATGTGGCGTTTACACCCGGCACTTCTTCATGCATGCCACGTATATTTAGCATAAAAGTTTCGAAATATTTGTTCATTTGAGTCATCTCATCGAGTAAGACTTGATAGAGTTGAACTCCTCCATAACCTTCATTCGACACTTCCAGAAACAACAAAGCTTCAGCAGCAGAGTTTTCAGCTTCTTGTTGATATCCGGTTGCTATTTCCCAAACTTCTGTCTGTGTTGCATCGGGAGGAGCTTCTTCCAAAGCCATTAATACATATCTTTGATCGACACTTACAATTGGTTCAGGTGTACCTAATGGTTCCTCATCCGATTCACGCTGTCGACGTTGAAATTCTTCCCAACCCTCACGATTCACAATATTTTCACTCCACTGATCCTTAATATTGCTCAGTTGTATCATATCGTCTTTAACCGGAGTCACTATCGGTACAATTGTGAAAGCAATATTTAATCCTATACTTCCAATAGCTGTTCCGGATGCATTTTTACAAACATCAGATTCTCCCAGGTTACCTGGTACTTTAGCGGGAATTAAATCAGCACTGTAAGTTTCTTGTAATTCGGAATTTATGTATTGGACATGACAATGAATACAATTATCTCGTTGTTGATAACTTAGTGTCACAGGTTCCTTAATCATTTCAATGGTTAGACAGAATAATTCCTTACAAGGTAACACTTTTGTCCAATCACCCGCTTCTGCCGGTGTGCTATCACTACCGGTTCCTACTCCGGGAATATCTGAAGTAGCTAAATCAACGTCAATTCCAGCAGGCTCATCCAGCCCGCTAGGCACTCTGACACTAGGGCCATCACCTTCAACAGTAACTTCATCATCTTCAGTTTGCTCTGGTTGATCATCTTGATCACTGGAGCCATCGTATAAATCTTTATTCTGAGCTGCTGCCTTTGCAAAGCTTTCTAAGCTTCTTTCCAAAGTACCATCAGTAAAACAGGCTAGGGGATTAAGCGGCTCAACTTGTTCATCCTCATCTGCTCCGGAATCACCCGGAAAAACATCCTCATCGGGCTCACTAGTGGTGTCACCTGAATCTGTACCACTTGAACCTCCACTACCCAGTGGAATCGGGCCACTATCTAAGTCAATTAGTACCGGGTCAACAGAAGCCGGAGTAATAGATGGAGGCGCTCCAGAGTCATCACCGCCACCACTTCTACTCCCTCCTCCTGTAGGAAAAGTCAGCGGCTCATTTTGCTGAAAAAGTATAATCTCGATATTTTCCAAATCATTGATTAGGTCAAATCCACTATCAGCAAGTTTTCCATTGGCAAAGACTTCACTGGCTTCAACTTTAGACTTTATCGAGGCTTCCATTTGAACTCTGCTCAAATTTTGGTCAAAAGTCTCTAACATGTCCGAGTGCATTTTATCCGCCATGTCTATAGTCATCGAAGGTCGACGTGCTAGAATAGGTCTAATACTACCGTTTACAATTGACGCCATTTCTGAGGGCGTTACGGCATATTTTTCTGCAGTCAACTCCAAAGCCTCCCGATTCGGGGTTAGCACCGTTTTATTGTAAATCAATTTATATAGATTTTGTCCTACTTTGGTGGGATCATCTTCACCAAAAACCTGATTCCAGTCTTTATTCGTACTGAATAGGTTATAACAAGACATATCCTCTGTAATCGTATCAAATACACTATCACAAGGATTTTCATCCTCATCTCCATTACCATTTTCAGCGACAGTCATAAGCGGAGCAAATGGAGCGCTTAAAAACATTAGCAAGCCAATTGTAAGAATCAGTTTTTTCATTATTTACATTTGGTGGTTGAGGCATTTAAGAATCGTAGTGGATATTCATCTGTCTGTTTACGAATTTCAGCAAGCCAATCACGGTACTTCACAAGCGCTAAATAAATATCTACATACTTAACATGCATTTTCCATGATTCTCGTAAGCGAGCATAGGTATCAACAGTGGAATCCAAAGCTTTCTTTGATCGATCAATTTCAGCGTCAATTTGAGCTGCCTGATTAGCCAGAGACTGATTAAGCCCAGTCAGGTTTGTGTCATAGCCTTCTACCGCTATCAATTGGCTGAGACTTTGCTCGCAACGATCTTTTGATTCATCTGATCTACTTTCACATTCCCTTTTGGTTTCACAAATTTTATGATCATAGTAAACACTTGTCGGTTCATCGCATTGCCGAATAATTTGCTGTCCGGTTTGTTTCAATATGTCCCCTTTGGAATTGTTCAAAGCGTTATGATAGCAAAAGAAACTGTACTGCAAATAAGGGAATCTTGCTCGAAGCTCTTCAACATCTTCCAGTGTTTCTGCAAAAGTATAAAGCTTATTCGGACTAAAACCGAGCGTGTTAATTGCCACACAATAAGGACTGATATTGTCTTTGCATATCGCTATTGTTTTACAAACATTATCCGGATCATCAACTTTACAAATGTCTTTTTCGGGACTGCTGTAATAATCACTTAATTTGGGTACGACAGGTGGGGGACCATCCACATCTTCCATTAATTCTTTAATGCTTATATTAAAATAATCATTGGTTTTAGTTCGATAAACCCTTTTCAAATCTCCAATAGTATAGACGTCGGCACCACCTTCAAAGCAAAACTCCGAATAGAAATAGTCCGCGCTGTTTTCTGCAGTAACCGGTACATCAGAATTACTGAAGGCAACACTGAACAACATTAACAGCATCATTGAGCCAAGCAAAGTCAGTCCTAATTTTAGGAAAAAATTATTCATTATATACAATTTTTAAGATAACAGGGCAATTTCTTTTCAAAAACAGCGAAATTAGTTGCCATCTTGAGCACATCCAAATTTAATACACGCATTTTTGCATTAATTTGTTGATATTTCTCCAGTAAAATTGATGTCTTTTTAATTTCTGAAGTTCTAACAGCTCGAAGCTCCAATAGTTTTTGCGCATCTTCAATATACTGATCTGCGACCTGCTGGCATTCACTCAGAGTTGCAGCTTGCCCGGCAACAGAGTTGGCACTGCTGTTAACATAAGGAGGCTTAAAATATACTGCTAATTTGGCGCGAATATCTTCTTCAAAGGCTTGATATTCAATAACAGCATCATCCATTAAATCAGAGGTGGCACTTTTGTTGGTAAAATGAATTTCCATATAATCCTGATAACTAACAAAGCGTTCACTTGCATAATCATCCAATTCTTCCAGACAAGGGTTATTTCCGGCTATAGTTTGATTTGAAGTCTCTGTTCCGCTATCACCATTGGCAGCAATTACATCCTCCAGACCTTGTTGATAGTCAAAAGCAAATCCCATTGTCAGCAAAATTATCAGGTTGATAGTCACAATTGCCGGGTGAAACAGTCCTTTTTGTAGCTTTTTTAATATTTTCATATCGCTAAATTATAGCATATTTAGGGGATAATTGCAGGCACTTCATCAATAGTCACTTGATTACTTTTACTATAGATCGGATCATTATTATTATCGGAAATTACCGTAAAGATAATGTCACCTGGTATCAGGTCGGCAGTATGATTTATGGCGGAAGGACAGGGGCACTGATTACAGTCTTCTTTAATTACATTAAGTCCCGGATCCATTTCACTGCGCGGATCAAGGCTGTCATCCAAAGGATTACCTAACGGGTCAGTCCCAAGTTCTACTTCTGCTCCATCTGACCTCCCGCCGCCATCAGTGTCGGGATTCAATGGATCAGTTCCATATTCCTTCTCTTCAGCAATGTCGGAAAGCCCATCTCCATCACTATCCAGGTCATCTCGTCCATTCAACGGATCTAGACCCAAATACAGAACTTCCTCTCCATCACTAATTCCTCCATCATCAGTGTCGGGATCCAATGGATCAGTCCCATAAATTTCTAATTCTTCACTATCAGTCAGCCCGTCTCCATCTGTGTCCGGATCATCATCTGTTGCATCCAGAGGATTGGAGTTACGATCATTAACTTCTTCGCCGTCCCAAATACCACCTTGATCGGTATCCCGATCATTCGGATCAGTGCCATAGCCATATTCTTCGGCATTGGTTAAGCCATCACCATCAGGATCTTCATCCGGTTCAAATGCATCATTCAGTTTTTCCCAATAATCAGGCAATTGATCACCATCAAGGTCTTCCAAAGAACAGTCATAAGCGGTCAAAACGCGATTAGCCATTACCACGAATTCGCCTCTGGTAATTGGAATAGTAGGGTCAGCGATTTCATCCGCAGTCACGATAAAATTGTTCTGTAATTCTGAATTCTCTGTAGCATATGGTTCAAGATTTTGAGCAATATCAACATAAATTTCATACCAAATTTCCGAATTTTCGATAGTGCTCAAATCTATTTGTCCTGTTAATTCCAATGCTTCCAAAATTACTTTGACCGCTTCAGCTTTGCTGATATTTGCTTCCGGTGCAAAAGGCGGCAACTCATCAGGGAAAATTCGGTCAGCAATAATCAGGAATTCATTCTTAGTTATTGGAGCAGCCGGCGTGGCAATTTCTTTTTGTGTGAAAATAAAGTCACCTACTATTCCTGAATCATCAACCAAATAGTCATCCAAGTTAATTCCCATTTCCACATAGTCCAAATTTTCATCTACTGCAATCAACTCATTTTCAACCAATGTATCTATCAATGCCTCCAATGCATCCTGTCTTGTTGCAGGCTGATTTTTTAGATATACCGCCAAACCGTTCAAATCCGTACTCTGAGTTGGATCGGTTAATTCTCCCAAATAACCGGTAATAAGTCCTTGTATCCAGGCTTCTTTTGTATAGTCGTAATACCAAGGTAAAGATACTCCCGAGAAAGGGATATCTGAGAAAACCGGTGGTGCTGATCGTGCCTCCTCTGACGGAATAATACAGAATAATTCCAGGATGATTTTTGCAAATTCCGCTCTGGTTATTTGTTGGTCGAATCCAAATTTTTCTTGGCCTTCAATAGTCGGAATTCCTTCAAAAATTCCTCTCTGAACAAAATTCAGAATGTCCCAATAATATGGATTATCTTTATCAATATCACTAAACGGTGAGGTAGCTTCCTGATTGGGATCATTTCCAAAAATCACTTCATAGCCGTCAACGAAACCATCACCATCACTGTCGGGGTTTAATGGATTAGTTCCAAATTGATATTCTTTCAAATTGGATAGGCCATCATCATCTGCATCGAGCAATGCATCTTCGCGTATATTCGGATTAAGTCCATATTGTAATTCCCAGAGGTCAGGAATGCCATCTTGATCTGAATCATATTCAGGCCCATGCAGACGTTCATCATCTGTAAAGATTTCAAACTGCTCTTCAGGCAGGATATTAATCGGTTGTTGATTATCGAAAGCTATATAAACTTCTCCGATTACAATTCTTTGCTCCTCATCAATAAAAATCACTTCAATAATCATTGGTTCGCGCAAGTCTTCTGCAGTTTTAACTTCATAGTCGAGTCGATCATCCAGCGAATAAATATTTCCTCCGGAATCAATAATTGCTGAACGTCTTTTAGTCGTACTATCAATAATTTCCACTCCACCCGGATAAATTAAGTCATCTGCAGGAATATTTTGGAAATCAAAAATTTCTCGCGGATCCAAATTCTTAACATGAACTCCTTCCAGGCCAACCACGGAGCCAATATTATATTCAAAATCAGCAGGATCAATAGTCACATCCGTATTGGCATCAGGAATCATAAAGGTTGTGGCAATCGGTATTCCGTTTTGATCCAGCACCACGACACGTGTTGGCAGCAACGGTTCCTGAGCCGGGTATACATCAACTGCATACAGAGGATTTTCAATTATAATCCTTCCGGTATTTTGAGAAATAGTAGCAACAGCATCGCCATCAGAATTCAAAATCTCAATTGTATCCTCCAAATTCAAGTCTCTAATGCCATATTTTCCGATACCATCAGTAAAATATTTACCGAAATTATTTGCAGCATCAGTTGTAATTTGTTCAATTATTCCATCACGGTCACGCATCAAAGCTATCGGAATATCTACTTCATTTGGATCAATTTCACCGGTTGCTTCACCCGATGTCGCCGAACTTTCATCCAGGAAGATTTTAGGAACATACACTCTGATAGTTATTTCCTGCTGCGCCAAATTTCCCGATTCATCAACCACATTCATATAAATAATATGATCACCTAACTCTCTGAATTTGCCGATATCAATAATCGGATTATCCAAATCATCATTTGCTATGCCGTTGCCGTCGCTATCAACAATCGGATTAGTATCATTACCATAATCTGCATCATTGGTCGGGTCACCATCACCATTGGTATCATTCTCCGGATATCGATCGATATAGTATTTGGTTATTCTTCCAAAGGCATCAAAAGATTTTGAAGCATCAATAGTTACATTTTTGAGCACAATTTCCCTTCTTAGAGCTGGGCCGGCCATCGGCAATGGAGCCTGTCTGTCCGAGCATAAATTTGGATGCATTAGTATAATTGGAGCACGAGTACTCCTAAATCCTCCTCTATCAAATGATCTAACTGTGGCAAAGTACTGTCCGTTTTCAATTTCCAGAGAAACATTGGGACTTTCAGGAGTATTCAAATCTTCAATGCGCAAAGTCTGACCACTCTCCAGTCTTACATACGATTCACCGCTAAGCTCAATATTCGCATTTCCTCCATCAAATGATTTCAGCTCTGCGCTTTTCTCAATTTTTGCTCCTGGATAAAGTCGCTGGCTCAATACTGGTTTATTATGATTAATTAAGATCACGGTCCCACTATCCACCCGCATATCCAAGTCCAAGTCAAAATTATCATCAAGTCTGAATGATTGCTGTGCTCCAACATTATGAGAAACAACTTGTTCAGGACCAATAAACAAACTAAGCGAAGCATCTGCCACTGCCTGAATTTCAAATCCTGCATCCAATTCAATTCTCTGACCTGATGCATTCAACAAAATATGCTCGGGTCCTTCAAAATAGACTTCACCATTCACTTGTCCCGCATGAATCTGAACTTGTTGATTTGCCGGAAGCAAATTGGACCAAGAATCTTCTGCTTCTAGTGGCAGGTAATCTTCCACATCAACCAGGTAGGCGATTTTATTTAACCTTTGATTATCTAAGCTTTGATATAAGTCTTTAAAATACTTACTGTAAATGATTTCATATCCAATCAATCCGTTCTGCCCCTCATCCCAACTTAAATCAACCGTACGATTGTTTTCAAAACTGGCCGCAAAATTTGTGATGGCAGGACTAATCGGAGCTATATCTTCCAATTCCTTAATAGGGGCAAGCGCGGCACTGAATTCACCTTGATAAAAATTGGTGAAATTTTCTTTAAAGTATAAATTTCCTCGGAAAGAATACAAAATATCCTCATCTCCATCACCTTCCAAATCAATTACTGTTAGTGTTGATTTCTGATCAAGTTCCGCTTCATATTCAATCAATTTGTCACATTCTTCCAATGAAGGATCGCAAACAAAAGTACCTTTGAGTACCGGCGAAATGTTTTCCGCACTACTTAGTGCTGAATCCAGCAAGGTTTGAGAATTAGCTTCCAGTCTTGGCTCTTCAACTACAATACGATGTTGATATTCGGAGTCCTCCAATAACTCACCTAGCGATTGCTCTTGTGCCAGAATACTGCTAAAGCTTTCCAAATTATTCACGTCCAGTTTATGTCGATTTAAGTTGTCGAATTCTCTGACATAAGCAACCAAATCTTCTCTTAAATGGGCTAATGTAGAAGTTTGTTCAAAATCGCTTCCCAGTAATTTCATGCCGGAAGAAAAGTCAACTTGCTCCAAATCATCAATAGTTTTGTTGCTGAAGGTTTCCGGATAAATCTTCCGAGTTTCCGCTACCAGACGAACATCCTGATATTCAGTATCAATTAGTTTTTGCATAGCTTCAGCCTCCTTCTCCATTTGCTCTTTAAGAGCGGCGAATTGATTCGCATAGTTGGTGACACCTGGAGCAAAATATTGGTATTCGGTTTGAGTCAGTGGATCCAAGTGATTTAAGAGTTCGCCTGCTTCAAGCACATCAGCTCCACTTGAGAAGTCAAATTCCGCACCCTCTGGAACTACAGAATCCATACCCTCATTAGCCATATTGGCTGCAGTGTCTGCTAATTCATCCAGAAATTCTATACTTGCATTTACTCCATCAGCGAAAAAGGTACTGACTCGATTAAAATTATTAGCCACCTCCTGAACAAAGTCTTTAACCATTGTGAAATCCATCTGCAAATTCAAATGAGTCCTTACCTCAATTCTCGACCAAAAATCATAGCTGATTGAAGGGAATTGCATTGATAATCCAAGATCAATCGGAAGTAGAGGCTCCAGTCCACGAGCAGTCATTTCTTCAATGGCAGGTTTTAACATGAATTCCGGTACGATAAGAATTCCATTTTTTATTAAACATAGAATTTTGAAAATTTGTCCAACCAAACTAATGGCAACTTTAATAGATGATGGAAGTTTTGGAATTTTTGGAGCGGGAGGCAAATTCGGTAGCACAGGAAGTGGCAGAGGAGGTAAGTCCGGCAGTTCCGGCAAGCTCAATGATAAGTCCGGTAAGACTGGAATAGCAGGGAATATAACTTTAATATTAGGCAAATCCGGTAAAGTAATTCTTGGTAAATCCGGCAGCTTTATCTTCACGGGACGGAATTGAATATCCGGCCAGTAAATATTTATACCCGCTTCAATTCTGGAGAAATCCAGATAAATATCGGGCAATTTTGGAATAGGAATAATCGGTGGATCGGGAATAAACATGAATAATTTCAGCAATAGTTCAAGCAAAGTGAATCTCGACGATGTACACTTGTCACAGGAAACCTGATAGTCTATCGTCAGGTCAATAATCAATTTCCAAGTCATTATCGCTTCATATAAGGCCAAAGCCGCATCTACCCAGGCATTAATTTGGCTAATCCATTTAGCTACATTTCCAATAAAGAAATTAATGATTGCATCGATATAACAAATTATCTGAATCAAATATTTGGTTAGCATATTCCGCCAAGCCAAAATATCTCTTGGGATCTGTTTGTACCCTTCAATAACTTGAATATTCTCTTCAACCGATTGAATTGTTTTGGAGAAATCAGCGACTACGATGTCACAAACCTGACGATAAGGCCTTCCACCATAAACAACAGTTCCATCGGTATCAATGTAACCTGGCACTTCTTCTCCATTTTCATTGGTAACAGTTTCTGCAAATGGTCCGCACTTAAACATGCCCGCGAATCTATCCAATTCGGCCTTTTCATCTTCAACCCATTGTTTGGCATCATTAATGAATCTATCCAATTCTTCCGGAGTCAGCATAGGAATCTTAAATATAACCGGTTCTGTTTTGATGGCAATAAATGGGATATTATTTAATTTGCTCAAAAAGTTCCTCAGCGACCTTTCGCCAACCGGTTCACCTTGCGCATCTGTCTTGCCCTTAAAGACATTGCCTATAGCTTCAGCACTGTCCTTTCCAAAACTGACCACATCCGGGAATAAAACATAAAGATCCGGGAAGTCGGTTGCTTTATTGATTAATTCTGCAGTCTGAGCATGAAGCCAATCTGTTATAACCGAAGGAAATCCGGGCACCCGAACATTAGTTGAAACGCCGACAGAGTAACTATAGCTTCCCATAGATTCACTAGCGGAGAACCCGCCTGAATATTGATTGCCGCCTTCCATTGAACCACCTCCGCCTTGACCCCCAAATGTATAAGTTCCACTAACTCCTTGAGCAAACTTATTATAGGAGTTCATTGCTTTTTCAATTGAATTGCTAATCGCATCACAAACTCCGCTCAGTCCAGGCATCGGGATAGCTATTGGCAAACACTGTCCGACCGGATAAGGCCCTAAACACACTGCCATACCAAGACTACCGGTTAAAGTTGGCGCTAAATAAATTCTTCCACCAAAGGACGCATAGCAAGCTTGACCTGCACAAATAGCTACTGGTGGCGGCAAGCCCCAACCAAAAATTGGCGTACCGGTATCATAGCCTTGTGGAATTCCTAGAACATTAATTGGTCCGGTTGCCAAGAAAGCAAAGTTAACGGGGAAGGGAATACAACCTGGTGCACATTGCAAAGCATTAATTAATCCTTCAAATTTATCTGCCAGGCCACCAATCTGCGCACCTATTGGTTGATAAGATTTAATTGATCCTCCAAAATCCATTGGTACTGTGGCTGCAGGATTTTGACCCGGGAAGTAACCAAAATCAATTAAGTGTTGTAAAGCGACCGGTATTCCATTTTCATCAACTTCCGATAAGTCAGGTAGGAATTCACCTAAGTTTGTGGGTGTTTCGGGAGAGTCAGGTTGCAATGGTTCCGGTTCGTAAATATCTTCGCTGTAATTTACCCGATCTATGATTATTTCACTTCCATCACCCATTAAAATTGGTGTACTCTCGATTCCGTTTGAATAGAAAAACACTCTATTACCGCTTTGATTATTTTCCGGAGCAGCCGAAATATCCAAATATTCATCTCCATAATTCGGTACATCCAGAAAGTCATGACCCAGATTAAACTTAATGTGGGGTAAGTTTTGCACTGTACCCGAATAGCTGATTATGCGCGATTCACCAGGCGGCAAGTCAATATTACTGATAATAAAAGGCCTTAAACTAACCCCCGTGTCGACTATGCGTATTTCATTTTTACAATTATTACAAACAATGCTCGACCGATCAATTTGCAACATATCGCTGGCGACATCGGCAATCATCAAATTTTCAAAATCTGCATTTCCACTGGAATTTACTAGTGTAATTGCATAGGAAATTGTGTCACCATTGGCTACAACTTCAAAGGGAGCAGTATTATCTGTTGCTTGCTTGGTTGATGAAATGCCTAAAATTCCATCACGCCCCATACTCTTAAATTCAACCACTTTTTCACTTCCTGGATTCTCAATATTCACCTCCAGACCGGGCCGAGCTTGATTATACAAATTAGTTAAAGTGACTTGATCACTAGGTTCTATATTGATCCTGTTGTCCGGAATTGGAAGTGGAGCAAAATAGCGGTCATCAGTTTGAATGCCGGGATTATTAGGAATCATTTCCGGATAATAAATATACACTTCATCTTTCAAATTACTTTTGGAATCAATTTTAGCCCCCAGATTTCCGACAACATGACCGGTCTTACTTATGCTGCCATCATAATTATAAAATATGGTGATGGTTCCCCGATCATCGGATGTGACCAAATCATCAAAGCCATCATTATTCATATCTCCGGAACGAATCGTATAAACTCGGTTTTCGGTAGTAAACTCTAGAAGTTCCAGATAAGTGCGGACAAAGTTACCTTGATCATTAAGATAGGCATTTACGCAAACTTCACCTACACGACAGCTTTCTTCAGTAGCTACAATAAAGTCATCCCATCCATCTGCATTTATATCTCCCACGGTAGAGCTTAAAATTCCGTTGGGGAAACGAATGAATATTCCTCTATCTTTAAGCTTTGATGTAGCAGCAGTATTACTTTGTCGTGTCGCAATATTTTCCAGCAATCTAACATCACCGTTTCCATAAACTGCAAAAATATCCAAGTCATCATCATTATCAAAATCAATTGGATTAATTTCTTCAATTGGAACACTATCAGCAGTCAATTGCACGCCGATATCAGAAGTATATCCATTGCTGTTTACAGATTGATAGCTGGGATCATTGAAATGCGGATCATCTTTATTATCAAGTCTGATAGTTGGATCGCCCAAAACAATTCCGGCATCCGATGCATAAGGCATATTCGCTTCTCCTGACATATTACCGGCAGAGAACAGCAGAGCATGTTTATTATCTCCGGTAAAACCTACTCCTTCAGCGTCCAATGATCTTTCAATTGAAACATAGTTTAGTCCCGGCTTCTGATTTGCTGATACTTCTTGATCCAGATCCACATAGCTAATACTTCTGGCATGATTTGTAGCATTTCCTGAAAAACTTTCTATCAACTGTCTGTTGCCGATTTGATATAGTGGTCGAATATAAACACCCGGCAATGTTTGATCACTGGTTGCATTCAACAGACCTACATCATCAGGATTAGAGGACATAAGGGTTACTTCCATAATTTCCAAACCTCTATCGAGTAAATTGAGGCTCAAGCCGTTTTGATAAGAATCATTAACTTCAAGACTTACCTGATTACTTTTCAATACAATACTTCCATTACTGAATATATCCGCCAGCAAAACTCCATTTTGACTGACCACCATTTGTTCAGCATTTCTTTCCAACTGATAATTTTTAGGGTCCAAATTTCTAATATACATGCGATCGACATTCTCCAAAATTTCGTCATCTTCTTCTAATTCGAATAATTGTGATTGAGGTTTTAATATCTTAATCATTTCCAAAATGTTTTGACTTAAATTGGAATCATAAACCATAACTCTAACCGGATCAGCCTGACTCAATGCAGGAATAACCCGAATTTCCAAAGCACTGTCATTAAGATTAATGCGTCCTTCAGGTGTTATCTCGGCCAGCGACCGACTTGGACTTGGAGGAGCAACCATCGAAACGGCAGTTTGGGCTTTGCCACTGAAAACAAACCATCCACCAACATAGTCTTCTTTGGTTACATCTCCAAATTCACTACCCAGTAGGGAAGCAAACAAAGCCTTTGGCTCAATTTCTCTAAATTTAGTGCCGGGGATTTTCTTGACCAGATTTACTTCAGCATAGCCATCAAACATATCATCTGCAGTTGTTTTAATCCGAACTGGGCCGGTTAATCCGGTCGGATTAAAATAAGCTTCCGCAACACCATTGGTCGCAGTAATATTTGATTCCCCATATATTTGTGCGAAGTCTGAAGACTCTTCGGTAATTTCAAATTCAATTTCACTTGAATTATCGGTTTCCACAAAGTTGTCATAATTGTCATAAAGTTTTGCTGTGACTCGATAAACATTATTCCGATCAGCATCAAAATTCATTTGATCAAATTCCAAAACCATTTTGGTGGCATTGAAAGCCACACTTCCAATTTGTTCAGAAGCTGGATTCAAGCCGTCAACATTAGCCATAACAAAAACATTTCCCGCACGGGTAGTCGAATATAGCCTTACATTTCCATCCTTCAGAACTCCGTCTTCAATCGGAACAGTAATTGATGAAACTCTATTTCCCATCGTCAAACCGGATCCACTAACAAAATATCCTTGCTCCGGAGTATGAAGAGTAAAGTTAATCTCACCATCATAATTGCCGACAACTGATCCATTTGCATCAACCACTTCTATCGCCAATTCAGTTGAATCTTGGCCATTGGCATTAATTTGATCTGCGCTGTTTATAATTCTCAGACGCAAATCTTCACGCGTACTCACGTCTACTTGATCGCTAATTTCAATCAGAATAGGCTCTTGTTCCAAGGTTAATGCTTGTGCCAAGCTTTCTGCCGGGCTAGGCAGGTCAAATTCCGGAGTTCCTTCATAAATTGCTGTGATCTGCAGATTTTCGGTAGGGAGTGTTCCGGAAACTAAAGTCACATTATATTCTCCGGTTACAGAACTAGTTTGAATACCCGGTTTTTGATCATCTTCATCAATGGAACTGCCCAAATAAGCTCCGGTCAACTCATTATCGAGGTCTGGCTCTGCGTCACTACTGACACCAACTGTTATTTGATAGGAGCCGTTATTGGTCAGATTGCCGAATCTGTCCAACATTTGAATTTTTATATTGTTTTTAGAAAGTCCGCCGCTTGGCATCACTGCTGATTCAGCCACCATAATAATCTCAGCCGGATCAAGAGCATGTACTTCTATTTCTTTTTCATCACTGGGTATGGCAACACCGACACTTCTCGCCGTAACTGTAGGTAATCCGGTTACAGTTTTGCTTTGCAAACCAATAACTGTTTGTCCATTAGTAACTTGAGCTGTCGGTTTTGCTTGTGCATCAAATTCATCATCAGCTTTAAGAATACCTAAACTTGCATGTTCATATCCATTTACATTTGCACTTTTCTCAAGACTAAATTCAATTTCTGTAGAGTCATCTTCCACATCAATATTGCCGTTTTCATCATAAATTGTTGCTTCAATCAATAGTCGACTACTTCCGTCAGCAGGAATATAATCCAGCTCCTCTCTTTCAATTTGTGTGCCGGCTAAATCTTCCGGAGAACTAATCGAAACAATTGTATTCGGTTCAATTCCCAGTCCTGAAACATAAATGCCCTCGCCACCTTCAAGACTGTCCTCCTCTCTTTCTCCATAGGGGACGAAAACATCATCGCCCGGAGTTTCCATTGCTTCAGTACCTCTCACAATTTCATCACCATCCCAGGCACCTCCTCCATCAGTATCCGGATTAGTAGCATCAGTATCACTCTTGTTTTCTTCCAAATTGGTTAATCCATCTTGATCAGAATCATCATTAGCGTTTGGAACATCATCGCCCGGTGTAGCAATCGGTTCAGTACCAACTTGTATTTCATCATAATCGCTTACACCGCCACCGTCAGTATCCGGATTCAAGGGATCTGTCCCCAGCTCGACTTCCTCTACATTTAACAGTCCGTCATCATCCAAATCATCATCTGGTGGGGCGGCATCGCTTGGTCCAAAAACGCCTCCCTGGAAAGCTTCATCAGCCAAACTGTCATCTGCGGCATCAAGTGGATTACTGCCTCTGATAATTTCAGCCAAATCAAACACACCGCCACCGTCAGTATCTTTATCCAGTTTATTAGTTTGATAGATATATTGTTCAAATGCGTCCGGAATACCATCTTCATCACTATCAAGATTGAAACAATCAAATTTGTCAGTGAATCGGGATATCATCATAGCAAATTCCAAGCGAGTAATCGGACCGGAAAGATAGTCAATTAATTGTCCGTCCCGAGCCCATTGATCATCAAAGAATTCGCGGAATTCCTGCTCTGACATTTGATCCAGATCATAAACGACTATTGCTGATGACTCTTGCACAACAAATTTTGTCCCACTCGGGAAGAACCCCTCTCTTTGAGTAGTCAGAACTTCATTATAATACCAAGGTTTATCTGTTTCATCATATGAAGTCAGGGCTGGAAAATTGGGGAATGCTCTGGTAGCGGTAAATAGAATTACTTTTGCGGCTTCTGCTCTACTAATATTATTGCCGGGCAGATAATAGCCCAGCAAATTGCTTTGTCCATAACCGGAAATAATTTGGGCATTCTTTCCTTCAGCAATACAATAATGTAGTCCATATCGATCAGTATCCTGCAGCACCAAATCATGACTGGTGAAGCCTTGAGCTGCTTCTTCAGCTGTGGGCTCAGGGAAAACAACATCCACAAATGATCCGCCAGCTTCATAAAATCCTTTTACCGATCGCCTGTAAGGCAAGCTGAATTTGTCACAAATTAAACAAATACCACCCAGGTCGAATTTAATAAATTCATCACGTCTAATGAAATCATTAGGTCTTACTTGCCGACCTTCATCCGGATCAAATAGACCACGCTGATACAATTTGACCACATCACGGAAGCCGGCCTGCTGGGGAATTAAATCAATAAACAAATCCTGCTCTTCCTTAGCAACCGGATCAAGTCCTTGCAATAGTGACTCGGCATCATCAATGCCATCACCATTGGTATCCGCACTTAGTCGATCCGTACCAATAATCAATTCTTCCAAGTCTTTTAGGCCATCTCCGTCAACATCCATAATCGTCATTTCCTCCTCCTGGGCATGAGCAACCGGCAGCCACCAAGCAATTAGGCTTTCATAAACTTCATTGATAAATTCCCATTCAAAATAATTCTCGATTTCTGCTCGCGGCACTTCATCGATTTCTTCATCCAGTACTCCCGGATAAATTTCCAATAATTCGGCACCACTTTCATCTTCCACCACAAAAATAACCGGACCGGAGCTGTCTTGCCTATAATCAAGACTCAATTCATTGGTCAAATAAACATTACCATTTGCTTCAACCATACCGATTTTACCGTCATTTACATCACTCGTTGTATCAATAATGCTGAAGGAACCGGCCAAAACACTTTCACTCAATCTACGTAAGCTGAAACTGTCTGCTGCATTAAGGTCCTTAAGTTGAATTCCGGATATGTCTTGATATTCTTCAGCAAAATCAAATCCTCGCGCTCTAATCGTGATGCCTTCATTAACATCAGGGACAAAGAAGACAACTACTATAACCTCATCGTCCTCCAGGCTTATCAGTCCCAGACGTGTAGGAACAGTTCCATATGCCGGTAGCGCACGCACTTCATAGTCAGGACTTAGCGCAATCATATAACCGGTAGGTTCAAGAATTTCAGCCACTGCTTCACCATCAATCACAACACTGTATCCATCATCTTCCGATTCTACAATTTCCACCGGACGCTCCTGATAAGAAATTAAGCGAATATTTTTATCACTCGTATACAACCTGACACTTTCTGAACGAAGCTCGGGAGCATTGACCAATCTGGCGTATACTCGGGTTTGTCCCGGTTGAGCAGTTGATTTTACTTTATACATGCCTTGTCCGGAAAACAGTTGTACAACTTCATCGGTAACATGTTTGATAATATCTCCATTTTCAATCACCAATTCCACTTCTGAATAGCTGTCTCCGCTATTTACCAAATTGTTGATATCCAAAGCTTCAACTAGCAGTTCAGTTTGGTCATTATAACCTGCTCGTAATACATATTTATCAGCATTGATTAAACTTAATCGCAAATCTCTGGTTCTATCAGTCACATCGGGAATGCCATCCCCATCATTGTCTGCAGGCGGAAATAGCAATGTCGGATCTGGAGTAAATCCCGGAACCGGGCTGGCCAGCATTTGAGGAGTGAATCCCAAATCATTATCCAAATGAGTGAATCCTCCGGCCGGACAGGCATTAATTGTAACTCCTTCTCCCAAGAGAGCAGCGGTTTCAGCAGCCCAGGCTGACATTTCTCCAATCCATTCAAAGATCAAAATCAAATCAAAAGTCGGCAATTCCAAGTCGATGTTGACTCCAATTAAACCTTCACCACCACCTCCTGAAGCATAAGTGTGCCGAGCAAATTTACCTGGAGTACTGGGAATTACACCTGCCGGAATTGGTCCCAGTGCACCCAAGTCATATCCACTGGAAACTTTTCCACCTCCCTGACAGGCAAAATGATTCTCTGCTCCTGGAAGAGAACAATCAACCGAGGTCGGTAAAGGTTGCAATTCCGGTGGAGGTAAATCTTTGTTAAATTGCATTTCCAAATTTTGAGCATCACCTTCAGCATTCAAATATAAAATTTCATAGCCCTTATCGCTGGAATCCAAAGCGGTCAAATCATCGTTCAGCCCGGTGAACGGATCAAACACATCTCCTAAATATCTTTCAAATGCATAAGTATGTTTCTCATCCAAATTCATTTCCTTCCAGGCCAACGCGTCTTCAATCAGATTTGGTGAAACTGTTCTATTGGTATCTCGACCTTCAAAATAAGTTGTCTCTGCATCTATCACACTGGTCACCAAACCGACGGTTTCAATTCCTTGATCCGCATCTGGATTAATTGGAATATCAGACAATTCTGCTTCAATTTTTGCTAACTCTCTCTCAAATTTAGCCAATGAATCTGCATCATAAACATTAGGATAATAAATTTTGTGATAATCTCCATTGATATCCATGAAACTAACATAGCGTGGATTATCAATAGGTAAGCGTAAAGCTGTACCGGTTTGGACATATGCAGGTTCGCCATTTGCACTTTCCACCGGATCACCATTGGCATCTGTTCTAATTTCTCTTTGATATTTCCCTTCCGTCGCTCGTTCTGATTCTGATAATCCTGTCTGCTCTAAATATTTTCCATTTGCATCTCGCAGCAAATTATATTTCTGCGCCAATATGGTATCAATTGTTGGATCCTTATGATAAACAATCGAGTCAATTCTATTGGCGCTAGGAATCACATCAACAAATAACACTAATTCTTTCACTCCCGGTATCACTTCATCTGTAAATTGAAATGCTCGGTCAATCGGATCAGATGCAGTTAGACTTAATCTGTCTCTCTGCAAAAGTTGTTCACCCACTTGTGTCCAATTGACTTGGCCCGTTCTCGAATCAATCGCAAAAAATGGAATATCACCTTCCTCAGGATTATCATCCACTTCATCTCCATCATTATCTTTATGGTCACCAGCTAAAAATTTAGCCAAAACATCTTCTAAAGTTACCCTATAATTTTCATAGACACTTCCTTCCAATTCATCCTCATCTTGATTATTAAGAGGGCAACCATATTCAATAGCACCGCTACAGGATGGATTCTCGGCATTGCGATAATAATAAATACTTTCCTCACTCAAATCTAACAGATCAATGATTCTAGGAGATTTATAGGCCGTATCCGGATCGGGAATCATATCATTTAATGCTTGTTTTTCTTCTGCCAATTGAACCTTACTTATTCTATCAAGATAATATTTCACATCCCAAATATACGAGTCATAGCCCTTTTTCTCTTTCAAATCAAAACAGGCGCGATGACTGACAGCATCAGAACTAATATTTCTAACTTCCTGCGTACCTCCATAGCTGAAAATATATCTACTGGCCGCAGTAGGAAAACACCTATCCGGAAAGATGGAATTGTCAGAATAGCAACCCGCATAATCGGCATTGGCATCTTTAGTTCTTTGGCTATAATCATACATCGTCTCATTATAGCCATATACTGTGGCCAAATTACGGCAAAAACTATTGCGTGAATTGCGTGGTTGTTCGAAGAAACACCAGATTGCACCGTGGAAATCATTGCTTTCAGTACCGATCAAAAAGTCCGGATCAATATCCGGGTCGCTCCAAGCTTGTGGCATCATTGGTGCTGGATCCACTACAAAATTTGACTGCATATCATAAACAGTATTGCCCTCAATTGCCTGACTTCTTGCAGCCTGACTCCGGCTCGTACCACGATATAAAGTGCATTGTTCTATATTGTCGACCTTATCTATCCTCAAACCATTGATGTAGGTAATTGTTAGAGGAGAAATGCTATTGAAAGGAATTTCTTCCAAAAACTCTTCTTTAACCTCTCTATAATTATCAAAATCCAAAAGCGGGCTACCATCAACTTTGGGCAATAGCTTTTCAAAAGTTTCAATAGTTTCAATAAAACTATCCAATTTACCTTCAAAGAGTGGATTAACATACCCAAAATTTACAAAGCTCACATCTTTCAGGCGAATTTTTTGATCATTAGTGAAAATGCCATTATCATCCGGCAGCACCAAATACCCTGAAATATTTGCTCCTTTGATTAATTGATTTTTTTCCTGCAATTGCTGAACATACGAATCAATTCTGGTTTCCACCATGTCATTTATCTCCTTCAAATATAGTCTGGTAATTTCATCCTTTTTAGAAATCAGCAGTGGAAAGGATTTCAAATCCGGGTCGAGATTGCCATCACTATCAACCCGATCAATATCATAACGGCCACTTCCTTCAGTCCAGTCATTAATCTCTGAAAAGAATCGACTAAGCATCTCATGATAATATTTAAAATTGCTCATCACAATTTGCTGTGCTTGAATATCCGGCAATCCTGCGAACTCAGCTCCTTCTTCCACTCCTGAAGCAGCCAACGGATCGGCAGGATCTTCATCAGTTTGCCCATCCCTATCATTGTCATTATCTTTCAATCCATCTTCATCCACTTTATCATCCTCGTCATCATCATTTACATTTCCTTCATCAATCCAGAGATTACCGCTGGGCCATGGGAAAATCCTCGGCATAGGCAGCGAAGGTCCAATCGGCAGACCGATTTTAATTGTCGGTATACTCCAAATTTTGTCATCTTTGGTCGGGTTTTCAAAATTATCAAAGGCCGCTTTGACCGCCTCCTTACTTGGATTCTTTAAAGCTCTACCTAAATCTCTCAAAAAACCCGGGAATTGCGGTAAATTTAATTTGAAGGATCCCATATCTCTCTCATAACCATCCGGCCAAAAGTCCCGATCACTATCAATCGAGTCATTATCTTCATCTACTCCGCATTCGCCAGGGCAACCGTCACCGTTCATATCACCAGGTTGATCTTCATCAATTTTCTTATCCCCATCAGCATCATTATCTTGAGAAGTATCCTCATCAATTCTTCCATCCCTGTCATTATCGATACCAATCAAGGCATCACCTAAGTCCTCATCGATTCCGTCATCAATAAATCCGTTATTATCATTATCAACCTGATCTTCAACAAAATAAATTGCATCATCGACGACATTATAAAAATTCCCGGTTTTATAAGGTTCGCCAGGCACACCGCAATTTTCCAATTCAACCGGACCGGTTTCCGGAACATCTGAGCAAATCCCCCACACGCCTTCTTCATCATTATCAACTTCGCCATCTCCATCATCATCCTTTAAATTCGCAAAACCCATCAATGGACTACCCGGCTCGGCATCACCATCATCATCAAACCCATTAAACGGATCCTCATCTATCAAGCGGTCCCCGTCATTGTCTACACCATCACCCTCCAGTCGTCCGGCAGAGCTATTCTCACTTAAATCTTGTGCCCATTGCGCGGTAAAACGATTATAGGAAATATCCTCCCAAGCTTCTAAATATGCTGCATATGCACCAAGCATATCTTCGGCCATCGTATCAAATTCTTTTTTCAAATCACTATAAAACAGCCGCTTTTCAAATTGATAGTACCGAGAATCTTCAATTTTATATAAATGATTCTTGTCCAAATATTCCGCCAACAAATTCCGCCCTTCAGTTCCCGACAAAGGCGGCTTAATCACACCATGCCAAATCTCCACTGCCGGATTCAAATTATTCGGATTGGTCTCATAGTCTTTAGTTTCCGGATTAAGAGTATAATATTTATCTTCAAAATCTGTATACGGAAACATCGACACAAATCGATTGCCATTCTTATTCACTACCGGCAATTGCACATCACCAATCAGCACTATTCCAACCAAGCGATTCTGCACACCCAGCACTGAGTCACCTTCCAGGTAAAGTTTTTCCAAAGTAAAGGCAATATCAGTTACTTTTTGCTCCGGTCTAATCCTAATTATTTCAGCCCTCGAGCCGGAAATAGTGGTTTGCACATCTTGTGCATAGCGCTGAATTCTAGTCGGCAAAGTTGTTTCCCTCAAATTAGCACTGCCCGCTTCGTTTCGTAATCCATCATAACTGCTATTATCATTCAGCAAGGCATCTTCCACCAAAATCGCCACTAAGTCATATTCCTCATTCACACTTTTATCGATCGCAGCCTTCTCAGCATCCGCCTGCTCTTCCCGATCAAATTGCTCCAAAACCTGCCCTTTTCGTGACCCCCAAGGATTGAACCTTTGAACAGTCTCCTGTGCATTGGCAACGGTAAACAATCCTGACGTCATCTCCCGCACCTGCCGCTTGGCCTGCTGTAATGCATCATAGGCCAGCGCGCTCGGCGCACCCACATTAAAACTAACGAAAAACAAGATTAACGAAGCCGCCAATCTAATATGATTTTTTCTTGCCAACATCCTCTTGATTTTCTGCCCGACTCGAGCCGCAATTTTCCTCATCCTAATGCCACTATTTTGTTTTTAGTTTTCGTACTAATATTATACCACAAGCTGCTCGTCAGGGGCACCCTGTATCGCTAGTTTAAGGGCTAATCATCGGATTACGCCTTGACTGAACTTGGAGGTATTGCTCGACTCATGCTCGAAAGTCCAAACCGGCAAAGCCTTGATTTGGACTAATATATTTGGTGCGAGGCCGCAGGCCGAGCACTACGACCACAAAACCGCTCACACATCAAAAAAAGCCCCTCCGCGGAGGGGCTTTTGGATTGTAACTAAAGATTATTGTTTTGAGATGTATACGTTGCCTAAAGCTTCAGTAGCTAAAACTGCACTCGGGGTTGCTGAATAAAATAAGTCCTTACAAGATGATGTAGCAGTAATTATTGTAGTAGAAGGGTAAAAGCCATCAGTTGCAGCTTCTGTTTCCATCTTGGCAGCTACATAGTACTCACCTACTCCTGTACCAGTTAAAGGACAATAAAAGTATACACCCTTATCACAATCTGCAATACCATCAACATTATCATCTCCAGTAGGCACATCGCCCTTTAAATAATCTGCTAGAACTGATACACTTGTCAAACATGCAGGATCACTTGGATAAGATCCATTGGAAGCATTATACGATTCTATTGCAGCGACAATATTATTCACATCTGCTCTTCTGGCAGCGTCACGTGCTCTTGCCGGTGCTCCAAGTACTTGAGGAAGCAGCGCAACAGCTAAAATACCGATAATCGCGATTACGATTAACAGCTCAATTAAGGTAAAACCCTTTTTAGACATGGTCTTTTTCATTTTTGTTTTTTGTTAAATGCTATATCTTCTTTATTATTGTAGGACATATACGCAAAAAAAGCAAGATCAACTCTTTTTTTTACCGCTGGTTCAAGCGAACAAAGCTGTAATGTCGCGGCGCCTCATCAAGGGCAAGGCGTCTTGTCGCCCCATCACCGCCGCACCGTTGCGTGACCGTTGACTGGTGCGTGACCGTTGACTGGTGCGCCAACCGTTGACTGGTGCGCCACCGTTGACTGGTGCGCCACCGTTGACCATCGTGCCACCGTTGACTGGTGCGCCAACCGTTGACTGGTGCGTCAACCGTTGACTGGCGCGTGACCGTTGACTGGTGCGTGACCGTTGACTGGTGCGTGACCGTTGACTAGCGCGTGACCGTTGACTAGCGCGTGACCGTTGACTGGTGCGCCAACCGTTGACTGGTGCGTGACCGTTGACTAGTGCGTGACCGTTGACTGGTGCGCCACCGTTGACTGGTGCGCCAACCCCCTTTAAGCGCACAGGAAAGCGCTGGACGCCGCGCTGCTGAACCACTTTCGGCAGTCGCGTCAACTGTTGACCATCGCGCCACAACTGGCCATCGCGTCAACCCTCCAAAACCGCAGCAGCAAGCCTTTAACACCGTATCATCGCGCCACA
>CAYRGY010000002.1:0-137365 GCA_964424075.1 uncultured Candidatus Peribacteria bacterium
TCCCGAAGGAGTACCACCAGTTGCGCCCGTCCCTCCGGTGCCTCCTGTCGCGCCGCCGTTGCAGACGTCGCTGAGGATGCAGCCCATGGGGTCGAGTGCGTCGATCGAGCCGTCGCAGTCGTCGTCACGGTTGTTGCCGCAGAACTCCCAGGGGTGGCATACGATCACCCCTGTGCTGTTGTCGCAGTCGAAGATGCCCTGTCCGAGACAGGTCCCCGATTCGAAACCGCAGCACGTGCCAATCAGGGACTGGTTGTCCCCGCAGAGCAACCCACTGCTGGTTCCGCCAGAGGGCTGGACGTTTCCGCCCGTTCCTCCGACGATCACAGCGTTGCCAGTCCCGCCGGTGTTGGTAGCACCCGATGCTCCGCCGGTAACGGGAACGACGTTGCCGCCGCTGCCGTCATCGGGGTATCGAGGACACTCCCAGTTGCCCAGACTTTCGTTGTAGACGGGGTAGGCGCCTGTTGTGGCGCAGTACCCGTCCGGCTCGCCCTGACACGCCACTAGGGTGGCCAGGGTGACGAGAATGATCATGACTGTCTTCACGTTTCCTCCTGGAAGATCCAGTCCTAGAACTGAATCCTTATGGGGTAAACCACCAGCTGCCAGTCGGCGAGCCGACCGTCCGCGTCAGGTGCGTCAGGGACAATCTCAGCTCCGTCAGGAGTGAGCGTTCCCTGCACCGCAGCTGTGCGGTATGTGGGGGTGTCGGTCAGCGTGCTGACCACCCCCAGCTCTAGGCCGAAGCCGTAGCTGTTGGCCAGCGGATATACCCCGAAGTCGAGGCCTGCGCCAAAGCCGAGCTCGACATTGGTGTCAGACGGCCCGAAGACCATCTGCAGGTCCCGCTGTTGGCTCAGCGGGACTGTCGGATGATGGGCCACCCAGGGACCTAGGGAGATGAAGCCCTCGATCCGCATCAGGTCGTCGAGCGGCTGAATCGACAGTCCGAACAGCGCACCGAAGTACGTGCTCATCATGTCGACATGGCCGTTCTGAACCTGAAGGTTCGGAACCATCCGGACTGGTTCCTGGCGCCAGGTGTGCATGAACTGCGCACCGACGATCAGGTTCCAGATGCCGTCGCCGTCGAGCTTGATGTCACCGCGCCCCTTGGCCACTGCCGAGTAGCGCATCGGATCATCGCCGTGGTCGATGGACAGTCCGAGACCGAAGTCCAGACTTCCATTCTTGGTCGACTCACGATCCCAGCGGGAACGATCGTCTTCCGAGACCAGCGCTTCGGGCTGAGGCGGAGGAGGCGCATAGAGCGCAACCTCTGCCGGAGTCACGCCTGCGGCCTTGTGGACCAGCGAGATGGTGACCGTTTCACCCTGAGGCGAAGGGTCCCGAACGGTTACGCCTTTGATGTCCGGAGTGACCCGGAACACCCAGGCGTTCCCGTAGGGAACACTGCAGTGATCGCCGACCCGACTCTGGCTCGAGCGCGGGACGCCGGTGATGGTGCCTGCCGCGTAAGTCGGGCAGAACAACTTCACCTCAGTCAAGACGCCCTGAGCGGACGACTCGACCACGGCGGTCGCGCGGCCGACGCTGTCGGACCGCAACTCGGTGTTTACGTGCGCTTCCGTCTGGGAGACGAAGAGCGCGCACTTTTGGGACAGCCCCGGAGTCGCGGAGACCGCGAAATCTTCCGGGGTGAAGTCGCGGCACTGGCCGCCGACCGGCACCTCGCTCTGAGCGAGGGCCAACGTGTTCCACAGTACGACGAGGAGCGCCGCACCGAGGAGGGTGAGTAGTCGCATGTTAACGGCCTCCTTCGCCGCGTTGCAGTTTCGAGTCATAGAGAACTCCCTTTCTTTGTAAACCCAGGGAGCTCCCTGGAACTATTGTTTGAGCCAGAAGGTAAAAGTACATGTTTTGCTGTGTTATAGCACCGCATGCACCAAAGCCAGAACACTGGTGGATGTGCTGGATTTGATACATGCGGTATTGTCTTGTTTTCAAGGAACTCAACTCAGAACTTATGACATAGTTCTGTCAATGATAAGAATAAATTCTAGTATTTTTTTTGCTTTTGTCAATGTTTTTTACGATTTGGCTTTCTGAAGCTCATTATTTTCAATACAAATTGAGCTTTGATATTACAAAAAAAGATGTAAGTTATTATTGTTTAATCGCCTTATGAATATACAAATTCTGTTAATTGGAAATTACGGTATTAATAATCTCGGTGATGAGGCTATTTGTGCCGGTATGCTAAATTTGCTTAGAAGTGCACAAAAAAGTGCTTCGATTGTTGTATTAAGCTCTAATCCTAAACTCACCAGCAAATTGCATCAATGTAAGAGTGCATATTTTTTTCCGGCCGGATTTAGATCGATTATTACGTCTTTATTTTCAGGCAAATTACTGAAAACATTTAATCAGTATATTAAGTCTAAATTAGTTGTTTTAGGTGGTGGAGGATTATTCTCCAATGAGAAAGGGGCATGTTTTATTTGGTTTATGCAAGTTTTGCCGGCTATTTTGCTTAGAAAAAAGCTGCTCTTAATGGCGCAGAGCTTTACACCGCTTCAGCGTAAAAAAGATTTGTGGTTGTTAAAATTTGTTCTAAAACGAGCTAATCTGATCACAGTTAGAGATGAGGACTCTCAAAAATACTTAAAATCTTTAGGATTTAGAGCTCAACTATTAACTGATGCTGTACTAGGAATTGCCTATAACAATCCATCTTTTTATCGTAATAGCGATTATGTAGTACTTTCACTGAGGCAATGGAAAGGCATGGATGAAAATCTTAAGCAAATTGCAGATCTTATTGACTATATTTTTATAAAATATCAGTGGAAAACTGTTTTTTTACCTCATCAAATAAATCAGAGTAGTGACCTTCATCAATATGATAAATTACAAATTTTAGTTAAGAATAAGCAAGCTTTAGTGGTTGAAGTGCCGCATAATTATGAGAGAGCAATTGATATTATTGGCAGGGCTAAGCTGGTAATAGGTATGAGACTTCATTCGATTATTTTCTCCTTGCTAACCAAGACTCCCTTTTTGGCTTTATCATATGATTCAAAAGTTAAGGGCTTTGTTAAATCCGTGGAATTATCAAATTTTGTTGATTTGGAAAATTTAGTAGATACAGATTTACAAGTAATAGTTGATCAAATTATAAGAGATGAAGATTTGGTGAAAAATTTAGAAAAGCAAAAAATGCAAAAGACTTACTTGTTTTTTCAACATGAACAGTACTTGTCAGAGTTTTAATTTATTGACTTATTTATTTTATTTGTTATTTTGCGCATAGTTGTCTGTTGAAATTCCTGGAAATAGTTGAAGGGAGTTGCTCAGACTAGGACCCTTAGAAAGAAAGGCTCCATGAAAACCATATCACTCTCGATCCTGGCAGTAGCGGTCTCGGTCGCTGCCTGCAACAAGGAAAAGAAAATAGAAAGCCAGGTGGAAGCGAGCGCCGACACGAAGGAGGGGGCAGCGTACCACTCCAATGTGACGGCGCAGAATCCGCAGCCGGAAGCGCCAGCTCAGGGCGCCCCAGATCCGGGTGTGCCTCCAGCTGCGAACACCGAACCGGACTCTGCTCAAGGGCAACCACAGTTCCTGGTGAGCACCGGGCTGGATCCGGTGGTGCTCAAGAATGGAGACAAGGTCGAGGTCGGTTATGCCGACATGGCCCGGTTTCTGTTCTTCTCTGGCGATCCAGCAAAGGGGGTACACGGCATGCCTCCTGACTGCAGTGATGTCGCCGTGCGCGGCCCGCTGCACGTGAAGAGCCTCGACGGCCAGTACTGCTGGGTGGTGTTTAGCCCCCAGATGGCCAAAATGGCGGCAGGCAGCTCCTCAGAAGCTGTCTGGGCAGTCGGCCAGAACACGGTTCAGTTTACAGTCGGGGTAAACTAACCAAGAGCGATCAAACCCCGGTTGGTTGTGGCCTCGTCCCTCGCGGGCGATGGTCACTTCCTTCCGGTGGTGCGATTTGATTTGGAGTCTTTCTTTCCTTTCTTCAAAGTGTCTTTTACCGGCTTATAGCTAAGTCGGTGTATTTTGGTAACGCCAAACTTTTTGATTGCCTGATGATGCTTGGTTGTTCCATAACCTTTATGCTCATCAAAAGAGTATTGAGGATAGTCTTCTGCATAATCGTCCATGATTCGATCACGAATGACTTTGGCAATAATGGAGGCGCAGGAAATTTCTGGAATTAGCGAATCACCTTTAATGAGGGTTCTGAAAGGTATATTGAGTGTATTCTTCTTTTCTATTTTATCTTTACCATCGATGAAAACTAGATCAGGCCTGATGTCCAAGTCACTAAGCGCTCTTTTGAAGGCCAACTGATTTGCTTTTGATAGCCCCAACTTGTCCACCTCCTGGGGTTCTACTATGCCTACACCGTAAATTCCCTTTTTGATAAGAAGATCATAGGCTTTTTCTCGTTCGGCCTGATTCATCTGTTTGGAATCGGCAATTTTAATACCGGAAATTTCATTGGTTTCTATGAATGCGCATGCGACAAGAGGACCTGCCCAAGGGCCACGTCCAACTTCATCCAGTCCGGCAATTATAATTTTATTATTGGAAGCTACACTTCTGTATTTTTTGTGATTTTGTTTCTTAGACAAATTGAATGTAGTTGCGAATTATTCCGCCTTTTCCTCCTTTTTTACTTCCTCTTTTGAGTCCTCAGGAGCCTCCTTAGCGGCAACTTCAGCCTCTTTCAATTCTTCTTTTGCTTCAGCAGCATCCGCTTTCAATTCTTCTTTTGCTTCAGCAGCATCCGCTTTCACCTCTTCTGCTGATTCTATAGCTGCTTTGGCTTCTTCTTCTATTTTAACTTTTTCTTGCATAGCTTCAACCAATTTTTTCTTCTCTCCGATGCGTTCTTTTAATCTGGCTGCTTTACCACTGATTTCACGCATGTAGTAAAGCTTTGATCTTCTGACTTTACCAACTCTGACAATTTCTATTTTAACAATTGTCGGAGAGAAAATGGGGAATATTTTTTCCACGCCTATTCCATCAACAATTTTTCTAACAGTAATAGTTTGATTAATTCCACTTCCATGACTGATTTTGATAACCAGACCTTCAAAGATCTGAGTTCTTTCCTTACCTCCTTCTTTAATCCTTTGATGCACTTTTACTGTGCTTCCTGGTTTGATTTGTGGGATACTAGTCTTTTTTTGCTTAACTTCAATATCCTGAATTAATAAATTAGTCATGTCTTTAAACGTATTACTTAGAAATTTGCCAGTGCATATTAGGTATAGTTATACAAAATTGCAAGCGTTATTTGAGGTTTTTTTCGAGAGAATTGACGCTTACAATGTTCTCGGGGTCTTCAAGTAGATCGCTAAGGAATTTATCTTTGCATTTTCGGCGATATAAATAATCATCTTTACTCATAACACTGAAGCGGATTGGACGCGATGTTTCCAAGTTCATACTAAAATATTCCTCCAATCGATTCTTATCAATATCGCCAACTATTAATAAGTCAATATTGTTGTCTTTATTAATAAAAATTCCTGACAATACCAAAACGTCAACTTCACCCATTGAACAGATTTTCTTGGTTATATCATCTTTATTGCTGATTCCTTTAGTAATGATGGATTTTAATTCATTATAAAAAATGAAATTCTTATTAACGGTATAATATTTCTTGCGATTGCGTAGTTTAGCTTTAAGAAGCCCCGTCTGCTTTAAATTGTCTAATTCTCTTCTGATGGAATTTATTTGTTCATTCAATTCTCGAGTCAATTCGCGTATGTAAAACTCTCCATCCGGATTTAAAAGGAAAATAGTTAGTAGTTTAACTCGGGTGGAAGAAGTGAATAACCTTTTCAGCATAACTGCTTTGTATACATAATTTGTACAACCGTTGGAAATGTACAAGTTTTTGTATCAAGAAGCAAGTTAAAATTCTGCTCCGGGCGGTTCTTCGTCTTTTGAGGAAAGAATTGACTGGAATAGGCTGGCAGAAAGAAGGCCGGCAATGAAGCCGAGACCGATTAATGCCAGTAGTCCGAGCGAGGCGGTTGTTTGACCATCAAATTGGTAAATCAAAATCCAAATCCCTTCCAGGGTTTGAGCAATGTTTTGAAAAATCACAATAGCTATAATAACAAAAACGAAGATTACAGCTGCAAGTAGGAATTGTTTCATGTTGTTATTTTGTATACTTTTTTAGTAATTTTTCAAGCTTAATTCGGTTCTCAAGGCGCAGTTTTAAATGCTGCTGATCATGGTCATTAGGCTTAACATTCATTGTTTCCAGCAACTTTATTTCATCTTGAAAAGCCTTTTCTAATTCATCAGGTTTGACTTCTATTTTATCTTTTTTGAAAACCTCCTGTATGCCGAATCTTGTTTTTAAACGCTTTTCTGCTTCAGATACTTTACTTTTCTTCAATTCTTCCTCAGTTTGTTGAGTAGCCTCCAAATATTGTTCAAATGCCACTCCCCTTTCTTTCATATCACGTTTTTGACTCTCCAACATGTAATTCACTTCCTGATCAATTAGAGGTTTGGGTAAATCAACCTTGGTACTTTCCATTATTTTTTCCAGAAGAATTCCTTCCAGTCGGGATGTTTCTTCTTCTTCTTTCATGCGTTGCATGTTTTCTTTCAACATTTTGCGGAATTCTTCAACTGATTGCTTTTTACCGGATACCTTTTCTATTAATTCTTCATCAATTTCCGGGACTTTCATTTCTTCATGTCTGACCAATCTTACTTTAAAGACAACAACTTTTTTGCGGAAAGGCTCATGAAAATAATCTTCAGGAAAAGTGACCTTAATTTCCTTTTTATCACCTTTATTCATGCCAACCACTTGCTCCTCGAAACCAGGTATAAATGATTTATCCCCAAGTATTAGTGGATGATTCTTGCTGGAAGTATTATCTAGGGCATTACCATCTTCATCAAAACCGTCAAAATCAATTTCTACTCGATCACTAAGTTTAGCCGGGCGATCCGACTCAGTATAAATACTATGTGACTTCTGCATTCTGGTGAGCTCTTCTTTTATGTCTGAGTCTGAAACTTCAATTTTCTTTCTTTCCAACTTTAGTTTTTCATAACCGGAAACCTTAACATCAGGGTAAATTGGAACAATTGCTTCATATTTAAGAGGCATTGGTTGTAAAAGATTTACCTGTGGTTGTCCGATTGCTTCAATTTTCTCTTTGGTAATTGCCTCGGTGTAGGTTACGGGTAAAGCCAGGTCTATGGCATTAGCTAGAATTGCTTCTTTATTTACATGCTGTTCAACCACTGAAGCCGGAATTTTACCTGGACGGAAACCCTTAACATTTATTTGCTGTGATAATTTTTGCAGGGCCTTTTGATAGTAGACCTGCATTTCTGCTTCTGTAAGTTCTATGACAACCTTTTGCTCTCCTTTATTGGGTTTTTCCACTAAAATATTCATTTTGACGTTTTATTATTTTATTATGTAATACACTTTCTTCTTGTTTTGAAATCCACCGCATCTTAATCAAATAGTTCCTTTATTTCAAGGATTAAAAATGATATAATTAATAGATTATATAAACTTACTCAAATGGCAGCGAATACTCCTAATATTTCACCTGAAGATCAACAATTAATAAATGAACTGCGCTATATACAGAATCAGGAAGCTCTATTTTATTCTGAGGAATTTGAAAATATCGCTGGGATTCAAACTGAAATTGCTGATAGAATTCAAGATTTGTTGATGTTGAATGAAAAGGAAGCTAAAAAAATTAAAGGACATTCGGAAAGAGTTGCTTTGATTGAAGATATTTTGACTGTCCGAGTACAAAGTGCGCTGGATAGGTTGCTTAAGAAGAAAGGTGTTTACGCTATTCAGATTGATGATGACGCCCAAAAGTTGCTGAATAAAACTCGCGGGCCTGTTGATCAACAGCGTAAAAAGTTAGCATATGCAATTGAAAATTTTAAGATTAATTCACTGACACCAGCTCAAAGAAGTGTAATTACCAAAATACTTGGAATAAAGGGTAGAACGGATAATGACGCCATCAGAGATGCTTTAGCAGATGCCAGTTTAGTAGATTTAGTTAAAATTGAAGATGAGGCTTCCGGATCGGTTTTCACTGATGATGACGGATTTAGAGCCATGAAGGTGATCGCCAAAGTGGAAGCGGTGGAATCAGGGAAAATGTCTGCAATTTATATATTTGATGAATCAAGGCTAGGTGACTTCTTTAATAATAAGCTGGAAGCATCTGGTGATCCTCATTTAGATGCAGTTGCGGCTGATTTGAAAGATATGTTTGGTGATAGAGGATTTAAAAAAGGACAGTGGAATCCAGCCAGGAGAGCTTTAGTCGCTGAGCTAGAGAGACTACTAAGTACTGGCACAATCAAAACTAGTAAGCTTGAAAAAATTGTAGAAGAAACAAAAAAAGAAAATAGAATTAATAGTGCAACAAATAGCGAAACCACAGATAAACTAAATGATATTGAACCGCAATTTGAAGATGCATTTCAATTTGAATTGTTAGGTCATTTCGATGATATAAAAGACGCTCGTCAAGCAATATCAGATGCGAGAAGTGAAATTACTTCTTTGAATACTCAAATTGCTGCCGGAGGAAATGAAAATACTCTAAGAGATTTAGCTAATCAAAAAGCCGATCAGAATAATATCATCGATCGTTCTAATCAAACAATTAAGGATGAAATACAACCTATTCAAGACCAGCAAAATAAATATATCAAAGCTTTAAAAGATTTGGACAAGCTTGCTCAATCCAAAAAGAAAAGCCTACCAACAAATATTAAAGACCATTTGGAAAATGGTTCGAAGCTTGTTGCTCTGTCTTCACGAAAAATAAAAGAGGGAGATTTTGATTCCATTAAAAATCATTTGGAAAGTGAACCTGCCGATTTTTTCTCAACCATAAAAGCAGCTGTCGAAACCAACGATGCGTCCTATGACGATGAAGTTGTTTTAGCTAGTATTATGAGACGCGTTGCTTGTGAGTTAGATGGATCTAATCCTGCTGAGTTTGATGAAGAGAAAAACCAACGCTCTGCTATGTTGGCTATGTCCAGAGTTAATCAAGTGCGTAGTGCTGATTCTTTATATACAAAAGCTAATCGGGAAATTTTTGAACTTTATAAGCAAGGTGAATATGAAACCAAAGGTAATACAGGTTATGGAAGAATTGCCAAAAAGGGTTTGTATAAAACTGGCAGAGCTTTAAGCAAATTATCGCCTCTGGAAGCTTCTAAGAAAAGTGAATCATGTCTTGTGAAGGCAATAATTGCTACTGATCCAGATCGCTTTGAAGTATTTGCCGGTTTGAATAAATATTCCTCTCCAAAAGAAGTAATTATGAAATTGAAGGATTTGAAAGGAGAAGAAGGTGCCGAATTAATTGGTCAATTCGTGACCAGACTGGAAGAAGCAATTGAAGGCTTCAATACTAGTACAATGCAAAAACAAATAGAAATTGCCAATATTGACTGGGAAGTTGAGAATTTAGCGCATGTGTTGAGGCTACTGAAAGATGCGCGTTGGGCCAGTGAGCATATTGAACAAGCAAGATCGGCTAACATTTCCGAACAAGCCAAGTTTGCCGAATTCATGACCAGAAAACGACGAGCTGAAAGAGCGCATGAAGAACATGTCGCAGCAGAAGTACGCAGGGATCCTTTCCACAAACTATTAATGTCCAGGACTGAACTGCTGAATGCCATCAGTGCCGGAGGATTCAAGAAAATACATCGAGTACATGCTTCAAGAATTAAACGTCTAGATGAGGATATCGCTGAATTACAAACTGAAATTGATCGTTTGACTGATCCTAATGACCCTTTAAAGAAGGCTAAAGAGCAAAGAAAAGCCAAGAAAGCTGAAGAGAAAGATAGATTGGAAAAAGATCTGCGAAGGTATACTGAGATGTATAATAATGTTAATGCCATTCAAACTGCTGCACTGGAAGAAGATTTGAGTATGTCAGAAGTTGAGGAAAGATTCGAAGAATTGGGGCCAGACTATGAAGTAATTTACAAACATTTAGCCAACAGAATTAGAAGAAGTAAAGCTGGTAAATGGGGGCGTGAGAAAGCTGGTGCAGTTGCAGAGCAAGTGACCTGGGATAACACTAAATCTTTGGCAGCAACAAGTTGGAATGTGGCTAGGACTCCAGTTTATTTGGGAGGCTTTTTGCTGGTCGGCCAATCTGTAGCATTAGTAAGATCATTGGGACGCTATATTTTTGATAAAGGAGGGCAGTGGCTAAAATATCGTTTTGTATGGAGTGTCCAAGGTAAAATTAACATGATTGAGGCTAGAAATGCTGAACTTGATGAACGAATCAAAAAGTATGAAACGATTAAGTCTGAACGAGAGGCAAAAGCCGGAGGTGCAGGGGCTTGGGTTGACAGATTCTTAGGCGGAAGAAGAATTGCCCGAGCAGAAAGAGTAATTACACGATCAAAAAATGAAATTAAGAGAAATAATGAAAAAATAGCGAAGATGAAAGCGAGAAAACATGATTATTTGGGGCCACGCGTCGTCAAAGGACTTTTGGGCTCAGGCAATAAAACACCCTAATGACTAAAGAAATTACAATTAAATACTGGGATGCTGATGGCTTTGCCAATGCCGTCATTAATGCGGCCAAGCTTAATGGAGGAAAGCCTGAGGAAATGGATATGTTGATGCAACAATTGAAGGGCATGTTGATGGACAGAATTTCCCGCAAAATTGTTGATGAATTAGGAAATAAAGAGCTATTCCTTTTACATAAACTAAAAGAAGATCATCCAAATCTGGACATACTTGATGCAATTTCATTAGTAGTGCCTTCAGCTCCTTATCTGAAAAATAAATTACATAAAACCACCAGCGATTTATTCACTGAACTAGTACATTATGCAGAGCTACTCAAACAAAAATAAAATGACAAGTAAGGTGATTAAGTCCTTCCCCAGGGTAGTTGGCGCAATTAAACAATTGCGTAAACAGGTTCTGGACGAAGCGATGAATGATGCATATCGTATTATCGATGATTTTAAGCAGTTTAAAACTCGATTGAGTAATGATTGTAAATCTAAGGAGGGTAAATTTAAAAAATGCTCAAATTTAGGATTATATTTCGATAAAATTGGTAATTTCATCAAAGCATCAGGTCTTTCTTTTAGCGCTATTAATCCGGACCGTAATCTGAAAAATATTCAAGAATGGGAATTTAAGGCAGAAACATTTGATGAAGATTTTGATAGGGTGATGCAAGCTCGGGAAGACTATGTAAAGGCTCAAATTGAGCTGGATATTAAAAATGAAAGAATAGAGCAAATCCGAACAGTGCTTAAAAGTCACAAAAATCATCTGGATGTGAATAAATTGGAAGCTTCCTTAGCAGAATTAGAAGTTAAGGTTTTTGACTTAAATGAAGAAATGCACGCAGCTACAGAAGAATTAGAGGCAACTTTAAATAAGATTTATAATGATCTTTATAGAGCGCTTGAAGAAAGGCAAATCAGATTTAGAAAGTGGTACACTCAATACCATGTTTTATTAAAAGAAATTGAAACTTCAGTTCATGAAGCAATTTTAGCTGAGGATCAGGCAAAAAAACTAGCTGAAGCGACAAAATTGTTAGAGAGGATTCAAGGCAATTGATAATCTCTTGATTATTGTATCTATTAATGTTTTAATCGAGTCTTCTCTGTAATGGAGATGATCTTAATTAGTTATTATTTTTAGATAATTTAAATACTTTTTATTTGTGTTTAATTTCTATTTGTAAATTTAGTTTTAATTAAAAGATTTTTATGAATTCAAATCAAAATACCGCTGAAAATAATCCTGATAATGAAATCAGCGGGGTTAAACCACTCCCTGATGCTGCGGCTGAAAACAAGGAGGAAAGTGGAGTTAGAATCATTCCTCTAGCTAATTCCGTTGATATGAGTAGATATTATAGATTGGAAGATGGAAATGTGGTATCTGCTCAAGAATTTCAAGCAATTCAGGCTGAAAAAGCTGCTGCATTAATAGCCAGGGCGCTTATTGAGGCTGAGGAAGCAGCTGAGCAGGAAGAGGAAAATTTGCCATTTGCTCACACAATGAATCCTAAACTTAATTTTGACTTTTTGTCATCAGATCAACTGATAGCTTGGCAAAAGTTACTTGAAGGACACGTTTATGTAAACATGAGTGATGCTGGACCGCAACTTAAGACTGAGTATAGCTCTGCTAAGGGAAATATCTTAACTATTAATGCTGTAAGGCAATTACATGGAGAAGAGATGGTAGCGACCTTGGAAAAAATTCTGGAGACAGCTGACGCACAAGATCCCTATGACTCTACTCCAATTATTGAGATAAGCCGAATGGCTGAATTGAATCCTCAGTCAGACGATGAAGAACCTAAATCTGATGTCCTAGAGACTGCTGCAGGAAAATATGATTCTACTCCGGAAATAGAAATCGGAAATTCTAGTTATCAGGAAATAGTGCCACCAACAGTAGAAATCACAGACGCTGAAGTAGCAGAAGATCCTGAAATAGGTCGCCCTACAAATCCTCAAATTAGTTTAATTGGAGACAATGTTGATCCTGAAGAGGATATTTCCACCATGCCAGCTGCAGCTGATGCTAAACCTAATTTTGAAGCTGAACCTCAAGTTGAATTGATTCATTCAGTTTCCAGTGACAGTACTGATGGTAATTCAGCAGATTCTGATGGTGAAATAGACAGAGTATTTAGGGATTTGGAAGATTCGGACAAACCAATAGAAAGCGCCACTGATAGTGAAGTGGAGTCGCTTCCAATGTCTTCAAACGGTCAAGCACATCGACGTGATGCTTTGACAGTTGATAGTGTTCCACCAATGCTTTCTTCTAGACTTGATGCTGAACATCGCCAACATGATAGCGAGTGGCAATTGGAAGGAGAAAGTCCTGAATCAGGCTCGATTGTAGTAGATTTCTTGTTCGAAGGTGATAGAGTTATTCCTTTTAAGCAAGAACGTTCTCTAGAGGCCGGTGGCGATAATAGGACTTATTTTGAATTTATGGATCAACTGCAAGACTCCAGAAATTCTAGAAAACGTGAGTTGCCGATTCATCGTAAATTGTATAATGCTTTTCGATATTTTGCCGACGGAGCACTACATGCTGTAGAGAATTTCGGATGTGCACCAAAGTATACAGATTTTCAAGGCAAAACTATCCTATATCACTCCAGAGCAGAATTATATCGTAAATTGTGTAAAGCACCTCAGCAAGCCAGATTAGCAATTGTGAATCAGCAGGAAGATTTGGAGGTAAACATTGAAAGTTTTGGAGTTACCAAACAAATCAGGTACATGTGTGGTGCTCCTGACAGGTTAATGGATATTCTACCAAAGCATATAGAAAAAGATGTGAGAGAAAGATACGAATATTTCGATGATGCTTTCAATTTTGTAGATTCTGAACAATTAAACAAAGGACCTAAATCAGAAAGAGAAGATGTACTCTATTCCGGAGAGGAATATGCAAAAGAAACAGTATTATCATTTGCTGCAGAGGATTATGACAGAGCAATAGAGAGAGTCGATTCTACTGAGAAGTCTCCACAATATCTACAACAAATTGCTAACTTAGAGAAGCGACCCTATATATTTGTAAAAAAGCAGGTTCAATCAGCCGGAGAATGGGTGGCAAATGGAATTAAGTCAGTAGGAAATTCTATCGGCTCTGTATTTAGCGCAACCTGGAATAAATTATTTGGAGCCAAAGCTACAAAGCAGAAAGTTAAAAAAACAAAGCAAGCCAGAAAAAATACTAAGTTCAATCCTGCCTTATGGATTTACAATGGAGTAAGTGCTATTGGAGAAGGAATGATTTATGCTGCTAATGGGTTAGCTTCATTGTTTAAGCGAAAGCAAAATGCCAAGAAACAAGGAAAGTTTAAACAAATGATGAATAGAAAAGTGGAAATCCCTATTCCAGCATTCTTAAGATCTAAAAAAGACTCTAAACGAGTTGTTTCAGCTAAAAATAATTCTAAATGGAGCAGAAATATTGCTTATGGTCTTGGAGTCAGCGCTTTAGCTGGTCTAGGTACATACGGAGTTTACAGTTTGTGGAACAAGAGTGAGGATGATACTTATAATCAAGTTATTGCTTTAATGGCCCAAAATAGTATTGCTGATCAAGGAGACGATCAAAATAAAGCAGTTCCAGACAATTCCCCTCCTCCGGCACCTGAAATTACTAAACCTAAGCCAAAATTATCCGCTGAAGAACCTACGCAAAAAAAGGTTGCACAAGAAGCAGGTGATCAGAGTAATGACAAAACGGTTTTGCCTAAGCAGGATGAGTCAGCCCAAGGGGCAAAGTCAGTCCAGAATACAACAAAGAAAACACAGGACTTTTCAGTTTCTAAACAGGCTAAAGTAGACTCTAGCAAGAGTAAACCAGCCTACAAGTCCCCTACCGCAGTTGAAACTAGTCCTGAAGTTAAGGAGGCTCAGCCTGAAATTAAGACCCCTGAAGAAGAAAAGACTCAGGAATCTGTCTCGCCGAAGACTGTTGCATTCTACAAAAAGACTATGCTTGAACGCACTAGCCAAATTTCCGGTCAATTAGATCAATTGAAAGCAGTTCAAACTGATAATGGTAAAGCGACTGTATGGAAAGCTGATAGTGACAGAATACATCAATTAGCTAAAAAGTTGAGAAAGTTTGATGGCAATACTGAACAAATGGAATCAAAGGATCAGGTTATGACAGCATTGACACAGTTTGCTGTGCTTAATGCTGAATATGAAGAATTGAAAGCTGACCATGAAAAAGCCGAAAAGAATTGGCAATCGATCAAAGCAAGTATTGGGCAGGCTATGATACAAGTTGATGGCTTAAAGGCTGACTTTGCGAAGGTAAAGTCCAGTTTTCCTCGGAGGTATAGAAAGGGCGACTTCACTATTACTTACAAAAATGAATTATCTGATGATGGAAAATCAACAAATTCGATTGAAAGAAGTTTTAATCTAGGGCAATTGGATGGACAAGTCAGTAGAATCGATAAATTGATGAAAAAATATAAGGATCAAGGTGAATATGCTGAAATGACACCTACAGATGCGGAAGAAATAGCTAATTATGCCAGGTATTTAAGGCTAACTGTAAACAATCTGAGCTGGTATGGTGATAATTTTAGATCAGCTAAGCGTGATGGCTTAGTTGATAGATAGGATTTTGGTTTCTATATTTGATGTTTTAGCTCTTTTTTGCTATAATAATCAGATATATTTATAAATGTGCCTGAAAATGACAGGAGGTCCCCAAGCACCAGAAAATGTAGGACAGAATCCTAAGACCAATTTGGACCAGGAAGTCATGCCTGAAACTCGGACTTTTGATACTAATCTACTGAGAAAATATTTAAAGGACAAAGTGACATTGCCCAATTTCGATCAGCAATTCACTTTGGATTTGATGATAGACTTTTCCGCCCAGGAGCCAACTGCCAAGGGTAGAGAGATACATGAATTATTCAAGAATGCTCAAGAAATCATGCGTAATCATAATCTGGAACATGCCATGTATGATGTGAGTAGAAATACGATTGAGGGGCGCCTAGCAACTCATCAAACTCCTCCGGGCACAATGACAGCCCAGGAAGCTAAAGTAATTTTGGAGGCTTATGACCATTTTCAGCAATTGAAAGGTAAGGCTAAACGCATACTTTATGTGAAAGAGGCAACACAAAAGAGATTGGAAGCTAGTCGGGAAGGTAGAGAACAAGGTAATGACATTCAAGACTTCATTAGTAATACTTTAAACAACGCTAAAGAAAACTGGGATGATTATAGTGGTGGAATGAAATTGTTGCTGGCTGGAGGCGCATTGGTTGGTACTATTATGCTGGTTACCAGCAATAATCAGGCTATTCAGAATGTTCGGCAGCAGCTATGGAGAGCAGCTCCATGGGTAGGAGGTGGTTTTTTGGCTTGGCATGGTACTAAAATTCTTTCCGGTAAGACTCCATGGGAATGGGCTACGGAAGGAGGTGCCGCTTCGACCCGTGATTCTAACTTTTTCAAGGAAGCATTTAACGCCAACGCTGATCAAGCTGATGCATTAGTGGAAAGCATTGTTAAAATGGGTGATTATGATTTTCTTGATCTAGCGAATAAATATCAAAGAGCTAGTGGTACAAAACGAATTGATGGAGTTGGTATGGATCCGAATGCTGCTTATGTAGCACTAGATGTGTTTTTTAAAAAATATGGTCTTGATAAAACCAGAAGCAAGCATAGGTTGGCTAATCCCCGACTATCCTATCGAGAGGTCATGGTTATTGAGATGACCGAAGACAAGAGCCTCGATATTAAAGATAATGTAGGGCAAAGCCTGTTTGATTATGCGGGCGGTGCTACAGTCCAAACTGAAAGATATATTGCCAGATCCAGACCGGGACAATGGGTAAGAAATGCTTATCTCTATCTTTTCCCAGATTCTGCCCCTCAAAACTCTGAAATTGATAGAATTAGAGCTCATTTCAATTTTGATGCCAAAGATGATGTAGATTTGGATAGAGTGATTGATAATGATATCGCTTCTACCGATAGAGAGATGGCTGTAGACTTCAAAACTACCAGAAAGTCCGGGACTCGAAGCTCTCAATATAATCTCAGATATAAAGAATTAAACGGCTATACTTATATTATTTCCGAAGCTCCGCTGGATGCAACTACCATGAAAGATGAAAATCGTATGAAGGCTAAAGTTCAGGAAGTAAAGGATAATGCTAGTCTATTCCTGTCTAATTCCAAAAATATCAGTAAAGCTGATGCTGAAGCAGGAAGCCAATTACCTGATGTTAAGGTGTTTGTGGCTGATGGCCCGAAAGCATATTACATGACAAGGTATAAAAAAGCTTAAGGATAAAGTAATTTAGTGCTCTGACATAATAAATGCTTGACTTTTCTTTTTTTCCTGTTATCCTATATTCTTCAAATTCAAATAAAAACAAAGTGCTTAATAATTTAAGTCTTAGTTTTTATGTTAAATATTGCGACAGTTATAATGTTTCTGCTGATTTCCACTAATAATTCAGTTGTGGATAACAGTGGCGAGCACTATAAGGAAGAAATAACAGAATTTAGAAGTATCAAAGAACAAGTTGTAGAAGAGAATACTACCTATCTGGCTCAGAGCAGAACTGTGGCTCCAGAAGTTAAAGCGAGTGCTCGAGTAGTAGACATTGATAGTGAATCTGAAACTGATTTTTTAGGAAAAATTAAAGAATTGGGAATTCGACTACATCCGGGCAGTGAGTTTAAAGCAGATGGTGCAGCCCCAAATGAACGTTCCTTGAAAAGATGCGGAGAAATTGTTTTTAAAACTTTGGATAATATGCCGGAGGTTGCTATCGATAAGCTTGAACATCTGACTTTATATTTTTCTAATAGCGGACGACGAGGCCTTGGTGGCGGAGATACTATTATTCTGCGTTGCAGCAATATGGACGATCATGAATTAATAGGAGTTTTGATCCATGAAGTAGGTCATATATACGATACAGGTGTGATGGAAGGTAGTTTATGGAGCGGAGAAAGTGAATTCATGGATGGAAAAGTACCGGTTTACAATGATGATAAGAGTCTGCAGTTCTATCAAATAAGTTTTCTGGACGAACAGACTAAAAAGCCGGAAACAACCACTTTGGATTTTGTCAGTGGATATGCTGCTTCAGATCCATTTGAAGATTTCGCTGAGAGTTTTACTTATTATATCCTGCACGGCGAGAACTTCCGTCAACTGGCCAAGTTCAACCCTGTTTTAAGTTCAAAATACAATTTCCTTAAATATCAAGTCTTTAATGGTGATGAATTTAAAGGGCTAAGCACGGAATCTGCTGATCTACTACACAGAAACTATGATGTAACAGTACTAGGATTTGATTATAAAAATTATCTTGAAATTTGAAAATAAGTGTAATAAGATATAGTCACGTTTTTTTAGAGAAGCTGCGGTTATAGCTATCCCAATCCTCGTGATTGAATAATATTGTTTGCTTATAGCTTAAGGATATTGAGGCTATTCTAGGGCGTTGGTATTCCTTAAAATCAACTTATGCCTCTTGCAAGTTCAAGAGGCAAGTTGGTTTTTTTAAATTGATTTTTAAAAGTGTTGTGTTAGAATCACCGCGCTTGAGTATGGTGCCCATAGCTCAGTTGGTTAGAGTGTCGGGTTGTGGTCCCGAAGGTCGTGGGTTCAAGTCCCATTGGGCACCCCATTTATATTACTTTTCCAGTCAAATAGATTTGTATTTTTGTCCAATTTATATTAAAAAGGTAATATAAATATTTTATAAAACAAAAATATATGAAAAAATGGTTAGTAGGCGCAGGGCTCCTAATTTTTTGCGCCCCCCTTTTAGTTGTCGGTGCTGTTTTGCAAACAGGTAAAGATATTCCTTCTGGAGAAATTGTAGAGGGAAATTTGTATTTGGCCGGCAGTGATCCTTCAATAGGAGGAGATGTCCAAGGTGACTTGGTAATTGCCGGTGGAAACGTTTATATTTCAGGTACGGTCGAGGAAGATGTAATGGCTGCCGGTGGAAATTTGGAAATAACTGGTAATATTGGTGGCGACCTACGTATTGCCGGTGGTAAAGTTAATGTTAACAGCAAGATTGGTGGAGAAGTGTTTATTTTTGCCGGTGATGTAGTGATTGGACCGAATGCTGAGATTGCCGGTGACTTAGTAGTTAATTCAGGTAATTTTAATAAAAATGATGCAGCAATAGTTGGAGGTAATGAGATGATTCAGACCGGTAGTGAAGGGAAAATGATTTCTGAAGAATTTGAAGCTAAGAAAGAACAAGTTATGCGATTTTTGACAATTACATATTGGGTTTCACAAGTTCTGGCTATTCTTGGATTATTGTTTACCGGTGCAGTATTTTATGGATTGTTCAATAAAATCACCAATAAATCTGTCACTTCTCTATTCAGTAAGAGCAATTTCTGGATAAATCTTGGAATTGGATTTCTCTTCTTCGTAGCAACTCCAATTGCATCTTTTATTCTTCTTTTCACAGGAATTGGCGCATTGCTCTCATTTATCCTGCTACTAGGTTATGCATTAACAATATTAGTAGCAATTGCATTTGCAGGTATTATATTTGGAGGTTTGATGCAAAAGATATTCAAGAAAAACAAGAAAGGTTTGAACTGGGGATTTGTTATTCTTGGTATCGTTGTTTTACACCTTTTGTCGCTACTTCCAATTGTCGGTTTGTTAATCGGTTTCTTCTTTATGCTTGTCAGTATGGGAACACTTCTAAGAATGAAATGGGAATATTCCCGAGGGTAATTCTGAGATAATAAAAGCCTCCTTACTGCGGTAAGGGGGCTTTTTTAGTAGATTTGTGAACACTGTTTGGCCATGATCTTAATCATTTGCCCTAATTCCTTGGCATCTTGCTTTTCAATTTTGCCAGTGAGGCCTCATTTTGCTTTTTGCAACGAATGCGACGACTCTCTTTTTCAGGAGCCTGATGTTTTGTGTTTTCACCTAACTGCAGTTTTATATGTTAAAGTATTATTATATTACAATACTTTTCCTTACTTCCGTCTAAGGTTGTTGGTAAATATCAGTTTGAGGATGAAATGCTGCCCAGGCAAAAAAGAAACCAATTTGAAAGTCTATTTGTTGATTATTCTGTAAATTGACGGGGGTGAATTTTCCATTTTGATAAGTAATTTGAAGATCGGCTCCACCCAGTGAGTCCAGAATTGTTCCTCCTTCAGCTAATTGCTCTTGGATTAATTCTTCAGGATATGCTTTAGCTTGGCCATTTACAATTAATCCATAGACTATTTCTTTGCGATGCAATCGATTATCTTCATGTTCATTCTCAAATAGGACTCGCTCTGAAGTTTGATAATCACCATAGGGATAATAATTATAGTCACGTTGACTCCCTTGGGGAATTGCTAGAACCAAACCTTCAGGGTGATCTTCCTGAAAATCCGCCCAGCTGACAGTCCATACATTGATAAATTCCAGTTTTTCTCCTGTTTTAGGACCCACAATGGCTTTTCCGGTCAATTGCTCCCAATATGACTCTGTTTTACGGTCATACATGACTAAATTGTTGTTGAGTAATTTACCGGACACACCAAATTCTACAGGTTCTCCATCTAGTACACGTTGAAAAGCTATGCCTGTATAACATAGTGGACAAAAAGTGATTAAAACAGGTTCTCCATTAACCTCATCATTGACTATTTCATGCCAATTGAGAATTTTTAGTGGATAAGCTTTGGCTGTGCCGTCCATGACCAAACTAATGACCATTTCCTCCGGTTCCAGAAAATCAACTTCAGCAACTGGCAAGAAATTGGGATTGTCGATTGAAGGTATACAGTCTTTGCCAAAACAGCCTTGTTTAAGTCTTTTCCTGTTTTGATCGGATAACATTTTAAGGGCAATCTCTTGAGTAGACTTTTGTTCAACAATTATTTCAGATGGTGTTGAATCACTAATATCTTTGACTATTTGCTGATTGACTTCCGGACTGCGATAGACCATGGGGATTAAAAGTATGATGGCAACTAAAATAACCAGCATTATATACAACAGAGTTTTGCCAGGCTGGGAATAATGCATATGGTTTATGTTAATTGCTTGGGCTTAGCTTCAATTAGATTTTTGAATATACCAGAAATAATAAACTCAGCAAATTTTTTAATTGCCGTAGGGTGATAGTCCACCTGATTATTGTCTAATAATTGGAGCATGCTGACGGTGAAAAGTTGAGGGATCTCCTGCTTGACGCTTTGGTCCAGCAATAGTCCATGATCGAGAACTTTTGCAGCATTCTCTTCAGCTAAACGAGAAATTTCTTGAATCCAAGCATCAATTTTTAATTTTATTTTCAAAGGAATTGTGGCTGAGCCGATGTATCGATCCGGCAAGGTTTCTTGCTTATCAATAGCGCTAGATGACCATTCCAGCAGTTTTAAACCGGCCTCAGCTTGTAACTCAGGGAAATTCACGATAATCAGGCTTAAAATGAAGGCGGCAGGTAAATTATAAGACAAGAGCTTGGAGACAAGATTTACCAAGTCCTGATTTTGATTACTTTTAATAAATTTGAGGAGAATTTTGAAGAGGTGATCTTCCTTCTTTTTCTGCTTTTGCTCCTGTTTTTGAACAGCTTGAAGCTGCTTGGCTGATTCAGCCATTCGGGCCTGAAACTCTTCAAAGGCTTCTGCACTTAAGGCTTGGGGCGTACTTTCAAAGGATTGAAATGATTCAAGTCCTGCCATTAAGAAGGTATAACGCTAACGAATTTATCCTTATGCTTTTGACTATTATGCTTCAATACTTGCTTTTCAGTGTACTTAACGACACCGTCTGTAAGAGCAAATAGACTGTGATCTTTACCAGTTCCTACATTTTCACCAGCAAAAAACTTGCTTCCTCTTTGTCTAACAATAATATTGCCTGCTTTTACCTTTTGTCCTCCAAAAACTTTCACACCAAGGTATTTAGGTTTGGAATCTCGGATATTCTTTGTAGATCCGGCTGCTTTCTTATGTGCCATGCTGGTTGATATTAGTTGAAATTTTTGCTCCCAGACGTTACAAGGTTTTATTTCTTTTTGCAATAGTTTTTGTCAGAAATAAGGGATTTTGGCTTAGTGACTTTGTTGTCAGAAGGCTTAAATTTTGGTATAATTCAGAGATTGAATTTGAATTATGTATAAAGCAAAAATAAGAATTTTGGAGGCTATTCTGGTGGGCTTTATGACGCTAATTATCGTCATAGTTCCCTTTCATTTGGAGCAGATCTTCGCGCAGGAATCTTCGATAGAGCAGGTTGAAGTAGAATCAGAAGAAGATCAACGGCTGCAGGAACGTCAAAGGCGTGCAGTAATGTTTTTGAACCAAATTAAACAAGAAATTGATCGTAGCGAGGAGCAATTACTAGTTATTAATGATGATTTAGTTGATACGGAAGCTAAATTGGTAACTACCAGAATGAAAATTGATAGCCTAGAAGCACAAATTAATAATATTAATCGTCGAATCAATAATACCGAGTCACAAATTGTGAATGTACAAGAGCAAATTGAAATGAAGAAAACGGAAATAGAGCAGTTGGAATATGAAATTGAACAAAAAAAGGTAGAAATTTCCTTTCAGAAACAGATGTTTCTGAAATACTTGGAAGTTATATATCGTAAACAAAGTGATTTTAATAATATCAGCGAGGAAAACATTCAAATCAATACATTAAAACTGCTTTTTGGAGACCAGAAAGCCGGCGATATTTTAACTTCGCTTCACTATTCTGAAGTTTTTGAGAATGAAGGTAGGAAGATGCTGAATAAATTGGTAATTCTGGTAGAAGAACAAGAAACTCAACAGCAGATTCTATTGGTCAAACAAAGAACTTTGCAGCTATTGCTCAAGCAATTGGCACAGGACAAGAAGGATCTGGAGATGCAGAAGAGAGCTAAAGGATCACTTTTGAAGCAAACTGAAGGGCAGGAGCAGATTTATCAGGAATTACTGGAGGAAACAAGAAAACAGCAAGAGCAGGTCGCCCTAGAAATACAAACACTTAAGGAAAATCTAGATTTCATCCGTAAGAGAATGAAAATTTTGGGGTCGGAATTTGATCCCAAAGATTATCAAGGATTGATAGAGTTGGCAGGGCAATCTTCAATTTATAAATATCTAAATGATGATGCAATCAAGGCTGGTTTCGAGCCGATTTGGCCGGTTAGTCCTAGCAGAGGAGTATCAGCCTATTATCTGGAAGCTTCCTATCAAAGAACATTTGGATTTCCTCATAACGCAATTGATATCAGAGCTTATCAGGATACACCTATTAAGTCAGCGGAGGATGGTATTGTGTACAAGGCGCAGGATAATGGTTATGGTTATAGCTATATCATTGTAGCTCATAAAGGTGGCTATATGACTGTTTATGGCCATATATACAATATTTTGGTCAGACCGGGCCAAATAGTAAAAGCTGGTGATATTATCGGTAAATCAGGTGGTATGCCTGGCACAAAAGGTGCTGGTGTTTATACCACAGGACCTCACTTGCACTTCGAAATCATCAAAGACGGTCGGCATGTAGACCCAATGTTGTTTATGAATCTAACTTATCTTGATTTTGAAGCAATACCTGACAAATACTTAGCCAAGGCTTTGGGAGATCAACAAAAATACAAACGGAAAGGTAAAGTTAAACGGGCTTTGAGTGTCGATGAACTGGTAGATTTAAATAGCGATTCTGCTAGTAATTAATCGATTGAAGGACCTGTTGATGACGTTTTTTTATAATAGCTAGAGCGGTAATAATTGTGGCAATTTGAATGCTTATAGCAGTGGCCGCTGTTGTATATTTCATCCAATGCGGGTAACCGGGTCTTAAGAAATCTACAAATGTCGGATAAAAATAGTGAGTAAGATCAACAGAAATAAAAAAGGCTATGACAATGGCCAACCAAAGCGGTGACATAGGCTTTAAATGATCAAAAATAATGAAGGCTTGTAATCCGTAGGCCGCTACCCAAAACATAGAACCAAAATCATGCCAATTAAAACCCACCCAATTCATGAGCATCGGGAAATAGATTTGAGCAATAATTCCATAGCTGGCAATTCCGATAAAAATCAGTAGTGTAAACCAATTGGGCGGATTTTTACCTCGATATAGAGCAATATACCAAATGGTTAACAGTGGCGGATAAAGAGAACAAATGGCAGTCAAGGGAATCAAATAGGGTGGAATTGAACTCAACCAGGCATAATCTGCGAATGCCCCAGCAATTGACCAGATGGCATTAAAGATGATTAGTCCAAGCAATGTCTTACGTTTAAATTTTAGTTGAGCAGCCCAATTGATTGCCTTTTTTACTGAATTTTGATTTATTTTAATAGTCATTGTAAATCGATTATGAGTAAAAAGGATAAGCAAAACAAGCTTTCTTCACATGCCAGGAAAGCGGCTCGCCAAAATTTTGAAGAATTTTACAGATTGTTGATGGAAAACTATCCGCAAGCTGAAACTGCACTTGAATATGAAACTCCACTACAGCTTTTAATTGCAACCATCTTATCTGCGCAATGTACGGACAAAAGAGTGAATATGGTTACTCCTGTGCTATTTAAGCGATTTCCGAATGCTGAAAGCTTAGCAGACGCTGATCTTGAGGAAGTGGAGAAAATTGTAAAAAGTACAGGATTCTTTCGGAATAAGGCCAAAAATATTGTGGCAGCCTGCCAGAAAGTGATGGTTGATTTTGGCGGCAAACTTCCCGATACCATGGAAGAATTAGTAACATTACCAGGAGTAGCTCGAAAAACTGCCAATGTCGTACTCTGGAGCGCTTTTGGAAAGAATGAGGGAATAGTAGTGGATACTCATGTCGGGCGAATCGCCTATCGCCTAGGTATTTCTGAAAGCACGAACCCTGATCGGATTGAAAAAGACTTGATGGAAATTGTTCCCCGTTCTGAGTGGGGTGTGTTTGCAAATATGCTGATAGATTTAGGTCGTGATACCTGCAAAGCGCCCACGCCTAAATGCCAAGGATGTGTGATGCGAGAAATTTGTCCGTGGTTTAAAGAGATTGTTTCAAAATAAAAGCCTGCTTTGCTGTAGACTAGTCCTTTCTGACAGGCGTCCGCGCGTGGCGGACGCCTGTCAGAATAGTGTTGATGGCCAATCGCTCTAGCCGCGCAGATGCTTAAGCTTTGCGCGGCGATAAGAGCTGAGTAGATTGGGCATTGGTGCTTGGTCGGTTTTGTGGAACACGCCGGAGGCGGGTTCCTCTGCAGCCCAGGACTGCTCGATCTTCTGCTCCCGAACGACACGTCGCTGCTTAATTTCCATGAGCTGGTCGATTCGCGCGGCGAATCTCTTGGCAGCGAAGTGTCCCAGGTACTTTTCGTACTTACGTCGGGGAGGAAGAGGAACTGTTTCTGCGTCAGCAGGTTTGTCCTCTACCAATTCGAGAGCTCTACTCACGGGTCGGGTGATTCCCTCGCCGCGCTGAAGCTCTCTGATTGTGGGCTTCCGGTCCTCGACATGAGTCCTTCGCGGAAGCGTACCTCGAGCCTTGGGGTGCATCGGAAGTGTATTAGACAGCTTGCTCTCTTCCCCTTTCTTTTGCTGTCCTGCAGTTGCTTCCGGCAAAACCTGACTTTGCTTTCCCATCTCTGACACCTTCATCCTTAATTCGCGCTGGGGACCTCCTGTGATGTGAGAATTTGGGGCAACTCGAACGAGGGAAGTTGTTTTTTTTGGCCATACCTTGTCAATGCTCGCCCCTGGTGAGGCGAGGCTAACGCCCTAGTCAATCCCACCCCTAACCAAAAAGCTATGGATGTGTTTTGAATCTAAGCTAAATTGATTGTAAAGCTTTTTTTATTTCTGTCAATGTTGCATTTAGCATTTTTTCGATTAAACTTTTGACAGCAAAAATATTTAATTTTCTAAAATATGTCTAAAACAAAAAAACTGAACCTTGGTATGGTCTTTAGTTTCATTTACGCAATACTTTCAGTAGCTCTGGGAGTTTTTATCTTCGCTGCTACTGTTACCATGCTTGATCTGATTTTGTATTTCGGAATTCTAACAATAGTCTTTGGAGCCGGAATGATAGGAGTTTCTTTTCAGGAAAAGGAATTGGGGAATAAATTGTTTCTGGAGGGTGTACTGGCGCTGGTAATCGGATTCTTGTTGGTTTTTTATCCAGGAATTAGTATTCATACTGGAATGTTGATGATTGCAACCTTGCTGATGACTTTGGGAATATTTAAAATGTTTAATGGATTTGGGGAGTTACGCAGCTGTAAGGGTCGACAGACAACCTTTATTGGGCTTATTAGCGTGATTGCCTCTATTGTTTTACTTTCCAATCCAGCTTTATTGATTGAGACAATCGGTGTATATACAATAGCCTTTGGTATCGTGCTGGCTATAATGTCTACAATGAAAAAGAAATAGTTTAGTACTTGTATGATCCAAGTATTTTGATGGAATGTTTGGACTTTGTTCCCAGTCGGTATTCTATTGCCTGGATTAGCTGTTTAAGATTATTAGCATTAGGGTGACATTGCATCTCTATATAAAACATTTGTGCACCTTGATAGTGCTTGTTGATTGCTGGCCGGGAATGTATCTTAGCCAAGTTGATGTCATAATAGGAAATCTGATTGAGAATGTTGGCTAGAAGACCTGGCTGATCAAAATTTGGGCTGATGGCAATCATAGTACGATTATCGTGTTGCTGAGGCTTGGTTTGCTGATTAGTAATGTTATAGAATTCGGTGAAATTTTCTTTTTGATTCTCAATTTTTTCAGCAATGATTCTTAATTTAGAATTCGAGAAAGCTTGCTTCCCGGCAATGGCAATACCCTGTTGCTGCTTTTTGACTAATTGCACGGCTTGAGCATTGCTGGCGACTGTTATCAATTCTGCCTGTGGATAATATTTATTAATCCAGTGAGAGGTTTGTTGTAAAGATTTGGCATGAGAATATATTTTTTGGGTTCGCTCAAATCCGCCGGCCAAAAAGCTGATGGGAAGACGTTTTAAACCAATGATTTGTAAATTGTGCTGAAATATTTGATCCAAAGTTTCTTGCACCAAGCCAGCCAGGTGGTTGTAATATGGCAATATTCCATACTCAGTTCGCTTTGAACTACGCAATCTTTCCACAATTTCCAGAGTGTTATTGGTGGGCTGCAATGCTATTTTGGAAGTCTTGGCAAATCCTTTAGCCGCCTGATGAGTAAAAGTGCCTGGAGGCCCTAAATAATAGAGATTACTCATTGATTATTTGATTTTGATGCTTAACTGAATACTCAATCACAGTATCCATGATAGTTTTAATCATAAGCGGGTCCAAATTATACTCCGCACCCTCCTGTTGAAGTTTTTGGATGAGATCAGCTTCCCTTTGATAGTTGCGAAGTGGTATTTGCTTGGCCTTTTTATATTTACCTATTTCCGCTGTCACCTGAAAACGATCAATTAGTGCCTGAAGCAGCTTTTGATCAGCTTTGTTAATTTGCTCTCTGAACTTATTAATCTGTTGATCTGCCATAAAGTTTGTGATGGCAGGGGATGAGGGATTCGAACCCCCGCATGCCTGGACCAAAACCAGGTGCCTTACCACTTGGCTAATCCCCTACTTGGCAGCAAGTTTACGAAAACAACTGTTTAAAGTCAATCCAAAGCTGGCTTTTAATAGGCTCCGGCAAAAGCCGTAATCAAGGGAATAACTATAGTTACAATCAATGCTACAACAACTGCTGCTGCAAAGGTTTTTTTGATTGTATTGCGAGTTTTATTCTTCATTATTGATTTATTTCACCAAGAATTAAAATATCTTTAGAGAAAGTATCTACAATATTTTGATTATCTGCAACCTCTAATGTCACAGTATAAGACCCGGGCACCTGAAAGGTATGATCAGGTCTTCTTGCTCTTGATGTGTCGCCATCACCGAAATCCCATTTATAGGTAATCACTGGCCCTTGGCTACAACGTGGATCAAAGGTGACAGTTAATGGAGCATAGCCGCTTTCGGCATTGGGAGTGAAACAGGCTTGCAAATCGATTGGTCTGACATTAACGATAAACTCAGCTGAACTGGATTGTCCGTCGGATGATCTGGCGGTTACGGTGGAAGTAAAAACTCCGATTGTGTCGTATTTATAGGTAATTTTTGAAGTACCGATTTTTCGAGGTGAGCCATCACCGAAATCCCATTCATAGCTGGCAATTTTCGCATCGCCTCCCACTGAGGATCCACTGGCGTCAAAGGTGACGGTAAGAGGGGCTGTTCCTTCGGCAATATCTGCAGTTAGGCGCGCCTTAATGCTTTCTTCGGCCACCTCTATTACGCGAATAGCCTTGGACTCATTTCCAAGTGCATCAACAACCAGTAATGTGGCGTTAAAAACACCAGATTGTTTGTAAACATATTTTACCGACTCCCCTGTTTCATCAAATTCTCCATCTCCATCAAAATCCCATTTGTATTCCACTATATTATTATCAGGGTCTGAACTTCCAGCTGCGCTGAATGATACTTCTAGCGGTAAAGTGCCGCTAATTGACTCATCATCTTTCTCCAATTGAGGTACAGTATCAATTTGTGCAATTGGAGCAGCTTCGCGATTTTCTAATTCAATTTTTAATCTTGAAGTTCCAATGCTGTTTTCCTCATCAGTGACTGTTAAAGTAACTTCATAAGTCCCCGGTTGATTATAAGTATGAGTAGCTGTTCTGGTATTAGCCTGAGTAGATTCATCTCCGAAATCCCATTGATATTTCTCGATTTCCCCATTTGGTGATTCTGAATCTTCACCTAAGAAGGTAATTTGCTCTCCAACATAATAATTTCCATCATCAGTGGGAATTTCGATTTCCGCAGTAGGAGCGTTTTCTCCTACTATGTTAATAGTCATGTAGTAAGGTTCGGAAAACTGACCTGTATTATCAGCTACTCGAAGTCCCACTTCATATTGACCTTCACGTTCAAAAGTATAGGAGACTTGTTCACCGGAATCATCTCGGAAGGTGCGACGACCTTCAAAATCCCAATCATAACTGGTAATTTTACCGCCGGGAGAGCTGGACTCTGAACCGTCAAATTCTACGGTAAGAGGAGCCGAACCGGACTCTGGATCAGCTGTGAATACAGCAGAAACTTCTGCAGTGGCAATTGTTATTACTTTACTGAATTGTTGAGTTTGCTCTTGCTGAGTCTGAGTATTGAGAGCGGTAACAGTGAGCATAGCAGTATATCGACCAACTTCAGTATAAGTATGTGTAACTCGTGGGGCATTGGAAAGATCACCATCTCCGAAATCCCATTCATAGGTTAGTATTTCAAATTGTGCCGGAGTATTAGCCTGAATCGGTGCGGCATCGAAAATAACATCAAAAGGAGCGGTTTGTTGTAAAGTTTCTTGCGGTTCAGTAGAAAAGGTAATGGTTGATTGCTCTCTTTCCGGAACAATTGCAACCTGTTTTCCACTTAGATAAATGAACACCGCGACCCAAATTGCCAAAAATACAAAGAACACCAAGCCGGCAATACCTGCTTGTTTGTAGCCGTTCTTGCGCGCTATAACATCGCCCTTGGGAGCCATGGCAGCACGGAATATTCCAAAAATTGAAACAATAAATGAAATTATGACTATAAAGCCAAAAATCACATTAGTTAGTAGGATCAAACTGTTGGTGAATTCAGCCGGGTCAACGCCCAAGGCTTGAGCAAGACTATTGTCACCTGCGGTTGTTTGAGAAACAAATACTACGACGAAAATTATATACAGTAATATGGCAAAGATGAGAAAACCAACACAACCAAAGATCATCCCTTTGGGATTAGCAGGCTTCTGAGGAAGACGACTCCCCGGACGATTCGGCTGTCCCTGTCGAGGAGCTCCTTGTAATGGTCTTTGAGGAGGCACTTGCGCGGGCCTGGCAGTTTGCTGCACTGTTTGCTGCTGCGGTGGCTGAGGCGGCTGTGGTGCAGGTTGTTGTGGCTGCTGCGGTTGCTGAGGAGGCTGTGGTGCAGGCTGTAGTGGCTGCTGCGGTTGCTGAGGCGGCGGCTGAGGGATAGGATTTTGGTCTTGCATTTTAGTTTTTATCTAAAGTTTTATTTTTTTTACGTTGCCTTCTGGCTACTTCGAAGAGTACTACATAAGCGCCTATACTAACAAGTAATAATCTATAATCCACGAAAGTTGACGCTTCGAAAAGGTTGGCGCCTAGTGACTTTGCTAATAGCTTCTCATCACTTGAATTTAGTCCAACCGACTCGCTCGCTTCTGGAACAATTTCAGGTTCTTTGACATTGACGAAATTGGTGACAAAATCTTTTTGGCCATAACTGTCTTTAACCATTAATCTGGCTCGATAAATACCATAATCTTCATATTTGCAAGTATGAGAAGTTGAAGTCAGATTGGAAGCTTCATTATCATTAGCCATGTCGCCGTCGCCATCGGAGTCTATTGAGGTGTTGCAATCCCAACGTCTTTCTTCAATGGAAAGGGCGGGATCAGCTTCTGTGTCAGCAGTTGAGCCATCTTTAAGATCTACGGTGGTGGAATCGCCTTGCTGAGTTGAAGTGAATCTGGCTACAGGAGGACCGGCGATAGCATCGACATATACTCTGATTGGAGCTGAACTGACCTCACTACTATTGTTGTCTGTTACTCTTAGTCTAACTAAATATCCATCACGATTCGGTGTTTCAAATACATGAGTAGTGTTAGCCTCATTTACAGGAGGTGTGCCGTCTCCAAAATCCCAACTGTACTCTACTATCTGTCCATCTGGGTCAGAATCATAAGAACTGGAGGTGAAGGACACATCTTCCCCTACATAAACACTGGTTCGATTTACTGTAAATTGTGCAATTGGTGGCTCATTGGGGCCATTAGTTACTACTATGGGCTGGGGAATAATAATCCCGCTTTCTGGGTCAAGTGAAGAAGTCATCTGATTATCGTCATCAGTCATTTCCAAACCGAAAGCATAAGTAACTTGTCCATCGCCGTCATTGTCAAAAGCATTATTTGTTCCAATTGTTACAGTGGCTTGAGGGCCAGTCGTCACTTGAGCTCCTATGGCCGGAACAGGTTGAACTGTCGGATTGCCATTTGAGTCAACCGGATAGTAATACCAACGATATTTCTTAATTTGACCATCAGGATCTTTGGCATCGATTGCCTCTAATTTTATGGTGACCGGAGTAGTTAAATTATTTGACTCATCAGCAACGGCAACCAGTGACTTAGCTTCAGGAGCTTCACCGATTACCTGGATATAGAGATTATCCTCACTGAATTGTGTTACATCATTATTGTTTACTACTCGTAGGGAGACCTGGAAAGGTTCATCACCTGAGAGATCGCTAAAGCTATGAGAAACTTGAACTGATGAGCTTTGTTTTTCAAAATTTTTGATATTCCAAGAGTAGCTCAAGTTTTCATTGCGGCCGTTGGTATTGACTGAATCGGATCCTTCAAACAAAATAATATCCTTTCTGGTCACTTGAATCACGCTGCGTGGGGAGTCGGCAGAGCTATCTACCCAGGGATCAATCGGATTTCCATTTACTGAAGCATTGATAATGGCAATCGGTTCGTCCGAATTACCAATATAGATACGCTTCTCCATAGTGTTTTCTTTTTCCTCATTGTCGAAAACGGACAATGTAGCGAAATATTTACCCGCCTCTTGATATTTATGACTTATTGAATAGGCTCCGTCATCGCCAGCAAGGGCGGAAATAATTCCGGCAGTATTTTGACCGTCACCGAAGTCGATTTCATAACTGGTGGCATTCTCAGTATTAAAGATGAAGGTTATTTCCGCAACTGGCTCGGCATTTACTTGCGAGGAAACATCTTCACCACTCTGTTCACTGCCGGTCGGAATTAGAGGGACCAATTGAGCAGCATTTTGCATTGCGTCATTCCATTCCAAGAAAAGTAAACTGTTGACATTAATATCCTTATTTATCGGATTGGATACACTGTCCGGTTCATCTTTGGATCTTACTCTTAAAACTACGTTATAAATGCCTTTTTCATTGAATTGCACTCGTATTTGTTCCGCTTCATCCTGAAATTCTGCTGCGCTTTCACAGCTTTGTAATTGGTCCGAGGCTTGAACTATATAATATTGGCAATTCTCAGATGGTGTGATTTCCCAACTGTATTCTAGTAGAGGATTTGTTTCATCTGGATCTGAACTTCTGGATGCATCAAAAAGATAGTCTCCCTGACTGTGTTGATCAGGTTGAGTGATAGTAAAATTGGCGATTGGTGGGTTGGAAGTAATAATTAATCTTACCATATCCCTTGCAGTGGTCTCGCCATCATCAAGTTCAAGAGTAGCAGTATAATTTCCTGCTTTCATAAACTCACAATTTAGAACATCCACTCCGGTGCTATTTTCACAAGAAATATAATCCGCTCCAGTGTTGCCCGCCTCATCCACAGGATTGGTGGCAATTGCCTCTTCTGCACTGGAATTATATACTGCCGTGCTAAGGCCGTCTCGCTCAATAATCCAGTTGAAATCCACATCACCGGTATCAATTGATGATTGTGAGCCATCAAGAACAACTTCAGTCCCTACTTTAGGTGTTTTATTGGAAACATTAAGACGAGGTGCCAGATCGGTAACTATTAAGGTGAAGATTTTTCTATCAGTTATGCTGTTGTCATTGCGAATTTCCACACTGACTGTATAACTGCCTTTTTCAGTGAATCTTTGGGTTGGCCCCAGATTAGATTTTGATGCACTATAAACAACATTATTATGAGGAGATTCAACTCCAAAATTCCAACTAACTGTCGCACCGTCATTTACAGTGACACTGTTACCGTCTTTTCCCGGTGTATCAGTAGCGTCAAAAACTAAGCCATTGGCTGCTTCAGAAAGAGTTACATAAAGCTGATTGCGATCGATAACTAAATTATCGCCTTCATATTTAACCACATAAGCTGAAAGATCATCCGGTTTTTGCTGAGTTCCATCCGGATATACCAGCAGATCAATCTTAGTGGTTGGAGGATTAACGCTTACATCAATAAATGAAATTCCTGGAGCAATATCTTGCTCATAGGCCTGTCCGGTCACAGGATTAACTTCCGAGTCGCCCTCTGCCTTTGGATTGATTTTAGCTGAAATTCTATAGGTGCCTTGTTTATTAAATGTACAGGTAGTGGTAGCCCCTACTGAACTTGTACAATCGACTGTCTTTATTGATCCACTACTAATTTCAGTAGCTTCCTCGCTACCTTGATATATTCCATCACCATTTAGGTCCCAGGTAATTTGTTCGTCTGTAATTCCTTGCCCGGATGGATCAGAGGAGCCAACAGTGGATAAGTTTACTACTACCGGAGCATTTCCTTTTAGTTTATCAGCAGTTAGGTTTACATTAATAGCTCTCAAATTTGATAAGACATCATATATTTGGCGTAAGTGTCCAAAGGCTTCCGCTAACATTTGTTGAGATTGACCAGTAGAATCAGTGAATGATTCAGTTAAATTTCTTGGAGCTAAAGCAGTATCTGCATCTCTAATCATTTCGCCAAAAAGATCCTGTGTCCCTCCGCCAGAGCCATCTACTCCGTAAATTGTCAAAGCCTGGCCACAAGTTAAGTTATCATTTGCTTCAGTAGCTAAGAAGCTTGCTTCTACACCGCAAATTAGGTTGGTAAAACTATCGCTGAGTAGCTTTGTCTTGGTTATGTTATAGATTACGTTATAGACTATCGCTACTCTTCTTCTATAGTTTTTTATGTTTTCTTTATAGCCATAGGCAAGAATGTTTTTCTCCGACAAGGGCTCACTTGCTCCGACGTCCACTCGTCCGGATTGTTTAAAAATTGCATCCGAACCACTTATTGAGACTGTTTTTTTAGTGGGTTTGAAATCATTGTTAATGCCTAAAGCTCCATCAATGATATGATTGCTTACATCTCTAATACTATTTCTGATTGCATTTAGCTGATCATTACTACAAACATCTCCACCTCCACTATTGGGAGAATCGCATTCAAATCTTTTAACTTCTCTAAGGGCTTCGTTTGAATATTCCGTCAATGATTGTCTCGCTACATTCACCATAGTGCGGAGGCCTTCTCTGGTATAAGAATGAGCCCTGGAATCATTGATTAAGTTTTCAACGGCATTTAATTGAGAATTGGCCACACTGACAATTTGATTAACACAAGGTGTTGCAGGCACATCACAACCTCTGGCAATGGCTTCCGCTTCATTGCTTACATTTAAAGCAACCGTTTCTAAAGTGGATTTTGCGGTAAGATAAAAACGATAATTTTCGATCATTTCACGCATAACCGCTTCTATTTCAACAGCTAAATAATTAAATCTTTGTTCATCAGCAGCCCCTCTGATCGACTCTCCGGCACCGCCGCCTCCGGCACCACTTTCATCATCACTTGGAGCAAGCAAGATGGTATTAACCAGCGCAAAGGAACCCATAATTAAGAGTATTCCCATTGCCGCATACATCACTGCCTGTTTTCCTTTCTTAGCCTTGTCCGGCTCACCTCCGGAAAAGAGTACTAAGAATCCGCCGTAGATGACAATCACTACAGCCAGGAGTCCAAGGAATCCTAGGGCAAAATTGGTTACGTTGAGAATAAAAGTCCTGGCATCTGTGGCTTGAGTTAAACCTGAGGCATAACCCGATGGATCCGGTGCTTGTAAATCTCCTCTAAAGTCGGTAAAGGAGGTTACTTCATCACCGGTACCGCCGGACATACAATCGTCAAATTGTACTTTCCCGTCTCCGTCATTGTCGTTACATCCAACGAAAGACCAGTCTACTGCAGCTGAGGCAGTTGCAGTAGCGCTAAACATAGTTAGCAAGGCAGTAATGAGCACTAATGCTAATTTGCCTTTAAATTTGGTGAGTGAGCATTTCATTTTATATGTTTATATTCTTTTTATTATACAGTTTTTGCGGCATTTTCACAATGCAGCGGGGCACGTTATGGCCCGGTGTTGAGATTGATAGTATCTTCACTGACAATTTCCGTATCTTGAAGTGGCTCTACTTTGACAAAAGTGTTGACCAGAGCAAAGGCGGCCATGGTGACTAGCAGTCCTATCACAGCTCCCAAAGCCACTTTCTTAGCTTTTTGATTGAGATTTTCATCTACTCCGGCAATCACATAAAGATAGCCCGCATAAATTAGGAAAGATACTGCTAGTGTGGCGATGAATCCGGAAATGAAATTGGTCATGGTGATGACCAACCGATTGAATTCATACGGATCGCTGAGACGTGTTCCTTGATCGGGAAAGACAATGCGAAAAACTATTAATTCGGCCAGACCGGCAATGATAAGCCCGACAATTGCCCAGGTGAGTTGCTTTTTAGCTTTGTTGCCGGCTTCCGCATCTCCCATTGAGGTAACCAGCCGAAAACCAGTGATTACAATGAATAAAACCGCTACTGATGGTATGATGACACGCATAATTCCAATAATACCCATCAGAATACTTGAGCCTTCTTCCGCCGCGGCTTGCAAATCTTGTCCGGAACGATAAATCTCCCCCTCTTCTCCAAAGAAAACCCCCTTAACTACTTGATCGGCAATAATTATGAGAAATAATCCTATTACCGCATAAGAAAGAGTCTTTTTAGCTTTTTTAAGTGTTTCATCTACATTATTTTGGGATGCTACAACTAATTGTATACCGGAAACAATAATAACAATTGTAGCGATGGCCCCTAAAATATATTTAAGAAAATCTACTGTGAAATAAATAGCACTGGTGATATTTGAGGCACCTGCCTGATAAGCCTGATCCTCATGCCCGGCGTCAAAACTGGGTAGGGTAGACTTTTCTCCTACTTGCTGAATGGTAGAACTAATTGAATCAGCATGAGCGACCGCAAATCCTAGTCCGGCAAGCAATAAAATTATACTGATTATGAGTAATAGTTTCTTCATGTAGTCGTTAATTCAGTAGGTAGAGGTCCGGTTGGTTCAGCTTCACTGAATTGTCCGCTTATAAAAGTAGATACTATGGCAAAAGCGCCATAAATAATCAAAAGTCCCACCAGAGCTAGGGTGATAATTCTCTTCCCTTTGCTCTGCATATCATCATCACCACCGGAAGCTATGTACAAAACTCCACCTCCAATAATAGCTAAAATGGCAAGAGGAGTTAAAATTGTGACTGCGTAATTAGTAAAACCGATAATTTCCCGTACACCCTGCCCTACGTCAATCGCGACTTCCGCCCCTCCGCTGGGATAACGACTGGTATCGATTTTGAATAGCACATTATTGATAATTGGGTCGGCAATAATGATAACGATTAAACCGGCAATGGCAGCCGCCAAGGTGAGTTTGTCCTTGTTGATTTCTTCAGATGCAGTATTGGCAGCCAATCTGACTGCGGTTCTCATAATCATGGCTACGGCAATAGTACCGATTATATATTTAATAAAGGTGATGATGTATTGAATGACCTGATTAAAAAGCCCGGCTCTTTGCACTATTGTATTGGGATCTTTGAGGAATCCTCCGGATTGGCATCCCACCCCACTAGAAGCCGGTAGTAAACCCATTTCTTGACACTGTCCGACATTGAAAATTCGGACAATATCTCCGGACAGGCCAACCAGGGCTAAGCCCAAAACACCCCAAATTAAAGCGTTTTTTTGTTTAGTCCATACTTCCTCATTACCTTGGGAAGTAACCATTTTGAATCCAGCAAATACAATGATGCCGATGGCGACTGCGCCGATAATGTAACGAACATTTAGTACCAATCCTACAACCAATGAGGCAAAATTAGAGGAAAAGTCTGAATTTGCCACAATACCTGGATCTTGAACTGCATCTCCGTAACGTGAAGCGTCAGGTAAGGAAAGGGATTGCCCCTGAGCTATATGAGCAACTAGAAAGGAAATAATGACTACTGCAAAAATCAGGAAGATTCTTTTTTGTTTTGATGTCAGCATTTTAAGCGCAATTATTCTTATTATTTTACCAAATTTTAGGCTTTTTAACAAATGTCCTTGATTAATCTTCGGTATTCTGATTAAATTTCGGTGCCTAAAGATTTTTAAATATGTCTAAAAAAGAAGGAAACGCGGTTATAAACTATTTTACTGAGAGTTTTCAGGAACTCCGTCAAGTAACTTGGCCTACCAAGGATGTTGCAGTCAAATCAACACTTATTGTAATTTTTGTCTGTATCGGAGTGGCTATTTACACAGGAGTTTTGGATGGAGTTTTTAACTGGGGATATACACTGTTACTATCACTTACTTAAATTATGTCACGACAAGCTGAGAATACCGGAAGAAGATGGTATGCAATTCATACATATTCAGGATATGAAGATGCGGTTTGCGAAGCATTAAAGCAAAGAATCGACTCATTGAACATGCATGACTATATTTTTGATGTAGTTGTGCCCAAAGAAACACAAATCGTAATCAAAAAAGGTGAACCTGTTACAGAAAAAAATAAAATTTTCCCTGGTTATGTACTGGTTGATATGTCTGTTACTGATGAATCTTGGTATGTTGTCCGAAATACTCCAAATGTAACCGGTTTTGTAGGGTCAGGTAATGTGCCGGTACCGGTTTCACCTGAGGAATTCCAAGTGATTAAGAAGCAAATGGGTGAACAAGAGGCTAAATTTAAGATCGACTTTAGTGTTGGCGATCATGTGATTATCCTGGATGGACCATTTGTTAATTATGACGGAGTTGTCAATAAGGTTGATGAAGAAAAAGGTAAAGTTAAGGTACTCATTTCCATTTTCGGACGTGAAACTCCAATCGAGCTGGATTTTACACAGGTAAAGAAAAAGTAAGTTGATCCAAGTTGCTAAGTGCTAGAAATTAGTCTGTAAGGGTTAATCTTTTTTGACAAGCTGCATAATATTTGGTTTTATTGTAGCTGTATGGATAAATCTTCAACTTTCTTAGCACTGCTCTCGATCATTTCGATTTTGGCAATAACTTCAATTGCCATTACCGATATTGATAGTGCACCGGTTAGGCAGCCTTTTCCCGCATCGGAAGCATCTGAATCGGTGGGGGCAAATACTATGCAGGAGAGCGAAGAGATAAAGGCAAAAATTGCAGAAGAAACTTCAAATACAGCAGAACCTGAGGTAATTAAAAATGAATTAGATGCTACTGAAGCGGTAGATTTTCGCAGTTTAGACTTCAGCACAGAAGATAATTTCGGGGAAATAATAACTGCAGAGCAAAGGGAGGCTCCTTATAAATTTGAGAATACTGCAGTAAATACAATTGATGACAAATTTAATGAAGACAGTGTTTTTACAACTGAAAGATTACGTCAAGCCGGTATTGCCAGGCCAATTATTCAACCCAAACCCTTTAATGGTGTTTTATTTGATGAATTGGAGATTGAAACATTGACTTCTTTTGATATAACTCAATTAAAAATTTTGAATAAAGACGGCGGAAATGAAGTTAAGATTTTGGATGTTTATGTGCTTGATATGATTGGTGAGGAGATGGCTAGTGAAATTTATGACTTGATTAAAGTTAAATTCAAAGCTCTTTTAGGTGTAGATGTAAATGAAACTAATGATTATGGAATGAAGTCATTTTATATTAATTATACGCCTTCAAAAACCAATGTATTTTTAGTTGTCAAATTTGAGGAGTCCGTGTATGCTCTGAGCTACCCAAGGGATGATGAACTTGGTGTAAATATGCATGACATCGTTAAGAACTTATTATAAATAGCTATGGCTAAAAAAGTAGAAACTATCATTAAATTACAAATCCCTGCCGGTAAAGCAAATCCTGCTCCACCAATCGGACCTGCTCTCGGTCAGCATGGATTGAATATTCAACAGTTCTGTCAGACTTTCAATGCGGAGACAGCCCAAATGGGTGACACCATTGTTCCTGTAGAAATTTCCGTATATGAAGACAAAACTTTTACATTTATTAAAAAGAGCCCTCCTGCTTCAGATTTGATTAAGAAAGCTCTCAAAGTTCAGAAAGGTTCAGGTGAACCAAATAAGAATAAAATTGGAAAATTGACTCAAGACCAGTTGAAAGAAATTGCTGAAAAGAAAATGGAAGATCTGAATGCTAACTCTGTAGAACAGGCAATGAAAATTATTGCCGGATCCGCTCGCAGCATGGGAGTGGAAGTTGAAAAATAAGCATTATTATGGGAGCCCGGCCATATTCCAGGGCGCTAATACCATTTAACCAAATTAAAATGCCTAAACACGGTAAAAAGTATCGAGAAGTTGCTGATCTCGTCGATAAAAATCAAGTTTATTCATTGGAAGAAGCTTTAGATTTACTGAAGAAAACAGCTACAACCAAATTTGATTCCAGCTGTGAAGCCCATATAAAATTGGGGGTTGATGTTCGTCAAGCAGATCAAATAGTTCGCTCAACAGTTACATTACCTCATGGAACTGGAAAGGATATTCGTATTATTGCGTTTGTTCCTGATAATAAAGAAAAGGAGGCTTTGGCAGCAGGAGCTATAAAAGCCGGTCTTGCCGAATTGATTGAGGAAATTAATAAAGGTTGGTTGGACTTCGATTTGGCAGTGGCCAGTCCGGAATGTATGAAGGACCTTGGTAAAATCGCCAAAGTACTTGGACCGAAAGGATTGATGCCAAATCCTAAAGCCGGAACTGTCAGCCCTGATATTGCTAAAACCATTGAAGAATTGAAAAAGGGTAAGATTGAATTTAAGACTGATAAAAACGGCCAAGTGCATAACACTTTCGGCAAGGTGTCATTCAGCGATGATCAGCTAAAGGATAATTTGAAGACTTTGCTGAAAGCTATACAGGATGCTAAACCATCTGCGGCCAAAGGTACTTATGTAAAGAGTATCAGTTTGGCAACTACTATGGGGCCCGGCATTAATCTGGACATTTCAAAAGCAATGTCTGAGCTTTAAAAGCTGTTACCTACACTTGTGATTTTGCATTTGCGAGAAATCTTTGCTTCCGTGCGGAAAGCTGAGTTGATAGCTGCTACCACTTTTGCATTTGACTATGACAGCAGTACCCAAGACAGTGCTTTTGGTTGCAATTTCCTTAACACTAGCTTGATTCTGCAGTGCCAGCAAATTTCTGTCCCAATTGTCCTTTCCGCTAATAATATAAACAACTGTTCCAAGCAGTGCTACAATTAAAGCGAGAATGTGTACCAGTAATTTACGGGACGATTTGTTCATCTTGATATTTATTTTCCAAATTCAAAGAAAGCTGCAATGAATTTAAGGCAACAGCCAGCATTTGATCATCCGGTTCTTTGGTGGTCAGCCTTTGCATCCATAATCCCGGAGCAGTTAGCCAGCTCACCGATTTTAAATGTGAATATTTGGCAGTCAATTTAAGAAATTCATAAGAAATGCCGGCAATTAAAGGTAGGGAGAGAAGACGAATAGTAAAATTGATCAGGAAATCTGGATGTCTGGGAATAAAGGTGTAAATTAATATACTGAACAGGAAGACTATCAAAATGAAACTGGTGCCGCAACGGGGGTGAAAGCGACTCTGCTTTTTGGCATTGGCGACCGTCAACTTATCCCCTGCTTCATAAGTCATTATCGACTTGTGCTCTGCACCATGATATTGGAACACGCGACGTAAATCAGGTAGAAAGCTTAGCAGCCAAATATACAGTATAAATAGAGATGTTTTCGTAATACCGTCGATTAAATTGAAAAGAATGTAATTATTGTCAATTATTGCGTTTCTGGTACTCAAAAATTCGGTAAACCATAAGGGAATGAATTTAAATAGAAAAATGGAAAGTCCCAAGGACACTATGATGGAAAGTGTCAGGGTCAAATTTTCAAGCTGTTTAGACTTCTCTTTTGGCTTTTTTTGGGGTGTGTCATCCAAATCTTCCATAGCTTGCTTGGAGGAAAAGGTTAGAGCTTTAGTGCCAATATAAAGCATCTCAAATAAATTAATAATTCCTCTAACAATAGGCAAATTTAGAGCTTTAACTCTGTGGGTGATTTGTTGATAGAACTCTTGATTTTCCACTATGTCACCGTTTTCACGACGTACACTGACTACTGTATAATTGGGTGAACGCATCATAACACCTTCGATCACGGCTTGTCCTCCAACAGCAAAGTCAATTTTAGGCAAGTTGTTTTTCGTCATTATCTTAAGATTAATTTTGGAATTGTGAGGATATTCTATAGAATTATGCCCATGAGAGTCTACATAAAAAGAATAGACAAAACTCTTCCCTTACCTACTTACCAAACTGACGGTTCAGTAGGGTTTGATTTATTTGTCCGGGAAGATACACATATCCCCAGTAAATCAGTAGCACTGATTCCAGGTAATGTAATTGTTAAGGTGCCCGAGGGGTACATGCTGACAATTGCTTCTCGCAGCAGTACGCCACGTAAGAAAGGTTTAATGCTACCGCATGGTATTGGTGTGATTGATCAGGATTATCATGGACCTGAGGATGAAGTACTGATTCAAGTTTATAATTTTACTGATGAGGATACTAAGGTGGAAAGAGGGGACAGAATCGCACAGGGACTTTTGATTAGAGTGGATAAAATGGAATTCGAAGAAAGTGATGAAGATTTTAAAATAATGTCACGCGGTGGATATGGTTCCACCGGTTAATAATTAAAGCCCATGAATAAAGGAAAATTTATCACCTTTTATGGTGTCAATAATGTCGGCAAATCAACTCAAGCTAAAATTCTGATCGATAATCTGAAGAAAAATGGCTATGATGCCGTTTTTGTAAAATATCCGGTTTATGAACTGGAGCCATCGGGAGTGTTTATAAATAATATTCTCAGGGGATCAGGTAATGATGGACAGAAAATTTCTGAAGATGAATTTCAAATGTGGTATACCATTAACAGATACCAATTTGAGCCAACATTAAAACGTATGCTGGACGAAGGAAAAATTGTGGTAGCGGAAGATTATATTGGCACTGGTTTGGCTTGGGGAAGTGCAAAAGGAGCTAATTTAGATTGGCTGATTGAGGTGCAAAAGTATTTATTGAAGGAAGATTTGCCGATTTTGCTTAAAGGTAGGCGTAATATTCAGGCCAGAGAAAGTAATCATATTCATGAGTCCAATAATGATTTGGCGGAAGCGGTTGGCTTTATTCTGGATAATTTGGCGGATAAGTATGATTGGAGGAGAATTGAAGTTACTAATTCAATATCAGAAACTGCAGATAGAATTTGGACAGATGTAGAAGCATATTTAAAAAGCGCCTGATGGAAAATAAGATCATTGATGGAAAAACAGTTGCAAAAGCACTATATCAAGAATTGCAAGAGGATATAATCGAGAATAATATTCAGGCAAAACTCCAAATCCTGCTGATAGGAGATGATCCTGGTAGTATTATTTATATAAATCAAAAACTGAAGGCTGCACATAAGTTGGGCCTCAAGGCAGAACTTAAACACATCAACGATCCCGGTTCTGTGGAAACTGCGGATATTATTGAGCTAGTAAATCAGTATAATCAGAATAGATCCATAAATGGATTGATTGTTCAACTCCCCTTGCCAGCTCATATTAGTAAAGAAGCTGTAATTCAAGCTATTGATCCGCTTAAGGATGTTGATGGTATAACACCGCAAAATATGGGGTTAACTTTGCTGGGAGAGGCTTTTGAATATCTTACTCCCTGCACTGCTACCGGAGTTGTCCGCATGTTAAAACACTATGATCTGGATATTGAGAGTAAGCATATTGTGGTAATTGGCGCGGGCAATATAGCTGGGAAACCAATAGCAATTATGATGATGAATCGTGGAGCTACTGTAACAATTTTGAATAGCAAAACTTCCGATTTGTCTGAATATACATGTAAAGCGGATATTGTAATTGTAGCAGTTGGTAAACCTATGTTGCTAACCGCAGAAATGATTAAAGCGGGGGCGGTGATAATCGATGTGGGAATTTCCAGACTTGTTGATGGGTCAATAGCTGGTGACTCAGATTTTAAAGCGATTCTGCCCAAAGCTGCTATGGCCTCCCCTGTCCCAGGAGGAGTGGGTAAAATGACAGTAGCTTCACTTATGTATAATTTAGTGAAAGCATACAAATTCCAGAATAATATTTTGTAATATCTTTCAATTAGTTAGGTTATAAACAATCAAGAAAGCTTGCTTTCTTTTGTTTTTGTGTTATTATTATATAATTTAATGATTTTTATGAATCGTATACATGGTTTAGTAGGTCGGGAATCCGATTTGCCAAAAGAAATTAAGGGTATTCCAGTCAGTGACTTGGAAAAAATTGAAAATAACTTTCCCGGCATTTTGGAGGCTGTCAAAAATCTTGATGTTGTTTCAGGTCCTCACAACAAAATGGAAAGAATGGCGATGAAATTGTTTGAGGCTTATCAGTATCGGAAAGGACCTTTCTATAATGAGTTTATTAGAGTGGTTCAATCTAAAGAAGCAGCGAGAAGACTAAATGACGATCCTGCATATCAACAACAAATTGATCAAGAGATCCTGGAGTTACATCAAAGATACTATAAAACTGTTACTTCCAGATTTATCTTTCCTGAATCAATATTCTTTACAATTCTGTTCCCGGAACTTTCCGAGTTGGATCAACGTAATAAATTACTGAAAAGTGACCAAACTCTGGATATTAAAAAAGAAATTCGCAAGAAAGTAAGTAATGTTGAAGGTGTTGACCTCGATAATTATTACTTAGAGGCGCTTAACACTTCGCAAAAACTGCGAGTATCACCAAGAGTGTTGGCTGGTAGTTTGCTAAGTGACTTGTTTAAACAACAGAATATTCAACTAAAAGAAGGTGAAGACATATTTTTATTGCCGGAACGAGTAATCAGTGACGAAGAACAAAGAATTAGTAAACCTTTGGCAGAACAAGTCTCTATTAACAGCAAACCAGCATTTATTGCCGGTTTATCTCGTACTAATAACAGAGGTGAAATTGGAGTGCTAGGCTATAGAAATGGTAAAATTACCTATAGCCATGTTGGAAGTGACGAAATTACTCTGGATTCCAATGCTCTAAAAAAGGGTGCCGTTTTGGTTGGCGAATTATATCGTGACACAAATAATCCCTTACATACAGCTAGAGTTGTTAATTCTTATCTAACAGAATCACAAGCCGATAAGCTTCATACCGATATTCGACCACATTATTCTGTTCTGGAGGTAAATTATAATCCGGAAAACAGAGTATTGGAAACAGCCAATCTTGGTGATGCAATTGTTTTGAGCATCGATCCGGGGACACTAGGTATGGAAATGTTTGATCGTGATGTGGACCTGAATGCAGGCCCAAGAAATATTGATATTCAAAAACACTTTGAAAAAGAAGACTCTGACATTGTTACCAGTATTGATATTAGAGACAAAGTGAAACAGGCGGCTAAAGAAAAAGCCTTTGCAGAGTTTATTGCAGCTAAAGCGAAAAAATCCGCTTATGCCGGCGTGAGTGATGCTATGGACCAAAGAGCAGAGTTTCAACCAGCTAAAACCGTACGCAGAGTTAAGCAAGGTAATATTGTGATTATGGGCAGTCCTTTACTGTTTAATGCTGTCCTGTTAAATGGAGCATTAAGCGGGACAATGACCCCTTCTCAAGATTTGAAAAAAGTCTTTCAAAGAGAAATTCGGGAGATTTTTAAGGCTGCAAAGTCTGAACTTAAGGGAAGAAAAGCTGGTAATTCAGAAATTATGAAATTGGTTGTGGAGAAACTCAATCATCGTGTGGCTACTTACCAATCACCTCGCAAATTGCCTGATTTCAATTTTGTTGCCTTTGAGACATAATCTTGACTTTTTATTTAGTATGTTTTATATTAAGATCCTTTTTAATATACTAAGTGCCTGACAGTAAAAAGTTTACAGTCATAGAGGGTGGTAATAATGAATTCAGTATAGGTGAGAAAAGTGTTGAAATCTCATCTGAAAATGGATGGGATGAAGTGACGGCAGTGGAAAGAGGAGAAACCTACAGGCAAATTAAGACTTTGATAGTCCCCCAGACTTTTTTGGTCTATTTAAAAGAAAATTGTGAAAATACAGCTCAACAACAAGCTCTGTTATATATTCTTGCTAAATATGACTCAGCTTTTCGGAATTTTTTTGATATTGCCGTTGCGCAAAATTGGTCAGATCAAGAGATATTCGAGAAGTTGTTGCTTGTATTAAAAATTGCTATTTCCAAAGTAAAAAATTCAATCTATGGTGCAGCCGTTAAAAATGAGGAAGCATATTTTGTTTTTGATGCTATTTCACTTACCGGGCAAATTGGGTATCAATTATATGAAGAGATTTTTAGTGACTTAAGAAATCCTAGTTTTAAAAACACCCCAGTGATCAATCATTTGTCCAATGCGGTTATTTAAAATGTAATATTACTCGCGTAATTGCTTTTTATATTCCTTATGGTATAATATAGGGATTATTTAATAATAACAATGAGTAATAAAGCAAATACGTCAAATGGTAACGATCAGGATTTAAGTCGCATCGATGCGGGGTGGGATGCCGCTGTAGAACAAAATGTCAATGAATTGAAGCCAGCAGCTGCCGAAAAGTTGACCATCAGAGGTCCGGAATATGATATGCCCTTTACTCCGGAAATCAGAGAACAATTAGATGAAACTCATGCAAAGATTTCCAGACAATTGGAATACTCAGTTGCACATCCGGAAAAAGTAGCCACCAAAGCGGGAATTGGACCGGAATTTGAGAATATAGAGGCAATGAAGCAACGTCTAAAGACCGAATATCAAGCAAGAAAACAACCTGTCCCTGAAATGCAGGGACTAGGCAATATTGAAAGTGTTAATAGTTTGTTGACTGATTCAGCATATCAAAATTTACGTGATTTAAGAGGCACATTGGCAACACCTTTGAATGAGGGAGTTCATGCGCAAAATATTCAACATCAAGATCATTACATTGGTTTGGTTAACTATTCCAATGGAATAAAAGCGGATGTATCCGGAATTAAACCAGAGCCTGTAGGTGAGGCCGTTGTAAATGCTCATGGCAATAAGATTAATATAGCTTTTAGCGAAGCGCGCAGTAATTCGAATTTGATAAACGCTCAGGCAGCAGATGGTGCAGTTTATGAAGCAGGATTAATGTTTGATCAGACTGGTGAAGCAAATCCCTATTCTGTGGGCGTGTCATTGGAACAGGCGCGGCACGCAGATGTCTGTGTGCAAAGTGTACAAATAGATTTAAAAAATCGTACTTTAGAAAGCTTAGCTTATAAAAGTGAAGGAGGTAGTCGATGTTTAATTCTGCGTGGCAACAAAACTATTGATGCAACCAATGCTTCTGAAAAGGGGCAAGCTCCTCTAGGTGTGGGAATGGATAATCAGAAAATTAAACTGGAAGATAATGATCAAATTTTTGTGATGAGTAGCAATGCAATTTCCAGAATTCGAAATCATTACGGACCTGAAGAAGAAAAATTCGGTGTTTCCATGTATGGATTTTTAAGTCAGTTTTCTAAAGATGTGGAAGCAAAATATGGTTTCATTAACGCAAACACTCTTAAACAAGCATTGGAGTTACTTCCTCAGCCAAAAACGATGTCTCAAAGCATCGGTTCAATTGCTTATCTGGAAGTCTAGTTACTATTGACTTTTAATACCTTTAGTTTATTATCTACTCTAGATTAATCACCTATTAATGGCTGACAAATTAGAGTTTGATGAATATTACGAGAATGCTACCGTAGTTGATAATGACTCGCATCAAAACCCACATGCCCTGCCAATTACTGTCAATTTTTCAGAAGAAGGAGTCAAAAATGCGTATCGTATTGTTTTTGCAATGATGTCTGGGAGAATGTCTGAAAAAGGTTGGGGTGATCAAGAAATAGCGCAGACCTTGAGTGAACAAGCTAATCTACTGTTCCATTTTGTCAGGCAATATGATTTGGATCCACAAGACTCAAATGTAACGAGGGTGTTTCACTTCTATCGACTGATGATCTCACTAGATTTGAATGTAGAAGAAATAATGGATGCAGAATTCTTTGATGCGAAATCCGATAAAGAATTATTCGAAAAATTCAACAGATTCCTGCATGCGCTAACTTATCAGTTTTGTCTGGATTTAGGCTTTAATCCCAAGCAACTTAAAGTTTCTTCTCTAGCAGTAAATACGTTTTCTGAGAAAAAGCGTTCTGCCATCAGGGATTTATCTTTGTTATTGCAATCAAAAATCGGCCTTCTCGAAGCTCAGAGAAAAGCCGTTTTGATTCATGTGACTGGTTTAATCAGGGATTAACCCTTTTTGATCGGAATCTGGTGAGACTTCTTAGCTGCTTTTATTAGAGGCTTTTTTTTTACTACGTTTTTCTTTATCTCTTCAATAGTCTCTTTAGCTTTCACTCCCCACTCTTTGCTTTGTTTATTCATCTCCTTCTTGATTCGCTTAATTAACTTGTCTGCTTCTTTCTGAGTATATTTGATACCCTTCTGAACTTCAGGTAGATTATAAACTTCCTGAGCAGTTTTACTGACGTCCTCACCAACTATTTTGGCATTCTTAGAGACAGTTTTTTCACCGTATCCACCCTTTTTAAATTCCGAAGAAAACTCTTTACGAAGGTCTTTTCCACTTTTTGGAGCAAATAAAAGTCCGGCTGTAAGTCCGGCAATTGCACCAAAGATTAATTTTCCTAATTTCATAGATTTTTGTGTTAATGCTTGTTTCAAGCATGCCAGAAGTAATGTGTTTTTGCAACAAAAAGAGCCCGGTCACTTGCCGGGCGGCATGTGATTCGGGCTACATTTTGCGCTTTAACAAAAGCTGTTGATTAGTATGACACTCTTACCCAGCGACCATCTACATAACGTAGTTCGTCATCTGAATAACCATAGTAATTATCGTAATCATAGTCGTAACGATCATTATAGTAATCGTCTACATCATCATAATATTGATAAGTATAGTCGACACCGCTTGAACCGTAACCTTCATATTCTCCTCTGATTTCGAATTGGTAGAAAAGATCCGCCACATCACCTCTAGTCATTGGCTCACCCGGTCTTAGGTAAGAACCTCCGATTAGGTTGTATTGCTTGGCATAGCAAGCATATGGCATGTACCAATCTGTATCAGCGTTTACCGGCGTATCAAGATATGGTTGAGCGCATCTTGGATTACTTAGGTTATGAGCTCTGAGGAAGATTTTGAGTAATTCAACACGATTAATTGTGTTTGAAGGTCGGAATGTTCCATCCGGATAGCCGTGGATGATGTCATTTCTAAGTGCTGTATCAAGGTATGGAGCATACCAAGCATTGGCAATAGTGTCTGAGAATTGATTACCATAGTAACCTCCTGTTCTTACATCATAACCAAGAGCTAGTGTGACAACTTTAGTTGTTTCTGCTCTGTTGATTGCTTGGTAAGGACGGAATGTACCATCAGAATATCCATCAAAGATATTTCTAGCTGACATCAATTCAATGGCTTTACAGAAAGGAGAATAGATAGATACATCTCGGAAGCCTGCACAACGATGATCTTCTGGGAATCCAATTATGATTCCATCAGTATCAACTTCTACATAAGCTCTGTCAGTATCAGTGTCATCTCCATCATCGGCCATAACACGGAATTGATATAGGTCATCGCGAACGCGATCATTGTCATCATCACGACCATCCCATTCATAGGCATATTCACCTTCAGAAACGTCATCGGTATCACGAAGAGTTTCAACAACTCTGTTACCATCCATTACTTGAACTTTTAGTCTTTCAACATCTTCTGTAAGTTCGAAAACGATTTCAGATCTTTCACCATCAGTTGGATCAAAGATAGCTGGATCAACTTCGATGATTCTCACTAGACCTTCATCAGTTGATGGCCAGTCATCTTCATCGTCATCACATTCATTGCGTGATCCACCAGTATCAACAGCAACACAAGCACGATCTGTATCTGTGTCACCATCTTCATCTTCAGCTCTGACACGAACATCATATTCGTCGTCAGCTACTACATCACCGTCTTCATCACGACCATCCCATTGGAATTCATAGTCGTCTTGATCTTGGTTAGTAGCATCTTCGATAGTGTAAATTACATTCTCATCGCCCTTTTCTACGATATCTACAATTAGTTTGTCTACATCGTCAGTAAGCTCGAAAGTGATTTCTACTTCATCGTCGTCATCCGGATCGAAACGATCAGGATCAACTTCAAGGTTTCTAATTAGACCTTCACGATCGTCATCCCAATCTTCATCTTGATCATTCCCGTCAGAATCTACTCTAACAATTCCTGTAACTTCATCGCGACAAGAACTGTCATTGTCATCAACTGCGATGATTACATATTCATAGCGACCGTCTCTAACCTGGTCTCCGTCACCGTCTTCACCATCCCAAGATATTGTTTTGGTTCCACTGGTAAAGGTTTGACCGGTTAACAGTCTTTCCACAATGTCGTCATTATTGTCATAGATTCTTAGAGTTACTTCTGCAGTTCTATCCATGGTGAATCTGATCAGTGTGTCTTCATCATCTGGATCAAATCTGTCCGGATCTGCATCGTGTGTACCGATAATGTCACAGCTTACGCCGCCACCATTATCGTAGTCTACACGAACTGTAGTAGTTGCAGTGTCATCTCCGTCGGAGTTTTCCGCTTCTACATAAACTGTATAAATGTCTTCATCAACTTGATTACCTGAAGAATCTCTTCCATCCCAATCATAACGATAGGTACCGGCATTTCTGAAAGTACCATTGTCAAGAGTGCGAATTGTAGAGTTTCCTTCACGGATTTCTACTGTAATGTCTGCAGCTTGATCTACATAGAATTCAATTTCAGTATCTTCATCTTCAGGATCAAATGGATCAGGATCTGCATTAAGACTGGAGATATTTGGTTCGTCACCAGCTTGATTCTCTAGAACTGAAACAGAGCGAGTGGCGATATCGTCACCTGCACTATTTACTGCATAAACCTCAACAGTGTATGTCTTAGCATCTACTTTTTGATTGGCGTCATTAAGACCATTCCAATCAACTGTGTAAGTTCCAACATTGGTTGAGCTTAGAGTTTTTAAAGTTCTTACTGTTGAAGAACCGTCTTTGATCTTAACGGAAAGATCTGCTGAATCGTTAGAAAGAGTATAAGTAATTGTTGTATCTTCGTTGTCATCAACGTTGAAACTGGTTGGACTTACACTAAGTGATACATCAGGTCTCTCTGTAACGGCGTCTCTAGTAACAGTAAATGTGTAATTAGCTAAATCATCACCTGCTACATTATGAGTATAAACCTGGGCTGTATAAGTGCCTGCAGGAACTACTGTTCCATTGGCTCTTTTTCCATTCCAATCATATTCATAAGGTGTGCTGGTAGAAGTTAATTCAAGATCAAAAAGTAGAGTTTGAACAATAGTATCATTGCTGTCTTTAATCCAAACTGTTGTTTCTGATCTGGTATTTTGTCTGAAACTAACTGTAGCAACACCTCCTTGGTCAGGATTGTATGAACTTGGTGTTACATTTAGTCCCATAATATCAGGAGCAATAGCAGCAGTTGAAGTTGTGCCGCTAACCGGTCCTGTGTAATTATAAGCTACATAAGAATTCCCAACTGTATTACTGGTGTTATCTTCAGTTTTTTGATACTGAGAAACATCCAGTGCAGTTTTGTTACTTACAGGACCTTGATAGCTTGAAGCGGTATATGTAACGCTTGAAGGAGTATTAGTAGAAGAAGGTCCAGTATAAGTGGCAGGCGTATAACTGTTACCTGAAGTACTAGTTGTACTTGAAGGACCAGTATATGAAGCTGCCTGATAATGATTACCACTATTTGAAGTAGCGGTAGGAGCGGTATAAGCAGCAGCAGAATAGCTGTTACCTGTACCTGAAGTTTTCTGATATGTAGAAACATCTACATAGCCAGAGGTTCCGGAAGTTGCTGAGCTAACAGGTCCGGAGTAGCTGCTAGCCGGATAGGCTAAAGCGGAAGGAGATACTACTCCTAAAATAAAAGCAAATAGTATCGCTTTCTTCGCCCAGCCTGAACGAAGTGCGTTTTTCATAGTATTGATTGTTAATTGTTGAACATAAATTATAAACGTCCGTCATTGGACTAATTACTTAATTAAAGTTGCGAAAAACTTTAATTATTTTTGAGTGTCATACCAATCTGTCAAAGAACTTATCTTTGGCCAGCAGACGCTATCTATAAGTTAGATGCACTGCTTGCGCAATTTAAGTTAAGAGATCATTTTATCTGGTTTTGTCAACTTGTCAAGTACCTTTTTTGTTTTTTTATAAATTTTGACAGATCGATTTTGCAATTGACTTTAGAATTGTAAAATGTTTATATTTCACCGCATTAATCAAATAAATTACTAATCCTTATGCCAGTAACCAAATCTGCCAAGAAAGCTGCGAAACAAGCCCAGGTAAAAACTGAGAGGAATAAGCCTGTGAAGAGCAAAATGAAAACTATGATCAAGAAAGTTATGACTTTGAAAAAGGATGATGCAGAAGCTGCTAAAAAGACTTTACCCGAGGCTTACAAAGCTATTGATATGGCTGCCAAGAAGAATTTGATACACAAGAAAAACGCTGCACGTAAGAAATCACAACTGGCGAAAGCCATTTCTTCCAAGTAAACAGAGGGCCATCGTATAGTGGTAGTACAGAGGTCTCCAAAACCTCTGGCGGGGGTTCGATTCCTCCTGGCCCTGCCATGGGCGCAACGGAGTGGAGACCAGGCGAGCGAATCTTATCGCGAGCCTATAGTGCGAGGCGGATGCCGAGCTCGTTTTGTCGAGCGTTGGTCTTCCTATCAACACTTTTGGCATTAAAACGTCAATGCTCTATAGATACGATCTTTGATGGCTTGGTATTTTTCGTCTGCAAAGCTGGCCAGCATTCCATTAAGCTCATCTTTGGACATCCAGACTAGCCGTTCGAGCATGATAGTTTTGAGCTCGGCTGAAGACATATTTTCCAGTTTTTCCAGAGCCTTCTTTTTAATCATTGCATCAGTCATATCTCTAGTATCGTAATTTTTTCCTAAGATAAACCCTAAAGCCTTTCCGGCCCCTTCAGCTGCAAAAATTTGCCCTCTTTCAAAAACGCCGGTCTTGATGCTCCACTTGGCCAATTCTTTAACTTCATCAGCCGGCATTTCTCGCACTGTATCCAATACAATTGCACGAGCTTGCTTTTCCGGTAAATAATAGGCAATTACCCCGACGGCGCTTTTTAGTAGTGGAGCAGGAACATGATCTAGAATATATTTAATGGTTGGTTTAATTGATTGAGGGAAAAAGCGATCAAGTACCATCAAATGCCAGCGAGCCTTGGCAGGATTATTTTGTTGAAGGATTTCATTAACCTTCTGGCCAACAACTCTTCCCATGGTTTCACCTCTTTTGTCTTTTAAAGTTGGGAATTCTGAGCCAATCAATCTTTCACCTATTTCTGAATATTGTTGTGGGGACAAAAAACCTTCCAGCCCTGCAAGTACATTTTCAGCTCTGGTAGGATTCTCTTGGTTATTGTTAATAAAACTTGTTAATACGTCTAGCTGGATATTTCCATTGGGATCTAAAAAATCACCTTCGATACTACCAGCCATACCCTCAGTGGCATCTTCTAATGCTTCTGCAAGTTTCTGTCGGGCTTTTTTAGCATAATCTGCAACTCCTTGAAAATTTTCCGTAACATTTTCTTTGGGTTTTTGGTCAATCTCTTCAGCACCTGACTCGGGTGCATTTTTGGGATTCCAGAAGTAAATTAAGCGTTTGGGAGTAAACATAGGATTTTGTTATTGAATCCTATTATTATACCATTATTGAACTAATAAAACAATCGCCACATCAATTCCTGCCCTTGTTTGATGCCAATTCGAGGAGAAGTCTTACAATCTGTAATCTTGCGTCCACTTGTCAGGAAAAGTTGTTCAGACTGAGTTAAATCTTGACCATTAAGCTTCCGTGATATGTCAAAACCTTGGCATAGCTTGCCTGGACCGTCTACAGTACCGAGTGGTCTATTTTGCTTGATCAAATGCTGTCCTTGCACTGGAATGACGGAACGAATCAAGACTGCAGCCGGAAAGCCCTCATTTTCGGTGACAATATTGAAACACTCGTACATTCCATAAATGAAATAGACATACGCGTGGCCTCCGATTTGGAACATGATCTGATTTCTGGGGGTCAGGCCTTTGGCGGCATGGCAAGCCGGATCTTCCTGACCGATATAAGCCTCTACCTCGTTAATCTCTCCAATAATGAGCCCGCCGGGTGTGGGCCGTACTAAGTGACTGCCTAAGAGATCTTTTGCGACTCTTAAAGTAGATCTTGTAAAAAAGTCTCTTTCTAAGCTCTTCATTGACTAGGTAAGGCTTAATAGATTTATCCAAAGCGGTATTGTTATTATTGATAAAACCGTACTTAAAACAATTGAATTAGCGATGAATTTCTTGTCTAAATTATATTTGTCAGCCAGGGCAAAAGGGGTAATTGCCAGTGGCATAGCGGCATCTACTATTGAAGAAGCAAATAATTGAAAACTCATATTAAGTGACCATAATATTCCAAGCAGTAGCAATGGATTGATCACAAGAGTTAAAAAGGAAAAAATGCCTACATTGATCCAATCTTTAATTTTACCAAATTTGGCATCTCCTAAGAAAAGTCCAATTACAACAAGGACAACCGGGGTAACGGAGGCTGCCAACATGGAAATAGAAGTCGCTATCATTTCCGGAATGGGGATATTTAGGCCGGAAAAAATTAAACCTAAGATAACCGCTATTAATAAAGGATTCTCTAGAACATGCTTTAGCAGCTTACCCAATTTAGGTTTAACACCATCTTGAGTAGAGTCCAGAAAGCCAACTCCGGCTGTAAAATACCAAAATAAATAAACAGCAACGATCAGACTCGCAGTCGGAAGAATGCTAGGACCGTATATTTGCGTTAATACTGGTATGCCAAGAAAAGCTACATTGCCTAAGACAAGGCAAATAAAAATGGTTCGTAAGAATTTCTTATTCAGCTTAATAGCTTTCCCAATCATCCAGGTTAAGGCGAAAGTCGCCAAGATAAAGAGTGTATTGACTAGTAGAAGTGGATAGTCTTTGGCGAAATCGAAAGTAGTAGTAGAGAGGGCAGAAAAAATCAATGCCGGGAAACCAATTTTGAGTGCAAAAGCGTTCAGAACCGGCATCCAGCTCTTGTCAGCAATCTTTAGGCGTGTCAAAAATGCGCTTCCAAATATTATGATAAATATAGGAAGAATAACGTAGACTATTTGTTGCATATTTTGTGTTTATTTTATTTACAAATATCATAAAGTTATGTAAAAGTAAAAAACTTTCTAAATATTAAAATGAGAGAACAAGTGCTAAAACCAGAGGTGATGGCTCCGGCAGGCTCGTTCGAGTCATTGCAGGCAGCTATTAATGCAGGAGCTGATAGTGTGTTTTTTGGAGTACAGCAATTAAATATGAGAGCTCGTGCCGCTCAGCATTTTACCATTGAAGATATGCAGGAAATAGCTGCAAGATGTAAAAAAGCTGGGGTGAAAAGCTATATAACTTTGAATACGCTCCTATATGAACATGACATGAATTTGATGCATCAAATTGTTAATGCCGCCAAGGAAGCCGGTATTGATGCAGTCATTGTCCAAGACATTGCCGCCATTGAATATTGTCGGGAAATTGGGATGCCGATTCAATGCTCCACACAACTCTCCATTTCCAATTATCAATCGGTCAAGTTTTATGCCAATTTTGCTGACACTATAGTCCTGGCTAGAGAGCTAGATTTACAACAAATCAAGCATATCTGTGAACAGATTCGCCATGATGATTTGCGTGGACCGTCAGGTGAAACGGTCAGAATTGAAGTATTTGTGCATGGTGCCTTATGTGTAGCGCAGAGCGGACGCTGTCATATGAGTGTGTTGCAAACCAATACCTCCGCTCAAAGAGGAGCTTGCTTGCAGGAATGTCGCAAAAAATATCGAATTATTGAAGAAGAAACCGGGCAAGAGCTAGTACTGGATAACCATTATGTGATGAGTCCCAAGGATTTGTGTGCACTCCCCTTTCTTGACCAAGTAGCTGACACTGGTGCGGCAGTATTTAAGATTGAAGGTAGAGGCCGTTCGCCGGAATATGTAGATATGGTGGTTCGTGTTTATCGTGAAGCTGTTGATCGACTAGCAAATAATACTTTTACACAGGAATTTATTGATCAAGGAATGGAGAGACTGAAAAAAGTTTTCAATCGAGGCTTTTGTGATGGATACTTCTATGGAAAAACCTTTGCAGATTGGACCGGTACTGACGGAAGTCAAGCTAGTGAAGAAAAAATATATGCAGGATTGATTAACCATTACTTTCCACGTGCCAAAGCTGCTGAAGTTGATGTGAGAGCACATCAGCTTAAAGTTGGGGATAAAGTAGTAATTATGGGTAAAACTACAGGAGTCGTGCATACTAAAATTGATCAAATGATGAGAGATAAGCAATTAATTGAAAGCAGTAATAGTCAGGATATAGTAACTGTCAGACTTCATCAAAAAGTGAGGAATAATGACAAAGTTTATATTTTAAGAAATAAAAAAGTACGTGAAAACGCATAAAGTAATACATCGTCGCGAGAAATGCATTGGCTGTAATTCATGCTGCGTGATTGCTCCCAACACCTGGGAAATGGAAGACTCTGACGGTAAATCACGCCTACGTCATGGAGTGAAGCGTAATCGCGTTGAAGTGGCGGAAATTTTTGATGATGAATTGGCAGCGAATAAAAGAGCTGCTGCCGCCTGTCCTACCAAAATTATTGCTGTGGAAGAAAATTAGTTTGCCAGAATGTAGTATTGGGTATATATTCGTTTTAGTTTTGAATATTTAACCATTACTACTATGCCAAATCAAGACGGAAGAGGGCCTAACGCCTCAGTACGGGGCTTCGGAGGACGTTTTCAAGGACAAGGTCAGGGACGAAAATTTTTGGGCAGATTTCGGTCATTTCAAAAAAGAAGCGGCTGTGCATTGTGGAATGAAACAAGTGGTCCTGAAAAACTTGAAATCCTTAAAGAAACCAAGAATAATCTGCAGGGAAGGATGAATCAAGTTGATAAGATGATCTCTGAATTACAATAAAAGTTCTTAATAAAAACAAATTATGTTTAAACGAATAACTCTTTTGCTGCTGGGCATGGTTATGTTGAGTAGTAATGTCACATTTGCCCAAGAGATAAACGGGAATGAAATTGAAACTGCCTCCAGTGAGGCTGCAGCTATTGAATCAAGTGTTCAGTGGAAATTTTTTCATGGAATCGGTTGCCCGCATTGCGCACGTGTTATTCCGGCATTGGAAGAATTTGAAGATCAAAATCCTAATGTAGAAATTGAGCATTATGAAATCTATCAAAATCGAGATAATGGTCTAGTTTTTAATCAATTGTTAGATGAATATTCATTTCCGCAGAATGAGCGGGGTGTCCCGGCTTTGTTTGTTAATGACAATATTTATATCGGAGATACACCGATTGTAAGATTTTTGGAATCATATGAACCTGTGGAATCAAATGGTGAAAAAGTGACAGTATTTGTAAACGGGCATAGCGGAACGGAAGAATCTCAGATTGATACTGATGATAGTCTAAATGCAAATCAAAACTTAACTGTTGATCCTGACATAAAGACCGCTGAATCGGGAAAATACTCACTTTGGGCTATTGCCGGAGCGGCTTTCGTTGATTCAATTAATCCTTGTGCAATTGCGGTTCTTTTGATTCTGCTGGGGGCTTTGCTATTGAGTACGGAAAATAAAAGACGAGCTTTAATGGGAGGTCTGGCTTTTACCGCTTCGATTTATATATCCTATTTTTTGTTTGGATTGGGCATTTTAAAAGCCATCACTTTCTTTAATGTTGCCGGAATTATTTATCCGATTGTGGGAGTATTAGCAATTTTGATCGGTTTGGCTAATATCAAGGATTTCTTTTGGTATGGAAAAGGTTTTGTCATGGAAATACCGCTAAAATGGAGGCCTACTTTGAAGAAATTATTGAAAAATATCACATCGCCTTTGGGAGCTTTTGCTATAGGTTTTGTCGTGATGCTGTTTGAGTTGCCATGTACAGGTGGTCCATACTTTTTTGTTTTAGGCCTGCTAGCTGAAAACGCCAGCTGGACTGAGATTGTACCTGTTCTGCTGTTCTATAATCTGGTGTTTGTGCTTCCTCTGTTGCTAATCACTTTGCTGATCTTTTGTGGATATACTTCGGTGGAAAATGCCGTTAAGTGGAAAGACAAGAATATTCGAGTACTGCATTTGATAGCCGGATTGATTATGCTGGCACTGGGTATTTGGGTATTTTTAAATTAGATTAATGAGACCGAAAAAAAAGCGGCGTATTGAATATCAAGCGGAAGTTACTTATTTCAAGCCTAGAGGTGTGCCGCTTCGTGAATTGCAAGAAGTGGAGTTATCGCATGACGAATTGGAAGCATTGCGACTTAAAAATGTTGAGGGGATGGATCAGATTGAAGCGGCTGCTAAAATGGGAATATCCCAAAGTACTTTTCAAAGAATTCTCAAAGATGCCAATCTGAAAGTCAGTAAAGCACTGGTTGAAGGTTTGGCAATTAAGATTCTAGAATAGTCGTCGCTGTCCCCCTTCTTCCCTTTGTCGATACTTTTTCTGTGTGGTGGTTTCTTTAGGTTGATGTCTTGATACCGGTTTGGGTAAAGGATTGTTTTCCGGCTCTTTTTTATATTGGGGAGGAGGTGGCGGATTGGAATCAGGGTGATCTTGATAGTATTTCTCGAAGTATTCCTGATAATATGGACCTTGGGCTTTCTCCATTAGCCTTTTATAACGCATTTCTGTCTTGGCAATATCTATAGGTGTCTCAGTTTCCGGGCGACCGGTTTGATAATAGACACTGCGATGATATGGATTAGTATGCGGATAATCTGCATCTTTTTCGGGAATGTCGAGCACTCCTTCTGAATTGTTTAGTGCTTCGATTTTTTCTTCCTGATTAAAATAAACTTGCGGATTTGCTATAAAACTGAAGTTTTTAGTCCTGCCGGTTTTCGTGTCTCTACTGACACTTAGATGAGCCTTCACATTAACCGTTTTCCCATTTTGATGCATTAATTTGTCTAAATAAGCATCCGCCTTAGCATAGTCATCAAAACGAATTTTTAAGCGAACGCTGGAAAGACGATCTTCGATGCAATCTTCCACGATACAGATAATTTCATAATAAGGTTTCTTCTGCTTTTGGCCTTCAAAATAGCGACCTCCCCTAGTATAAACGCGCGGTTTTACGGTAACCAGTCTTAAGCGTTCATCGATAGCAGCTTTGTCGAGAGAAAGAGCCATTTCTCTAAACTGCTCAATAAACTGATCGCGTTTAGGCTTATTGAATTTGGACTGTTGTGTCTGTTCACTCAAATACAGATTTAGTCTGTCTATTTCTTCTCGAGCATCTTCCATATGCTGAAGCCTTTCCTGATTATATTTTTTATCTGCGCTTAAGAGTCGCCAGACGAATTTCTTTTCGATTGGCACTGCATACATCCGAAAAATCCCGGTACCACGATTCCTACCTTCTCTTTGTTTAGCAGTCTCAACATTTACTCCCTCGGCGGAAAAATTGATGACAATATTAACATTGGATATATCCAAACCACGATCGGCGACGCTGGTTGTGAAAAGATGATCAATTTCTCCTCGTCGCAACTGTTGAACCGCAAAATTGCGGCGTTTTTTTTCACCTTTGGTACTTCCTCCATGAATCATGTCAGTATTTAATCCCCACTCCCGATTGGCTAAATCATTCAGGTGATGAGCGGTGGCTTTTTCTCTACAAAAAACCAAACAATGCAGTCCCAAGCTGCGATACATTTCCAGATCACGCTTAAGTTGAGCCACTTTAGGATGTAGAATCTGCTCTTGATTAATTTGCTGTTCTAAATTATTACGAAATTGTTGGAGAGTTGGTTCGCCCGGGCGATATCCAGTCAGTAAATATTGGCTTGCCTTGTGTTTAATCGGCCCCATTTCCACTTCCGGATCGTGGAATTCATCGCGCAGATTATCCAAGCTGGATATGAAACTTTGATAAGATTCGGTGTGAAATCGATGATATAAATTGCGCATTTTGAGGAAGGCAAGAGCGCGAGAGCCAATATCGAAAAAGGCTTGGCGCAGGCCGGGGTTTTGAATGCCTTTGGTGGCAGACATGCAAAAATCAAACAATTTCTTGAATTGATCAAAAGACATACTCGGTTCCTTTTCAGGATCGTATTCTAATTCTCCGGCAAGGGCGATTAATTGTTTAATGACTAGTGGAAATTCCCAAGCTCGCCTAGAATCTCTCTTCAGGCGGGCACTTATCTCACGCAATAATTTAGCGCTTAAGGGCTGGTTTTCCGGAATGGGAAAGTCGGCATTGCGCAGAAATCTCCAAATCAGGTGATTGATTTTTCCGACCAGCATTTGCTGTACTCTGTGATATTGCTTGAGCAGCTCCAAGGTCAATTCTTTGTGTTTATCTCCATATTCAACATCCACTACACCTCGGGCTTTCAAATTCATAAACAACTCATGTTCTCCAAATAGCCATTGAGAAATTTTCAGTCGATTAGTTTCAACCTCCATTTGAGTCGGTGTGGCATCAGATACGATGGTTCTTAGATTTGGATTAGCCTTGCTAAGCTGATCAAAAACCGGAAAAGTTGAATATTTCCAAGTTTGGGCTTTGACCCCAATACTACCTTCATCAAGAATCAGTAGTCCGACGTCAGTCGACTGAATTTTGCCCGCTTTAATTAATGATTCAACGCGTTGTGGTGTGGCAATGAGAATGCGACTGGTGTCAGGTAAAGCGGCTTTAAGATTTCGGTTGATACTGATCGGGTCATTGTCTACATCTTGTTGAATAGCAACTCTTTCACCCAATTCCACCATATCAGGGATTTGCGGATTATCCGGATCAATGGTTTCGCCCTGTAAGTCTTCCAGACTTTTAAACTTGTGAATTTCTTCATTAATTTGCCGTATTAGCTCATGTTGTGGAGTAGTAATTACGATTAGTTTATCCGGAAGGATTTGCAATTGGGCTTTGGCGATTTCCAAAAAAGTGCGCGTTTTTCCTGTCCCGGTCGGGAAAGCCATTCCCAGATTGCCATCTGTGGATTTGAATAGCTCAATCATTTCATCTTGCATGGGCTTTAGAGGAACATCCAAGGTAGTTTTTTGGCCAAAAACTTCGGAAAATAAATTGTCTACTTGAGCCTTGATTTCAGCCTGATTATCTTTGACAGTCTCTTGTATAAATTTGTCACTGAGATCGATTTTGGGCTCGGCCATATCTTCTTCGAAAATCTCCGGATACAAAATTTCCACAACTCTGTCTTTGGTAATTTGATGAACTCGACTAATAATTTTGTAAAGCAGGCGATCATCGCCATTAATTGACTCCCCTGCTTCAATTCGACGGTCCAATTCGCTTACTTGATCATTGGTAAAATGAACACCACCGACCTTGCGGATCAGCTTGAGTTCTTCCGGACTGAGATTAAGTGGCTTCATATACTATATTATAGCGTTTTCTTGGCTTTCTAACAATGCTCAGGGATGCCAAAGATTTGCTTTTTGGCTCAGGTTGGAGTAATAATCTGTGCATGGAGAAGAAAAATATTATCAAATATTTTGAGATTAGACAAAGTCTAATGGTTTTATTTGCCAGATTGCTTTTGACTGAGATTATAATAACTATTGGCTATGTTTTAGCTAAATGGGGATATTTATATGCTGTTGGGGAAAATGCTATAAATTCTGTTGATAATACCACTTGGATCTACATTTTATTCCAATTGATTAACCTTACTACTATTATGATTGTGGTGGTTTTGTGGGCCTTTCATTTTTATCGAATCAGTCAGGAAACCATTTCCCGCTACAAAGGCTATATCAATAAAAAGACCGACATTATCACTATGCGAACCATTAGTTCGGTGAAAATGTCACAAGGTTTAATGGGTAGAATCTTTGGTTTCGGGACAATCCGAGTCGAATGTATGTTTTCCAAGCAAGTGATATTTCTAAAAAATATCAATAAACCGCATTTTTATCGTAAGGCGATACAAAACATGATTTCCGATGCCATCAGGCAAAACCCGGTTTCCAATCAAATGCAAAACGTTTAGAAAAAGCCCCTGCTTGATGGCTAGGGGCTTTTTTTTTATGATAATTTTTTGAATTTTCCTTATCCGAATAATCCTCCGACAACAAGTAGCAGGGCTACGATGTTCAACACTTTAATCATTGGATTAATTGCAGGCCCGGCGGTGTCTTTGTAAGGATCTCCGACAGTGTCACCTGTTACCGCGGCTTGGTGAGCAAAAGATCCTTTACCACCAAAGTGACCTGATTCAATATATTTCTTAGCATTGTCCCAGGCTCCTCCACCGGTGGTCATGGAAATTCCCACAAAAAGTCCGGTTACAATTGAACCCATCAAAACACCTCCCAATGCTTCAGGACCTAAGACAGCTCCAACCAAAATCGGGATCAAAACAGGAAGTAGCGCCGGAATGATCATTTCCTTGATGGCGGCCTTAGTAACAATATCTACTGAAGTGGCATATTCAGGTTTTGCTTTACCCTCCATAATCCCGGGGATTTCCCTGAATTGTCTTCTTACCTCTTGAACTACTGCACCGGCAGTTTTACCAACGGCTTCCATAGCAAATGAAGCAAACAGATATGGGATTAATCCACCAATAAATAGACCGATAACAACATTAACATCGTTTAGGTAAAAGACTATTTCGCGTCCGATATGATCAAATTCCTGTGTATATGATGAGAAAAGTACGATCGCGGCTAAGCCGGCAGAAGCAATAGCGTAGCCTTTGGTAACGGCTTTGGTAGTGTTTCCGACAGCATCGAGCGGGTCGGTTACATCACGGACACTTTCAGGAAGTCCAGCTGATTCGGCAATTCCACCGGCATTGTCGGTAATGGGACCGTAAGCATCGATAGCTACAATAATTCCGGCCAAAGAAAGCATAGACATAGCAGCCAAAGCTACTCCGTAAAGTCCGCCTCCATACATATAAGCAATGTACATACCTGCTCCAATAATGATTACTGGAACAGCTGTTGATTTCATACCAACGGCCAGTCCGGCAATAACATTGGTTCCGTGACCGTTCTCTGAAGCTTTAGCAATTTTTTTAACCGGCTTATATTCGGTTGAAGTAAAATATTCTGTGATTCCAACCATTCCGGCAGTTACGGCCAATCCGACAAGTGAGGCGATAACAACTTCGGAGGCGGCGATGACACTGCCTTCGGGGAAGAAATAGTTAGCTACGAAATAGAAAGCAATGGCAGAAAGGACACCGGCTACGGCAAGTCCTTTATATAGTGCGCCCATGATATTATTTTTGCTTCCAAGTTTGATGGCGAAAGATCCTATAATAGAAGCAATAATTGCGATTCCTCCTAAAACCAGAGGGAAAACTACAATACTTTCATTGCCTGGGAAGGTAAGATTTCCGAGGATCATTGCTGCCAAAGCTGTGATGGCATATGTTTCAAAAAGATCGGCGGCCATACCGGCACAGTCTCCGACATTATCTCCAACGTTATCGGCAATAAATGCAGGATTACGAGGATCATCTTCCGGAATTCCCGCCTCAACTTTTCCGACCAGGTCAGCTCCCACATCGGCGGCTTTGGTGTAAATACCTCCTCCTAAACGAGCAAAAACGGAAATTAAAGAACCTCCGAAACCAAAACCGATTAGAGCATTGAAGTCCTTAGTCAAAGCATAAAAACCGGCTACTCCGAGCAGTCCGAGACCGACAACAAAGAGTCCTGTTACTGTTCCGCCTTTAACGGCCATGTCCATAGCTTGTTTCAAACCAGTTTTAGCAGCTTCAGTTGTTCTTACATTGGCTCGAACACTAACATACATACCAATATATCCGGCTAATCCGGAAAAAATGGCTCCTACTGCAAAACCGGCGGCAGTGTTGAGGCCGAGAGTTATCAGCAATAGAATAAAAATGACCGCTCCAATAAAGGCTACGGTGCGATTCTGGCGTCCCAAATAAGCTTGAGCCCCTTGCTGAATGGCCTCAGCGATTTCCAACATTTTCCCTTTCCCAGCCGGCTGCTTTATGACCCAACTGGCAAGTACTGCACCCCAAACCAGAGCAATGATGGAAGCTCCGAGTGCAAATTGCAACGCGTAATGCATAAAATTAAATGTTAATTTGTTTTAAAAGCCCCCAGAAATTAGCTAAAAGTCGAGGGAAAGTCAATCTTCAAATTGGAACAGATTTAAGGAGATTGTAAATTGTTTATGGTGTGTGTCTATGCTATTAAATGAATATAAAACTAATACAAATGAATAATCTCACTGACGTAATTTCAATACAGCCATATTTAGAAAAAAAGCGGGCTGCTGTTTATGAACAAAGAAAGTTGCGGGGAGATTTTGTGATACCTCCCAAGTATATTACTAGTACAAAACAAACTGTTGATGAAATTGCCGCTCATTTGCCTCGTGACTATAAACTATTATATAAAGAGGCAATTCCGCTGAAGCAAAGATTGGCTTATAATCAAAGACTAAAACGTACTTTGCGTTGGCAGAGAGCCGTAGGTGATGTTGAGCAAAATCCGCCTGGGTGGCATGATAATGATTTGGACCATGTGTGCGATTTGCAGGATATTCTGACCATCATGGAAATGACTCATCCCAAGCTTATTAACGCTATCACTGATGGAAATAGGGAGAGAAGCTATGATTTACGCACGAATTTTATTATGCATGACGGCGGTGAGACTGTTGTGGGAGATTTAATTACCAATCATCCCGATGCTGCTAAGAATGATGGTTTGAGACACAAAAGAAAAGAATCTAAGGCTGCTCATCTGCTTATTGGTCAAATTGAAAATAAGCATGTTCGCAAATATGTTCGAGATCTTTTTATTCGTAACGAAGAAAAAGATCCTGCAGATAAATTGATGATGGGAGCGCATTTGATTGATAAACATTCGAGCTCTAGAGTTATGGCAAATACAATAATCCCTTACAATCTATCAAATTTCACAGCCGATCAACTGGCAAATCAGTTATATTTTACAATCACTAAAACTCTGAATTTCGCTGACTTATTGGATGCTCATTTAGATGGGGCGGCAAAAGCAGAACTGAAAAATTTTGTTCATGCGGAAATCTTGGGACCATTTCTTAAAATTGATCATCCGGTAATACTTGAAGTGATTAAGGCAATTAGAATGCGCTTCAGCTGTGCTTGAGATTTAGAATAGTATTTGCTATATTGTCCTCGCCTTATTATTTAATAAATCTATGAATAAATATATTGCTTTAATCGGAGTGCTTGTTTTGAGTGGTTGCCAATTTATGGGTGACGGCCAAAATTTTGAAGATCGTCTCAGTGAAAGAATTATGGAAAGTACTACCGGTGATGAAATGAATATTGAAGGTGTTGGAACAGATAACATGACTATTGAAACTGAAATGGGAACTATCGATCTTTCCGGAATGGAGTCCGGAGAAGGCGTTTTCCGCATAACTGATGAAGAAGGTAATGTAGTTAGTGGTTCAGGAGACGATGTTGTAGTGGAAACAGTGGAAGGAGTTGATGTAGTGATTGAGGACGGAGAATTGGTTGATCTCGACACATCAATGTTGGAAAATGTTGAAATGCCCGAGTAGTATTGCTATATTTGGCAGGCGAAGCGCCGCTTGCGGCGCAAAGTTGTCCTTATTTTTACTTTTTCGAACGGACTTTTCGATTATTTACAAATGGGCCTGTAGCTCAGGGGTTAGAGCAGTCGGCTCATAACCGATTGGTCGTAGGTTCAAATCCTACCAGGCCCACCAATAGGCACCCGACGCGCGTAGCGCTTGGAGGGATGCCCAATTAAAATAGTGCGAAGCACGACAAGACTAAAACATGGCTTAATCATTGAGATTGGGCTTTTTTAGTGTAGATGATTTCTAGCGTTTGGTTGGTGGTTCAAGCTACGCAGGATTATTAGTGAGTTTACTCATTTTATGGAATACTTTTCAACCACCCACCGAGCATTCGCCCAATTTCCTGTAGTTTTGCTTGCAATTGAAAAATCCTTGTTTCTTTGGCAAGTTTAAGATCAAGCATTAACCTCAAATTCAGTTTGACTATCTCAAGGGAAGATTCTGTTTGATGCAAAGGCCAAAGGGCCAAAGATCAAGGAGTTTGGCCTGCGCTGGCGCTTCGGCCTACCCTCACCGAGCGACGACAACGGAGAAGAAGATCAGCAATGTGCCCGCACAAGACAACCTGATCAGCACACCAGCAGGCGCCCACAATATTTTGCTGTTCTGTCAAGCCTGAGTCTGGTAATATGGTGAAGGTGTTTTTGTCCAGTGGTTTTGCGGGATCTGTTTTCAGCCTTTGCATTTGGGCTGATAAATAGCTTTCATAGGTCAGTCCGCGGTATCCTTTTGGAATGAATTCTTGCATGTATTTTTCTGTTTTCCGGGCATTGGTACCTTCTTTTGTGTCTTCCAGGTTTTGTTTGGTGGCAACGATTTCAATTGCCCATCCTTTGTATTTTTTGATGTACTGGCTTTTGGTTAGTCCGTTTGTTATGTGGAGCTCCTTGCCGTCCTGGCTGGCCTTAAAGCTTGATGCTTCATAGAGCAGCTCTTCATCTTTGATTTCGTCCCAAACAAAGGTGTCGTCAGCTAGTGGCTCGCCGATTTCGGACTTTTTGGCATCGAGTTTGCCGGTCAGTGTGCGGATGTTCAGCGCTAGCGGGGTCAGTTGCAGGCGCGGCTCTTCGCCGGCGGCTTCCATTTCTTTGATCAGCTCGATTTGGAGAGTGGTGAGCTGGGTGAGGACTTCTTGGATTGTCGGTGCTTCGAAGCTTTGGCCTGTGAAGTTTTCGCCTGTGTTGCCTTCTTCATGACTGCCGTCGTAGTCGGCTTTGTATGTGAGTTGGCCGTTTTCATTTGTTTCAAGAACGCCATACCAATGCCATTTTTCGAGTTCCTCCGCGTGGGCGCGTTCAAGGGATTCTTTGAGCTCAGGCGGGAGTTCGGCTTGGGGCTCTGGTTGGTCGGGGGTGTCGATAATGCCGCGGATTCTTTTTACTCCTTCCATGATGCTTTTGATTGCCGCCATTATTTCTTGATGCTTGCTTTCCTCGTCCAAAAACACCGCTTCCGCAGCTTCAACTGTTTCGCGGAACTCGGCGTGGTCGCGGTATTCCGCGCTTCCTTTAGCTTTGTCGATTAATTCTTGTTGTTTTGGTTGGGGGGGCATGGGTGTGTTATAGGCGTGGTGGTTTTTTGTTATTATAGCATTAATAAGGTTTTTTTATATAGTTATAGAATAGTTCCTTCATTATTTTCTTCTTCCTGATCCAAATATTCCTTGAGAGTCATTTCATTTGGGGATACCCTTTTGGTAGGTAGTTCAATATCTGTCTTGAAAGGCTCACCAATAGGCACCCGACGCGCGTAGCGCTTGGAGGGATGCCCAATTAAAATAGTGCGAAGCACGACAAGACTAAAATGAAATTGATGAGTATATTTTAGCTGAACCTGGTGAATTTGATGAAATTGTATCAAAGGTAAGCTGTTATCTGTTGCAAAATGCTGATGCTCTAGATGAATAATTTTTGTGCTCTTTGGGATTGGATTATTTTAGATGAGTCTTTATTAAATCAATCGGATTTCAGATTTAATTGGTAGTGACCTGACTTTTGGTAATTAGCGATATTTTTTTCCAATTCTTTGACCATGATGGGTGCGAGTGCTCTGCCTAGTGGAATATAAAAAGTTATGGCGTCGCGGATTTTGCGCTCAATACTTGAGGGCTTTAGATCGGGCAAAGACTCAGAATTGTGAGTCATGTCAGCGATTTTGATGATTTTAATAGATTCTCTGGCGAATAGCAGTCTGAGTTTATAAGCTTCCTTAGTTAAATGACCTTTTTCGTCCATATAATCTACTCCAAAATCCGCAAAAAGAGGTGCCAATGCCTGGGCATGCTTTCCTGAAGTGTTAGTCGATAATACATAAACACCTTGGTAAACAATTTTGCCAAAGCGTTTCTCAATTTCATTTTTACGTTCACCAAGAGCAGTGTCCTCAATGGTGTCGTGAAGTAAAGCTACGCATTGATATTCATCACTGCTATAGCCGTATTTAACCAGAATGTCTCTAACGGCAAAGGGATGAGTGCTATATGGTGGCTGATTGCTGCCTTTGCGCCTTTGCGATTCATGAAAATGGAGGCAATATTCTTCCGCTAATTTTACAAGATTGCTGGGCATATAATTTGGCATCAATTACAATTCGTGCATATTATAATTGAAAAACTTCAGATGGACTATCTTAAACCATTCAGTGAATTGATGTCGATGTAGGATGAAGTCGGGATGATAGTAGTTGAAAGCTAATTTGACAATATGATTTGATATTTTAAATTGGTGGATTTAAGTGTATTTTAATATGCGAAACTTAACTAAAGAATCATGGCTATTTCCAAAGAAGAATTCATCGCAGAGCTCAATAAGGATCTTGAATGGGAATATGCAGCTGCTGTTCAATATGTTCAGCATGCCGCAGTGATCACCGGTCCGGAATATGATGCAATTGCCAAGGAATTGGTGGTACATTCTAAGGAAGAGCTGGTGCATGCGCAGCAAGTAGCGGTAATTATTGCCGACCTAGGTGGCACTCCCGTAATTGATGTGGAAAGGCGCGATATTGCTGAAGACGCCAAGACAATGCTGGAGCAGGATTTGTGGGGCGAAGAGAATGCAATTACGCGCTACAAACAAAGGATTGCTCAGGCTGAAGAGCTTCAGGAATATGGAGTGCGTCGAGTGCTTGAAGACATTTTGATGCAAGAAGAAGAGCATCGTCGTGATATTCTTAGCTCATTGGGAAGATAAAAATGGCACAAAAGAAAAAAATCAATGGGTAGGTTGTGCCACAATGACCGCGTTTCTTCTGGTCCCGATTTTAGTTGGAGCTGGGAATTTATGCATTTCTGAATTTTGATTCCGCGTCGGAATGGATGGAGGGTGCTGTTGAATGGTTGGAAAGTTTGGAATAGTGCTATTATTCTTAATAGTCAGCTTTATAAGACTCTATCGCTCTTTTGTGGTTTTTGTCAATCTTTTTAGCTAGCAAAAACGCCCGAGGCATTTAGTGCTGCGGGCGCCCGAGTGTGGAACCTGGGTAAGGTTACCAGCGATGGGCGTTGCATGGTGGTGAATGAGTCCCCTGACGAAAAGTGAGGCGCGTCAGAAACTCATTACTTGGCGGATTTCTTTCAACAAGAGCGAAGCTCCGCTTCGCCTATTTTATATTGGTCTAAATGCTATTCCGCTACGCGGTCATTTAGCCCACCCCAGGCGCGGATAAGTTCATCAGCTTATAGGATAGAATGGTATATCCTGGGGGGTGCGATAAAAAATATTGTTATAGTGGTCGCATTGACTAGAGGTATTGTCTGAACTTTAGACCAAGTCGAACATCTGCATCAAACGGAAGCTATCCGGTCGATTGGCATAGAAGTACAGGTAGATCAGAGTTCCTTTAACGATTTGCTCGCGAATGGAACTCAGCGTCCCTTCCATCAACTGTCGCTTTTGCTTGAAAAGCCAGACAGTAAGATTCAGCAGGTCCTTTTGGGCCAACTTGGAAAAGAAACGGTCGTAGTGTGGACGCGGATGTCCATTCATTTCCAGAATGATGATGACCGAAAACATCATATAGGCCAATTCGGTGGGCTTGCACTCACCTTGCTTGAACCTTGAGATACATCGATCAACTTCTTTCTGGTAAATGTGTAGATGCTGCTTACCATGCCCAGTCGGGCTCGGTGGCTGCACCTTGATCATACCCTTGTTCATCAGATACTTGATGCGCTGGTAATCTCCACGAGCATAGTGGATCAAGTACAAGCGCAAAAGCTCAGGAAAGTCTTCATCAAGATTGCAACGCCGACTGCTAAGCAGATCAACGCAGCAATTATCGACCAAGGCCTTCCAATTCTGATCACTAAGAGCGGTGAAACAACGGTTGTAATGCTTTTGCACCGGGATTTGAGCCAAGTGCTTACGCATGACAAGCGCCAAGATCGCCCGGACAACTAAATAGTTCTTCCAGAGCGACAAGTTAGCGGTGAGAAAGATAAGCAGATTTTTAGATATCTTGATTTGAGCAGTCAAACTAGACCTCTTCTATTGTTGAAATGTTTAAGTTCCGCGTATCCAACATGTGGAACGCCACACCTAGCTTACTACTTTAAGTAAATTTTGCAAACGACCTGGATTTATTGCTTGCTTAAGGTGTTTGTGGTATTATTAGATATGAATAATTTTTCACTGCTTAAAGGCGATTTACCTGAGCGCTCTGGAATTTCTAAGCTGCAACAGAAACTTGCTGTGGCAATTTCGGCTATAACTATGGCTACCCAACTCGCCTGTACCAATGTGATAGATGAGTCTGAGCGGCAAACTGATCTGACTGCAATAATTGATGAAAATCCAGAACTTGCAGAGCTGAAGTCAAAGTATCCTCAAGTTTTTGAGGCTTTAAAAACAGTTGAGCTGCCTGGCTTAGAGGACCAGGTTTTAGAATATTATCAGCTTTATCAGGAAGGAAATGACCCTGATTTAAATCAAAGCGGTGCTGCAGTTGAAGATATAACTGGAGCAACACAATTGTCGGAACAGGAATTAACGCAGCTATATGCACAGAAAGCAGCTTGGGTAATGCATATTGCTCCACGATTACCTTGGAGTTTTGCTGAAATGCCGGAGACAGAAATCATGTTTGATCAAAATTCTATTCGACATTATCGCGGTGAATTTTTTGACTTAGTTCCTGTAAATCATCAAGAAGTTTATAAATATATGCAGGAAAACGAGTTAATTAAGGATACGCCGGAAGAAACTGCATACGCAGTAATGAATTGGTTTCGGGATAATGTGATTCATCTATCTGCTGAGGAGCAGGAATCTGAGCAGTTTGCCTTGGATACTTATGGGCATACTATGGCGCCAAGTACTGAAGAAATTTTGGAATTATCAAATCAAAATAAGTGGATTAGAGTTGCTGGCTGTCATGGATCAGCCAAACTTTTTAAAAATATGATGGAAGCTGTGGGAATTGCAGTCAAGCATGGAATTATTGAGATAAATGAAGGTAGACATGCCACAGTGGAGCTGCCGTTTTTGGGTAAAGCTTTATATCATGCCGACGACTTACACAGTTTTCATGGCCTAACCTCTGACGGTCAGGCAATTCCTCTCCAGGAGATTTTGGTTGATAGGGAAAAAGTGAATTCACTGAGGGTAAATGAGTTATTCGAATCTGATCCGGATGATGTTAGCGTGGCTTATTTGGAGCATCAATTTTACTTAGCTGAAAAATTCCTAACCGACAGGGTATTATTGCAATATGCCTACTATGCAACCGGTAAAGATTCAGTTCGTCCGTTTAGCGTCGATGATATTGGTTTTCAATTACCGGAAGATCGCTTGAATGCTTGGTATACGAAAGTTGAGGACGAGTTACTCCGAATTGGGGATGGAAATTTCAATGCAGCATTCACTAAATTGGCAGAGATAAATAATGAAAGGTATTTCAGTAAAAACTAAGCAGATTTTTCGTAGTCTTCTTCAGTATTTTTTTCGCTAGGCTTTTGAAGAGACTTTGCAGTATTTTGAATAGGAAAAAATCCCCAAGCTTATGCCGATGCATTGTGTTGATTTTGCATTGCTGGCTGAAATGCAACAAAAGTTGAAATTTCAGAAGTACTCGACTGGGGATGTGATGGAAATTTAAAAAAGCCCTTCCTACAGAGAAGGGCTTTTTATGTATTAAGCTGATGGGGTTGGACCTCCTCCGCCCTGCTCACCTTGTTCGGGCATGATTGGGCTGCCGGTTGGCAGATCCTTAAAGTTTCTTTTTACTACGAAGTAATAGATGATTGCGCCTATTACACCGGTTAATACCATCACAATAATCCAAACAGCTTTGTTATCGATTGGTTTGCTGGCAGCATGAATGATCATAAGCAGCCAAAAAATGAAGGCTACCACTCCGATAACCAAAGAGATACCGAAAATCAGTAGTCCTGCGCCCAAGAAATTACCCATTTGTTCTTCCAGAACTTCACAGGGAACCTCCTCACCGTTGAGGTAACATTGCGCAAAGGCGGCTTGAACTTGCATCACTAGACCGGCCAGAGATGCACTTGCAATAGCGAGATATTTTTTCATTTATGTCTTTATTAATGAATACGACTGTATTTAATTATATTCATTTTTCTATGAAAAACCAGCAGAACTTTTTTTATAGATTTATTGCTGAAAGTGGATTGACAGTTCCAGGATCCTTATTGGATTCATACTCTGAAGCTGCTTCAATGCTTGAAGCGGCTACTTTAGCTGAAGTTAGACCATAATGACTTAAATCCAGACGGAATTTTACCTCTGCTGTTTGAGGATTAGGGTTGGAGCAATGGGGATCAACAATTATTAATTCTTGATGATTAATAATTTTGTCGAAAATTTCTCTATATACATCCAGCTTAACCAGGTGTATTTTCCCATGATCATTGGGACTACTATGATGCTCTGCGGGTAATTCATAATATTGATCATTGATTCGTTTAAGCATTTTGAGCGCTTGTAGAATGTTTGGATCTGTTTGAGCGTTTACATGGGCTGCCAGTCTTTTTGCTTTTTGTTTGGGCAAAGAATATGCTGAGATGAATGAAGGTATAGCCCATACAGAAAAGACTCCCAGAGCAAGCGCAACTTGCTCCCAGACAAAAAGCCTATTGCTATTTAATGCTAAATTGCCCCCAGCCATGGCGATGGCACCTGGTAAAGAAGCCGTTAGAGTCTTTGATACTCCATCTTTCAGTGCCACATTACCATCTACATATTCGGGTAATGAAGATTCATCAATTTTAAAACACTGTAAAACTTTAGTTCTGACCCGTGAACTAATAACTTCCCAGTCATTCAGAGTAATTTTCTCAGGCTTATTATAGAATTGCTGACGGACTTCATTCCAAAAAACTTCATTAATCAATTGTTGATCAAGTTTAGGAATAATGTCATTGGGATGCTGATATTTATTTCCCTGAATATCATTAATTTTTACTCTATTTTTGACAAACTTCGTCTCATCAACAGTATAGATACTAACAGGTGCCGAATTTCGGTCATTATTAAAGTCGGACGAAGGAATTGTGTCTGAGTGTTGCATTATGTATTTTAAGATTCCTTTATACTACTAATTTCAGATATTTCAAATAATTTTGCAATAGTTAAGCAGCTTGATTTTTAGCCAATTATTACTATAATGCATTTACTTTTGGGCCTGTAGCTCAGCTGGCTAGAGCACTCCCATGGCATGGGAGGGGTCGTGAGTTCGAATCTCATCAGGTCCACCAAAAATAGTGTCGGGGTGTGGCGCAGTTGGCTAGCGCGTGCCCATGGGGTGGGTGAGGTCGCAGGTTCAAATCCTGTCACCCCGACCAATTTAGACTTTCGGAAAAATCAGGCGAAATAGCTAAACTACTTAAAAGTCTGGAATATGAAAAACTGATTCCCGATGCTGTAGTGAATAATGCAGGTGTTTATTAACATCGCCCCTTATATTGGATAGTTTTAATTTATATATTACAACATATTTTTATATTCCTCACCAGCCTATAAAGTAATCATCTAATACCTCAACTTTGACTTCCTGATTTTTTGTGCTATACCTTACTCTCCTAATATGTAAAGTATGAATAAGTCCAATAAGGAATCCAGCTTCCATAGTGTTGAAGTTTTTGACCACAATATGGATTACCTAATTAATAATCCACATTTGCACGAACAATTGAAACGTCAACATGGTGTCAGACCTGATGCGCATATTGAAGATCTAGCTACTCGAATGGTGGATAGAATGTCTTTGCAAAAGCCATATGGAGTTAGTGTTGAAGCAATTGAGCAAGCAATTGATAGGAGGGTGATGTCAAGCCATGCCAGAGAATTGATGGAGACTATTTTTTCCAAACATAGAGATGAATGGAGAAAAATGATTCCGGAATTAGATAATTCAGCTTATGCATTTACGATTAGAAGGGCGTCTGATAATAATCCATTTGCGGTAGATTTGGAGGTCCTGGAACAGACCAGTAATAAAGATTCCAATATTATTGCTAGATATGCAGTGAGGAAAATGGATGACGGCTCTATTGCAATTGATGTTGCCGAAAAATTTTTGCCGGCTGAGATTTATTTTTATAAGGATCAATTAAAACAATTATTATTAAAAAGGTCTTACACTGATGCAACTTTTCAAAGCATAGGTAAATTATGTGCAAGTTTGGCAAAATTTGCAGATGAATCAGGAGATGAGGGCATTAAAAGCATTGTCAGTACTGTAAAAGAAAAGTTACATCTTGTTGACAATTCTTAATTTTATTGACTTTTTCAAGTCTTGTGATATAACAATTTTGAAATTAACCAATCATTATGAATTTAAATAGATCACTGCAAGCGGGAGCACTAGCGGCAGCAATAGCCGTATCAGGCTGTAACAGGGATAAAGAGGAAGAATATATCATCCCTTGTCCAGACAGCGGATGTGATATACAAGTTACTCCCACACATGGTTACGATTCTTATAGACTACATCAACCGTGTTTTCCGGAGATCAATCGTGCCTGCGACCTATACACAGATGTTAATAGCGGTGTGGACTTGGTTTGGCATGAGAATGTACTTGATTACTGTTGGAACAATCGTCATCAGGTAATCAGTTGTTTAGCAGATGATTATTCTCCAGAGGTGTTTCATGCCAGTGACAGTTGTAATAATATTGTTGAAAATACTTGGTCTGAAGTGAATAGTCTATTCTACAACTATCCAAGAAGAACTACTTGTATTCCGGGATCAACCATTGATGTTCAATGTTTTTACCTACCCGGTAATCAATGTTACTAAGAAATATTGACTTATTTTTAAAGCAGAATTAGCATTTGCTTGTGCGGGAAGTGCAACAAATGCTTTTTGTTTGATACACCCCGCTGATACTCGAGAAGCAGAGGAGGAACCTTGCGTGTTTTGATAATCGCCTGTGTTGCACTGTTCTCGACGGGGTGTTACGCCACCACCAGCAGTGGGGGCGGAGCCTATGTCGAGGGAGGAGCGCACTACGGAGCTTCGGTGAAAGCCGGAAATCCACATCCCAACAATAACTGTTCGCAGCACCCTTGCCAGCGAACCTACTACGGCAGCTATCAGCAGCCGACCGGGAGTTCTGGCTATGTCACGGCTCCCCCACCACCACCTCCACAGCCGGCATATCGACATGGCGGCAGTGTACAACCGGCTTCCTATGGACATCCTGTCCCATATGGACAAACGGCTCGCCAGCCAGCGTCACCGGGATATCAGCCACCTCCACCTTCGACCGGACCCAAGTGCTACTGCCCTCCAGGCGGAAGCCACTGCCCTTGCAGGCAAAGAAGGTACTATCAAAGGTGAGGGCTGTCTGAATCAGAATTTGAGAAAGCGTGCCGGATAGGGGTTGAGCTTCACCAGCTACATCGGTGAAAGCTCCCCCTCATCCGGGGCATCAAATTCAACACCTGAAAGTGTTTGGAATATATCACTGACGCAAACATACCTCCACTGCTTCTTTATTCCACTACCAGTGGTTCTTCAGTGTTGTTTTCTGTTTCGGCCAAAGGATCTTCTGCTGGAGCTTCCTCCGGATTATATGATTCCAGATTATCAATTTCCGGAGTAATCGATGTGATCATAAACAGTATATTTTGCTCTTCATCAAGAGCCCCAGAGATTTTATACACCCTATTGTCAGCGATTTTTCGCAAAAATACTATTTCATCCTCAGTTTCAATTTTTTCCAGCCTGATTTGATCAAAAGTCAGATTTTCTGTGATTTCAGTTGCCAACGGTAGCAGATCTAAACGAACATATGCCGGATTTTCAGTTAAGTCATCAGGGCCAAATTCATAGACACGGAAAATGCTTTCGTCCTCTGAATCGCTGGCTGCATAGAACCAAAATTTGGGATATTCAATAGCAAACTTAAATGAATCACTTACAAATAATGCATATTCGTTTTGAGGATCATAAGTAACAGGATCTTTTTCTTCTGGGATGACTAAAGTTTCAATTTCTTCATCAGTAGCTGCCCAATCAATATTTTTGAAACGATAAATTATTTCGGCAGCTTCCGCTCTGGTAATGAAGTGATCGGGGAAAATGCGATTTTCTTCGTCCGGATCTATTAAATTATGGATTTTGGCAAATTCAACATACTTGCTATACCATTGCTTTGGCATCACATCAGCATAAGGAATACCAGGATAGTTTGCGCTTTCCACATCAACATCTTGAGCAAGCAGCAACATTTTCAGGAATTCTACGAGATTGACATTCTGGCCGGGCTTGAAGCTACCATCAGGATAACCTTGTACTATTTCTTCATAAACTGCCCTATTCAAATATCGTGTGTACCAAGCCATCTCCTCGATATCAGAAAAAGTGGCTGGAGCAATTCCCTGAATCATTTCCATCTCAGCTACCTCGAAAGCCAGTTTAAGCGCTTCGACTCGATTGATGGTGTTTTCAGGGCGAAAAGTATTGTCTTCATATCCCTCAATTATCTCATCATAACGAAGAGTTAAGATGGCATTGTAATTGGGATGATCTACCGGGACATCGGAGAAACTCTCCAGATCTCCTGGGTCAACTGCTAGAACTTGGGGAGCTAGAAGTAATGAAACTATAGTGGTAATGACTAATTTTTTCATATTTATTTTGGTTGTTTACATAAGTTATTTAAGCACTGTTCGAAGTTTTTGACAACAGCTTTAAAAGTTTGGGGATTATCAAATGATAATCCAGCTTTTTTAAGTTGATTTAGGGGAAAGTCATTTCCGCCAGATGACAAGAAGTTTAAATAGTTCTTCCTAGCTTGTTCAGCTTTGGGGCCGGTTATTTCAGAAGCAAAATAGAATGCCGCCGCGATGCCGGTGGCATATTGATAAACATAATAATTATAATAGAAATGAGGAATGCGAGCCCATTCAAAACGAATGTAATCGTCTTTGTCTACATCCGGACCATAGTATTGCTGATTTAATCGTTCGTAAGTTTCAGATAGATAGTCGGGTGTGATCGGCTCACCTTGTTCAACTCTTTGATGAACCAGTAATTCATATTCGGCGAACATAGTTTGCCGGAAATAGGTAGCGCGAATGGCGTCTATTTCATAAAGTAAAACCTGCAATCGCTGCTTTCCCTGAAGAGTCTTAAGCAAATGATCAGTTAAGAGTCTTTCATTGACAGTTGAGGCAATTTCAGCAGTAAAAATGGGATATTGAGCAACATTATAACTCTGATTGGTTTTGGATAAATACGAATGCATAGAATGACCAGCCTCGTGTATAAGAGTGTAAACATCATTTAAGGTGCCGGTAAAATTCATTAAAATATAAGGATGAGAATCATAGCAACCTCCTGAAAATGCCCCACTGCGCTTACCTTTATTTTCGTATTTATCAACCCAGCCCCCCTTAAGTCCTTTTTCCAAAGTATCAACATAGTCCTTACCCAAAGGCTTTAAGGCTTGAAGACATAATTCTACTGCCTGATCGTAGGTGAATTGAAATGGTTTGGCATCTATTAAATCGACCCGCAAATCCCACATTTGCATTTTTTTGAGTTTCAACTGCTGCTTGCGATAATTGACGTATTTATAGAAGGCTGGCAGACCTGCATGAACGGCTTTAATCAGGTTTTGATAGACACTTGGTTTGATTTGATTGCGACTTAAGGCAGCTTCCAGGGTATGCTTATATTTACGAACATTGGCAAAGAAATGATGTTGCTTTAATTGAGAGTTAAGAATTTCGGCATAAGTATGAATATGACCTTGATAGGCTTTATACATCGCTTCAAAAGCATTCTGTCTTACCTGACGATTTTTCGATTCTAAAAAATGTTGATAATTGCCGGCAGTTAAAGAGGTGAGTTTGCCCTTCGCATCCTTAACTTTTTCAAATTTCAAATCAACATTGTCCAAAGCACTAAAGATATTTTCAGGATCACTGGAAATTAGAGAGGCCTTGGAAAGCACTTTTTCTTCCGCATCAGAAAGAATGTGTTTTTTCTTTAAAATTATTTTTTTAAGATCAATTTTATAATCAACAAATTTTTTGTCTGCTATGAGAGTTTTTATTTTTGCATCCGGCAATTTAGTTAATTCAGGTTGAATAAATGCAATCTCTTGTACAAATAAATTATACAAATGTTCTGCTCGCTTGGTTTCAGAATTGGCCTGATTATTGGAAAGATCGGTAGAATATTTGTGATAAGCATAAACATAGAGTTTCTCCAGCAGTCGAGATATTTTATCAACTAAAAGAAAACACTCCAGAATTTTATTGGCACTTTTTAGCGTGCCGGGAAATTTCTTGATTCCGGGAAGCCATTTTTTAATAGTCTGGAAATCTTTATCCCACTCTTTTGCTGATTTATACATAACTGATAAATCCCATTGATCTTTGATGGGTACTTTTGCTCTTGATGAATGGTAATATTTAGAACTCATTTTTTGTTTCAAGTTAAAAAATTTGCCTAAAGTATAGCTTTGATTGTAATATTTTCCAAGTGAGTAAGAAAATAATAAACAAAAATACATGAGTAAAAACCTTGTGATTGTCGAGTCACCAGCTAAGGCTAAAACCATTTCCAAATTTTTGGGTAAAGACTATCAAGTCGAAGCTTCAATCGGACATATTCGTGATTTGCCGGCCAATTCTCAGGAAATTCCTGAGAAGTATAAAAAAGAAAAATGGGCTAGACTCGGAGTCGATGTTAAGCATGATTTTGAACCACTTTACGTTGTTCCTGAGGCTAAAAAGAAACAAGTTAAAAAGCTGAAACAAGCAATAAAGGGTGCTGATAATTTATATCTGGCAACTGATGAAGATCGCGAAGGTGAATCTATTTCGTGGCATCTTTTGGAAATTTTAAAACCTAAACAAAAACCGAAACGATTGGTTTTTCATGAAATTACCAAGGAGGCAATTGCTGATGCCTTAAAAAATCCTCGAGATATCGATCTTGATTTGGTTGAAGCGCAAGAGACCAGACGGATTTTAGACAGACTATATGGTTATGAAATATCGCCGGTTTTGTGGAGAAAAGTGGCACCGCGTTTAAGTGCAGGAAGAGTTCAATCCGTTGCTATTAAGCTGGTCGTCGAACGAGAAAGGAAAAGAATGAAATTTGTGCCGGCAGAATACTATGGACTGGTCGGTCAATTTAGTAAGGCTAAAGATTTATTCAATGCTGAATTGAAGAAAATTGGCCAGAAAACAATTGCACATGGTAAGGATTTTGATCCGGAAACTGGCAAATTGAAGAGCAAAGATAAGATCGTGTTGTCGGAGCAAGAAGCTACTGAGTTGGTTAAAAAATTGCAACATGCAGATTTCAAAGTAGAGAATCTGGAGGAAAAGCCGTACAAAAAATATCCTCAAGCGCCGTTCATAACTTCAACCTTGCAACAGGAAGCTGCCAGGAAGCTTCGTTTTTCAGCCAAGAGAACCATGCAAATAGCTCAGAAATTATATGAACATGGTTATATTACCTATATGAGAACTGATTCGACCAATTTGGCGGTCAGTGCAGTCAAAGAGGCACAGAAATTGATTGAAAAGTTATATGGGAAAAACTATTTGGCTACTTCAGGCAGAAAATATCAATCCAAAGTTAAGAATGCTCAAGAAGCTCATGAAGCGATCAGGCCGGCAGGTAAAACCTTCAGGCTCCCAGAAGATTTAGCGCGGGAATTAGACAAGGATGAAGCAACTATCTATGAATTAATCTGGAAAAGAACCATTGCATCCCAAATGAAAGAAGCTGATTTGATTTCTACAGTTGCAGAGATTGCCGATAAAGATAAGCATATTTTTCATGCTCATGGGAAACAAATTAAATTTCCAGGATTTTTGAAAGCCTATGTACAAGGATCTGATGATCCGGATGAGGAATTGGAAGACCAAGAAAAGATTTTGCCGAGCCTTAAGATCGGCGACAAAGTTGATTTGAAAAAGCTGAATGCTGAATTTCATCAGACTAAGCCGATTCCTCGTTTTACAGAAGCTTCATTGATCAAGGATTTGGAGGCAAGAGGAATAGGCCGACCCAGCACCTATGCAACAATTATGGACACAATTCAGCGACGTGAATATGTTTACAAAAACGGCAATACTTTGATTCCAACCTTCGTTGCTTTTGCGGTTGTTGATTTAATGACAGAGTTTTTCACACACTTGGTTGATTATGAATTTACCGCAGAAATGGAGGAAGATCTGGATGAAATTTCCCATGGCTCAAAAAAATCTAAACCGTATTTGAAACAATTTTATTTTGGAGATAAAAAGCATCAGGGACTTCAAGATTTAATAGCTCAAGATATTGATGCTCGGAAGATTTGTACTATTCCAATCAGCAAAAAAGTAACTTTGCGTATTGGTAAATTCGGGCCGTTCCTGGAACAGGGAGAAAAACGCGCTCCCCTTCCCGATGGCATAGCCCCGGCAGATTTGGATGAAGCTACCGCTTTGGATTTATTGGAGAATAATAAGAGCAGTGGAGATAATGTAGGTAAACATCCTGACACCAAACTTGAAATTGTAAAGAAAGTTGGCCGCTATGGACCTTATTTGCAAATGGGTGAAAAGGGTGATGCTGATTTCAAAATGAAATCTATACCGAAATTTGTCAGTCCGGAAGAATTGACCTTAGAGCAGGCAGTTAAAATTTTGTCGCTGCCTGTCAGTCTAGGAAAAAGTAAAGAATATGCTGAGATTAAAATGGATATAGGTCCGTATGGGCCCTATCTTAAGTCCGGTAAGGGGAATACCCCTATTTCAAATGGCTATGATGTATTAAATTTGACTTTAAAACAAGCGGAACAAATCATTGCCACCAAACCTGATAAGAATGCTAAAGGAAAAGGAGCCGCTTCTGCAAATGCAGTTAAAGATTTTGGTGGCGGCTTGGTTATTAAAGTTGGTCGCTATGGACCTTATGTCACCAATGGAAAAGTAAATGCAGCTTTACCTAAAGGCGCTAATATTGATAAACTAACTTCAGAGGAGGCAGCACAGATTATTGCCAAGAAAAAAATGACTTAACCAAGCACAAATGGAAAACTCAATTAATGGTTTAATGAAATGGCGATTTGCGTGCAAACATTTTAAAGCCAATCAAAAATTACCTGCGCAGGACTTAAATGATATTCTGGATTCTGCCAGATTATCCCCAAGTTCATTTGGTTTGCAAGCATGGAAATTTGTAGTGGTTACCAATGATGAACTAAAAGAGCATTTAAAACCGGTTTGTTACAATCAAGCCCAAATAACTGAGGCTTCAGCACTAGTTTTCTTTTGTGCCAGGACAGATGTGCTCGGAGATAATGGCGCGCTGAAGGCTTATATGAAAAAATATAAAGCAGATCTAGGGCAATCTGATGACGAGGTGAAACCATTCTATGAGATGGTTTCGGGTATGGTTAAAAATATGCCTGAAGAAAAAGTTGTGCATTGGGTACAACGTCAGGTTTATATTCCGCATATGGTATTAATGTTAGCTGCAGCTGAAAAAGGTATTGATTCCTGCCCTATGGAAGGATTTGAGCCTGAAGGTGTAGCAAAAGTTTTGAAGCTACCCGAAAATTTGAAGCCGACTGTTTTAGTTAGCCTTGGCTATCGAGATATGGAGAAGCCACCCAAGTCACGCTTTAATTTGGAGGATGTTGTTGATCGAAGGACTTAAGCCGGAGGGCTTAAAAAGTACACTCCTCGGGGATTATTAAAATTGACTTGTTTTTCAATCGGCATTTTTTGGGCTGAACTGTTATTTACCGCAGCTGTTGGAGAAGTCATGATACCTATATGTTTGTGACCCGGCCTGGATACGCCATTTACTTGGCTGCTGGGAGTTCTACCCCAAATGATAACATCTCCGGCTTTGGCCGGTGCACGATGCTTTTTCCACCCACGCCTTAACAATTGTTTTTCAGTAACGTCAACTCCCAAGTAGACCTTATCCAGATAACCTGCATCTTTAAGAATAGTTGAGGCTACCTGAGCACAAGCGAGATTGCCTCCCGCTACTTCCCTGCCCCGAAATTGAGTACTGCCTAAATATTGACGTGCTACTTGCACCAAATTACCTACTCGTCCGGTTGGTGCCTCCTGTGAGGCCGGTGGATTTGGATTATTATCGTCAGGGGGAGGTAATTCTGTTTGCTGTTCGTCTACTGTATTATTGGTCAGCAACGAATCAATAGTGGCATTAAATTCAGTCAAATCCAGTTCCCCGGTTTCACTGAGCTTTTTTAAGGTGCTGTGAAGCGCATTGGCCAGACTTCTAAACATATCTTCGAAAGTCTTGGGGTCCAGGACCAATTCTTTGCCTTGGGCTTCCGCCTCTTGTTTGGCTTGATCTTTGACTTGAGTTACTCCTTCATTATAGAGCAAATCCTGCTTTTCCTGTGCCCCATTGATAAAAGCTTTACGTCCAAACTTTCTGTCCGTAATACCTTCAGTAGGTTGTGTTTCTTTAACCACGACTTTAAAACCAGTTTGAACTTCCGCCTTAGTTCCGTCAGGCAAATAGTAACCAACTTTTTTGTTCAGCTGTTTGCGTTCGGCATTCTCGAAAATCAAATTTCCCTGTTGATCATAGACGTCAACCTTAAGGACATTGGCAGGAAATAAGTCTGTAAGATCTACTCCCCACTCAGCAACATCATTATTCATGAAGTCTACATCGAATGCTAACTGTGGGTGATTTTTGTCTCGTGTAAAATAGACTCCACCTAGTTCAATATGTCGAAGCAAGGGATCTTGCTCCATTTCCTCCAAACTGTGTCCGGCAGTTTTAATCAAATCATAATCGTGGCCGTCCTCATATTGTTGCGTTCTGTCTAAAACTTCCTGCCTTTTGGCGGGTGGCATTTGTTCCATACCACGCAAAAATAGTTCAGTATCAATTTTGTGCTGAGGGGGACTCTTACTTATTGTATCCGGACCACGTGAAGCTAATTGTAGTCTTGGCTCTCGTGTTTGTTCCGGATTGGTTTCACCAGGTGGTGGCATGAGTGACAGTTAATCTTTTTATTATATCATTATTTTTAAGCTTGACAAAGCCGTTTTTATAAATTAATCAAGTATATTGCCGTAAGAAAAATAATATGGATAGTTTATTAAAAATTACAGACCTGGAAGTTGAAGTAGAAGGGAAAAAGGTCTTGAAAGGTGTTAATTTGGAAATTTCCAAGGGTCAGAAACATGCCATTATGGGGCCCAATGGAAGTGGAAAAAGCTCGCTATGCTTTGCCTTGATGGGGCATCCAAAATACAAAATAGTTAATGGGAAAATTGAATTTGCAGGTACAGATGTTGCAGAGCTTGCTACCGATAAAAGAGCAGCGTTAGGGCTGTTTTTGAGTTTTCAATATCCACAGGAAATTCCTGGTATTACCTTAGGGAATTTTCTCCGACAAGCTGCCAATTTGCGCAATAAAGCGAAAGTCGGACCGGCTGAGTTTTATAAAATTGCTCAAGCTGAATTGGCAGAATTGGGTATGGATAAGAGATTTATCGGGCGAGGGGTAAATCAAGGCTTTTCTGGAGGTGAAAAGAAGAAATCTGAAATAGCTCAATTGTCAGTACTTAAACCTAAGCTTGCCATGTTGGATGAAATTGATTCAGGATTGGATATTGATGCTTTGCAAGTTATGTCTGAGAGAATTAATAAAATTCAAGCTGAGTCGGAAATGAGCATGCTGTTGATCACTCACTATCAAAGGCTTTTGCATTATATAAAAGTGGACTATGTTCATGTGATGGTTAGAGGCAGATTAGTGGACACCGGTAATTCTGATCTGGTATCGGAAATAGAAAGTGATGGCTATAAAAAGTATTTATGAGTAATGATGGACACAAATTCAAGGTTAAAGACAATCCTAGATTTAAATCCGAACAGGGTTTGACTGAGTCGATCGTGAAGGATATTTCCAAGCAGAAAAATGAACCTGAATGGATGCTTAAGTTTAGGCTAAAGGCTTTGGAAAAATTTTGGTCTAAGCCAATGCCGTCTTGGGGAGCCGAACTATCGGATATTGATTTTGAAAAAATTCATTATTATTTGCAGCCATCGGAACAGGGAAAACAAGACTGGGAAGACGTCCCTCAAGAAATCAAATATACTTTTGAGCGTTTAGGCGTGCCAGCTGCGGAAAGAAAATATTTGGCGGGTGTTGGTGCTCAATTTGAGTCTGAAGTAATTTATCACAATCTGCATCAAACATTGGTTAAAAAGGGAGTAATTTTTGAAAGTACAGATGTGGCTTTACAAAAATATCCGGAGCTGTTTAAGAAGCACTTTGGCACAATTGTTCCGCCGGGAGATAATAAATTTGCGGCGCTGAATAGTGCTGTTTGGAGTGGAGGTAGTTTTGTTTATGTGCCCCCGGGAGTAAAGGTGGATTTACCTTTGCAGGCTTATTTTAGAATTAATGCTGAATCGCTGGGTCAATTTGAAAGAACCTTAATTATTGCCGATGAAGGCAGCTCTGTACACTATGTGGAGGGTTGTACGGCGCCGACCTATTCCTCCAATTCATTACATTCTGCGGTGGTGGAAATTATTGTGATGAAAGGAGCTCGAGTGCAATATTCGACGCTGCAAAATTGGTCACATAATGTTTACAATTTGGTAACTAAAAGAGCGAAATGCGAATCCAATGCGACCATGTTCTGGTTAGATTGTAACTTGGGGTCAAAAGTGACAATGAAATATCCCGCCGTTTATTTAGTGGGGCGAGGAGCCAAAGCAGAAATTCAAAGTGTTGCTATGGCATCCGGAAAGCAACACCAGGATGCAGGTGCAAAAGTAATCCATGGAGCTTCAGATACCAGTTCAACCATTGTATCTAAATCAATTAGTAAGGATGGTGGACGGTCCAGTTATCGTGGTTTGCTGAAAGTCGCCCGTGGCGCCAAAAATGTTAAAGCCCGTGTTGTCTGTGATGCGTTGCTACTGGATAAACAATCGCGTTCCGATACTTATCCGACTATGGAAATTGACGAAGATAATGTCAGCATCGCTCATGAAGCCACAGTATCCAAAATTTCCGGGGAACAATTATTTTATTTGATGACACGCGGTTTCAGTGAAGAAGAAGCAGCAACCATGATAGTGAACGGCTTTATTGAACCAATAATTAAAACCTTGCCTATGGAATATGCGATTGAAATGAATCGGCTTATTGGAATGGAAATGGAAAACTCAATTGGCTAATGAAAGAAATCAGAATTACGAATAATCAGACTATAATTGAAACGGAGCTGCACTCCAGCTTATACAAAGTGTCTGCAGATGCTGAATTAAATCTGATTCTGCTTTTGGGTAATAAATCCCGCGGGCAAATAAATTTAGAGCTGATGGGTGTGAATGCTTCTGCCAACTTGCAAATAGCTATAATTGGTAGAGAAGATTATAGATTCGAATTAGAATTAGAAGAAAAACACTTGAGCCCCCACACAAAATCTTTGGTGAAAGTGCATAGTGCACTGTTTAACCAAAGTAGTGTTAATTTTGAAGGTAAAATTGTCATGCCACCTGGGGCAGAGTTTTCTGATGCAAGACTGGAACACCACACGTTGCTATTATCTGAAGATGCTAAAACCAGAACAATACCGGCTTTGGAAATTGAAGCTCAAGAAGTCAAAGCATCACATGCTGCTAGTTTAGGAAAAATTGATCAAGAACAAATATTCTATTGTCAATCACGAGGATTTTCAGCTACAGAAACCGAGAGAATGCTGCTGGATGCCTTTTTCAAAGAATTTCGCAGTTGTATTAGTGAGGAACAAGCTGAAAAATTCTTCACATTGCTGGACAGATAGTCTATAGTTTAAAAAAATCTTCCATGAAAAGTTGTGTCAGAGCAGAATATGCAGGTTTATTTTATCCTTCCAGCAAAGAGGAACTGGATGAGCTGATGGAGCTACGTCTTGCTGATAACGGAAAATTCGGGCCGGATTTAAGTATGTTTAATATTCAAGGTATGATAGCCCCCAGTGGTAGCTATTTTTACTCTGCAGGTGTATCGGTTTGCGGCTATCGCGAATTGACCGGAAGAAAATATAAAAAAGCTATCATTATTGGTACAGCCGATTTCACCTCTTTTCCCGGTATTGCCATGACTGAACAGGAATGCTTTGAATCACCATACGGCGATGTAAAAATCGCTTTGGCAGATATGGAAAAATTAAAGTCCGATCTTAATTTCAATGTTAACGAAATGGCTTTTAAAAAGCAGCATTCAATAGAAGTTCAGCTACCATTTATTGGTAAATTCGCCAATCATTTGCAAATTTTGCCTTTAATTCTGGGCAATAGGGTAGAACTTGGAGAGGTCGTTCCTAAATTGAATCAAATTATTGATGAACATACGTTAATTGTTGTGAGTAGTAATTTGTCTCATTATTTAAATGCTGACAAAGCAAGAGTGGTTGATAAAACCACCTTGAGTGCCATTCTAGATCAAAACAGCGAAGATATTATGATTAAGGGAGAAGCTTCAGCCATTACCGGTATAGCGATATTGAATGAAATTGCGTTGTTGCGGGGATGGACTCCTATGGAAATGTGCACGTCCAATTCAGCGGAAGTCGGTGATGACCCGAGTTCAGTAATTGGTTATACAAGCGTGCTTTATCGTAGTTTAAATGAATGTTAGTGAATTAAAAAAGGAGTTCCCCATTTTTGAACAATATCCTGATTTGGTTTATTTGGACAGTGCCGCCACTACTCAAAAACCTCGGGCTGTTATTGAAGCTATCAGTGAATATTATCTGCGCTATAATGCAAATGCCGGTCGAGGGGTTTATCGCTTGTCGGAAGAATCGACAAGAATTTTGGAAGAAGGTAGAAAGACTGTTGCTGATTTTATCGGTGCCAAACCGCATGAAATTATTTTTTGCAAAAATGGAACTGAAGCGGCTAATGCTGCATCTTATGGTCTCGGTGACAATTTGCTGGAGGAAGATGAAAATATCGTTATTTCGGGATTGGAACATCACTCAAATTATCTACCTTGGTTGGGTCTTTGTATTCATCGCGGAGCGGAAAGTAGAATGGTGCCGGTTTCCAAGGAAGGCCAATTGGATGATTTTAAGAATTATGTCGATAGCAAAACTAAATTAGTGGCAATTACTCAAATGTCCAATGTATTAGGTAATTACCCTGACTTGCCCTCAGTCATTGAATTGGCTCATCAGAATGGAGCGGTAGTAATGCTAGATGCTGTACAAGGTATTTCTCACTTTGGATTGGATGTTAGCTTGCTTAAATGCGACTTGGCTATGATCTCCGCCCATAAAATCTTTGGACCACTGGGAATCGGGGTCTTATATGTGAATGAAAGTCTGCACGATAAATTTGAACCATTTATTACTGGAGGAGGCACTGTAAATTTGATTAAGGAAGACAGAATCGAATGGGCAGAAATCCCTAACAGAATGGAGGCCGGGACTCAAGACACTGCGGCTATTTATGGTTTGATTAGAGCAATTGAGTTTTTCAAACAGATCGATTTGCAGGAAGCTCGTAAACATGAGAATACATTGAATCAAATGCTGCGAACGGAGTTAGGTAAAATCCCGGGAATACATTTACTGGGGAATGATAATGGCCCGATTGTTTCCATTGATGTGCCAGGAGTTCATTCTCATGATTTGGCTTCTGTTTTGGCAGAAGACAATGTGTGTATTAGAGCCGGGACTCATTGTGCACAACCTTTGGTCAAACATTTTCTGGGTCTGGGATCAACAGCACGTTTCAGTTTTCATATCTACAACGATGAGCAAGATGTAGAACGCGCTATAGCAAGCGTCAAAAAAGCAATTAAAATATTCAACTAATGGATTTGTACGCAGAAATTATACTGGATCACTATAAAAACCCCCGCAATGCAAAAATTTTGGAGCATGCGGACTTGAAGGGCTCTGATCATAATCCCCTCTGTGGTGACAAAGTGGAAATTTCCATCAAAATAGATCAGAATGATCGAGTGGTAGCTGTGGGCTATAATGCTGAAGGTTGTGCAATTTCAACTGCGGCGATTTCTCTGCTTAGTGAGGACATTCAAGACAAAACACTGCGGGAAATTGAGGCATTGGATAAAGATGACATTTATGCTTTACTGGGAGTAGAAATTTCTCCGGGACGTTCCAAATGTGCGCTGCTGGGATTGGCTTGTATCAAAAAATTAATTAAGCAGTATTATGCAACATGATATCGATGAAACTTTAGATGCAGCAATGAAAGAAGAATGCTGCAGTTTAAAACCAGCACGAAAGGGTTGTTGTGGGGGTGCATGCAATTGTGTTTGTTATAGTGACTACGATCCAGTGATGAGTAAACGTGAATATTTGCAACATTTAAATAATGTACTGGATCCGGAAACCGGAATTGGTATTGTGGATATGGGGCTGATTTATAATATTAACGAATTGCCTGAGGGTATGGTCGATGTAACTATGACATTGACGTCAGTGACCTGCCCCATGGGTCCGCAAATAACAGCGGAAATTGATGAATCCTTGCGTGAACTATCACATGTTAAAAACACCGCAATTGAAATTGTTTGGGAACCTGCTTGGAATCAGGATATGATGAATCCCGAAGTTAAAGCTATGCTATTCGGAAACTAATAATTTATACCAATATTTTATGATAAATTTAGCCGCGCATTCAGAACAAAGAGTTGGAATATTCATCGATACGCAAAATCTATATCATTCGGCTAAGACTAAGCATCGTGCCAATGTTAATTATGTAGAGTTGATTGAGGCTGCTGTCAGTGAGCGCAGTTTGATTAGAGCTTTCGCCTATGTCATCAAGTCTTCGGAAACAACTGAAGAGAAGTTTTTTGATGCACTTGAAGATATTGGAATTGAAATTAGGATTAAGGATTTGCAGATTTTTCATACTGGAGTGAAAAAGGCTGATTGGGATGTGGGAATTGCCGTGGATATGATCAGAATGAGTGATAAATTAGACACCATTGTCCTGGCATCAGGTGACGGAGATTTTTTGGAAGTAATTCGTTATTGTCAGTCCAAGGGCGTGCGGGTGGAAGTTATGGCATTTGAAAAGACCACTAATGCCGCCATTATTGATGAAGCAGATTATTTTGTTGATTTAGGAGGTTCCAATGGTAAATATCTACTAAAAGGAGGCCGGAAATACTCTCGCTCGACCCCAAAAAAGCAAACTCATCAGGAAATCTATTCTCCCAATAACCTGCCGGCCTATGTTAGAGCCAATAAAGTAAATGATGATATTGATGAAAGCATTTACGGAACTAAGGGAGGCTCCAGAAAAGTGAAACCAGTTGTCGGATTACCCGGTAGTCAAAAAAAAATCTATATAGCGCGGAACAATAATCAAACGGATGATCGCAATATTGAGAATGCATTTGGCAACCCGCGCGAAAAGTTGTAATTTTTTTCTAATGAAGCTTATATTGGTCGATTATTAACCAATATTATGGATATGTGCCCTCCTGAATATAACTTCCACAAAGCCAGTGAATCCAAAAATTGCCGACCTGCATGAAGAAATTGAAGCGGCCTTGACTAATGACGAATTTAGTCCTACTATCCGGTCTTAATTTTTTGACAGATGGCAAAAATTTTAACTGCAAATCACAGACCTGATCAGGAGGGTCGAGTTCTTTATGGACATGACCGGGTGCTTGATATTCCAATTTGGATGACAGAATTGGAACTGGAAATCATTGAACATCCACACTTTCAGAGACTGAAGGGCGTTTCCCATGCTGGGACTTTTATTAAACGAAGTAGTCATTCCAGATATGAACACAGTATTGGTGTTTATGCAATTATTGCCAACTTATTTCCGTCACTTGATATCAGGGATAAAACTATGAGAGCAGCAGCTCTTTTGCATGATATTGGGCATACAGCCTACTCACACTCCTTGGAGTCAGCGGTCAAAAAGCATCATGAAATGACTCGAGGTACCGCACAAGGAGGAATTAAGCATCATGAAATGAAAGCGATTAGTTTGATTTCCAATACGGATGAAGGTGGTTTGGGCAGTGTTTTACTGAAACATGGACTAGATCCGCAAATGATTGTCGATATTGCGACAGTGCAAATACCTTCACCTTTGAAAGGCTTCAAAAAGGGCGAAGAGTTGGGTGCTGATCATTTAGACTCCTATCTTCGGGACACTGTGTATGCGGTGGAAAACGGTCTTACGACAGGCAATTTATCTAAAATGCTTAAAGAAAATCGTAAAATAATTGAAAGCCTTAATTTAAGAAATCGCGACACTCGAACCAGTCTTGATATAAGTGAAAAGCCAATCACAGACTTAGTGATAAATACAAATTTAAAAGTAGCAGCATCTTTGGTAAGTCGGGAGCGAACTCAACACGAAATAATTTATGATGATCGGGGCATTGCCATGGATTTTGCCTCATCTGCACTATTCTTTCTGGCTATTACCAGAGGCATTATTAAACCGGCAGATTTCTTTAAGGCTGATGCGGAAATTGAAAGAAAGCTAACAGAAGTTTCTCATCGGACCAGACATAAAATCATTCATGAACTGGGAGATTTGGTGTTTGGAGCAATTCAAGAAAATGATACTAGTAGATTTGAAGTTCAAAAAGAAAGTACTGCTCCAAATTATAAATTAAAAAGTGTTTATGATTATGTGCCGTTAGTAAAGGGAGTACCGTTTACTGCCTTGAAGGATAACGTTAATCAGCAAAAGCGTGAAAAAATATTGCAGGCAGAGAAGGATCTGAAATGGATGAGGTCTCGTAAAGGTAAATATCAAGTTTTGCTGGATGTTTCACCAGATGTTTTGCCGGAATTAGATATTTTCAATTTGCCCGCGCCAGGAGGAAAGCCCACCGGATAGGACGTCGGCTATATAACCTTGTTTTATCAAATATTCTTCAGCAATACTGCTTCTATTGCCGTAATTGCAATAAGTGATAATTTGGGAATCTTTTGGCAATTCTGCAAGCCTTTTTTCCAGAGTATCTATAGGTATATTTATAGCCCCAGGGATATGTTTTTGCTGATATTCATAAGGAGAACGCACGTCCACTAAGGTGAATGGGCTGTCGGGTCGATCATATTTTTCCAGGATTTGGGCTTGATCTATCAATTGCTAATAAATATTATAGTCTATTCCAGTAAAACTTAACCAAAAAGCGTATGTTTTTACAAGTAGGAAAACCAGCACCGGATTTTAACATGGAAACCGTATTTGAAGGTCAGATTACCAAAACTTCTTTAGCAGATCTGAAAGGAAAATGGGTAGTGCTATTCTTTTATCCATTGGATTTTACCTTTGTTTGCCCAACTGAGATTATCGAAATGAGTGAAAAAATGGAAGAATTCGGTAAATTGGGTTGCACAGTTCTGGGAGGAAGTACCGACAGTATTTATTCTCACCAAGCTTGGCTCAAAGATTTGGGAGAATTGAATTATCCTCTTTTCTCAGACATGAGCAGAGAAGTATCCAGAGATTATGGAGTTCTGATCGAAGAAAAAGGACACTCACTTCGAGGAACTTTTGTGATCGATCCTGATGGAAATCTGCGATACCAGCTTGTTCACGATTTAACAGTGGGTAGAAGCGCGGATGAGCTGCTGCGGGTAGTTGCTTCATTGCAGACCGGAGAACTTTGTCCAGCTTCTTGGAAGAAAGGTGAAAAAACTTTAGGCAAAGAATAATGCCGGACTGGAAAAGCACTGTCATTGTGGCAGTGCTTTTTGTATTATAAAATCATGACAAATTAACAAATATATATGGAGACTTTTGACTTTTTAATAGTAGGAGCTGGCTGTGCTGGAGCCAGTGGAGGGATGTATGCTTCCAGAATGAATTTAAAAACAGTGATGCTTGCTGAGATGCCGGGGGGGTTAATCACAACTACTCATTTGGTGGAAAATTGGCCGGGCATAAAGTCAATTTCTGGACCTGATCTGGCACAACAATTAGTTGACCATGCTACTTCTTTCGGAGTGGAAATGAAGGGTGAAAAAGTAAAGGAAATTGAGCGTGCGGAAAATGAGCCGGAGAGTAAAAAAGCCGGTTTTATTGTTAAGACAGCCTCTAATCAATATCGAGCCAAAACCGTGCTAATTGCAACTGGCTCTGATCATAGGCATTTGGATGTGCCTGGTGAAAAAGAATTTGCTAATAAAGGAGTATCCTATTGTGCACTTTGTGATGGAGCTTTTTATAAAGAGAAAATTGTCTGCGTTGTGGGCGGTAGCGATTCTGCAGCTAAAGAGGCCTTGCTTTTAAGCGAGCACGCTAAAAAAGTATATATATTCGCCAGATCGACTTTGCATCCTGAACCGGTTAATGGGGACAGAGTGGATAATGCTAATAATATTGAGGTACGGGAAGGTGCTCAGGTTGAAAAAATTGAAGGAAAGGAAAAGGTTGAAAGTGTTACATTAAAAAGTGGAGAGAAAATCGACATGGATGGTGTTTTTATTGCTATCGGCCAAATTCCCAATACAGACCTGGTCAAATCGTTGGGAGTTGAATTAAATGAGAAAAATGAAATCAAGATAAATCGAAACTCGGAAACTAATATTCCCGGATTGTACGCAGCCGGCGATGTGACTGATACTAAATTTAAGCAGGCTATTACAGGTTCTGCTGAAGCAGTTACAGCATCCTACTGGGCATATGAGTATATTCAAAAGACTTACTAGGCAGCGAGATTTTCCAGTAATCTGATTAAAAGCCGTACGCCATATCCAGAGGCCGACCCCTCTAATTCACAGTCTTTGGGTCGGTCTGATTTGGATACTCCGGCAATATCAAGGTGAATCCACTTGGTATCTTCCACAAATTCCCTAATAAAGGCGGCAGCAGTAGAGGCGCCCGCATAACGACCGGCTCCAAGATTTTTCAAATCTGAAAAAACTCCTTTAATTTGCTTGGAGTGATCCTCATGAATCGGCAACTCCCAAACTTCTTCATCGGTTTCGGAAGCGGCTTTAGCAACGGCAGCTTTGAGCTCGTTGTCATTACCGAACATGCCCGCATATTCAAAGCCTAAGGCGATCATGCAAGCTCCGGTCAAAGTGGCCAAGTCAATTATCGCTTCCGGCTTGTATTGCTTGATGGTATAGCTGATGGCGTCTATTAGAATGAGTCGGCCTTCAGCATCGGTATTGGCTACTTCAACGGTTTTCCCGGCATAAGTAGTTACGATATCATTAGGTTTTTGCGCTTTGGCATCGATAGCGTTGTCAGTCAAAGGAATTGCAGCTACCACATTCTTTTTGATGCCGAGCGATTGTAAAAGCATAAAGACACCCAAAACAACCGATGCTCCAGCCATATCCATTTTCATCCAATCGATACCGTTACCAGACTTAAGATTCAATCCCCCAGTGTCAAAAGTTACCCCTTTTCCGACTAAGGCAATCGGCTTTTCATTGCGCCCATTGGGCATATACTCCAATAAGACCATTTTAGCTCCAATTTCAGAACCAAGATTAACACCCAGCAAGGCTCCCATCCCCAATTTTTCCATTTGTCGTCGCTCAAGAATGCGAACTTTATATTTATTCTTGCGGGCTATTTTTTTGGATAGTTCGGTAAAATAATTAATATTAATGTAATTGTGAGGTCCATTGACCAAGTCCCGAACTTCATTTACTTTTTCGCCAATCAGAGTGCCTTTATCCAGTAGCTGCTTTTTAGCTTTATCCAGCTCGCCGATGAAAGTCACTTTTTTAATGATTTTGTCCATTTCTTCTTGGCGGTCTTTTCCGGTCTTATATATTCCTAAGCGATAATTTGCTAAAGCTATGCCTTCGGAGATTTCCTGCAAATAAGCATGCATCGATGTTGGCAAATATACATTCAATTCATGTAGGTCTTTGGTTCGGATTTGTTTAACAGCTTTTGCATATGCTTTGCGGATCAGAGCGGGGGTTATTGCTTTTTTATCTCCCAAAGCTACGACAAAAGTGAGATCGGGAACCTTTGGATCAGAATTGTAATTCCAAATCAAATCACCATACTCTGTTTTAAAACTCCCCTCTTTGATGCGGTCTTTAAGCCAGCCTTGAATGTAATCGGGGAGATTTTTGAGATCATCAAAAACCGGCACTAACACTATTCCTTTATTTAATTCCAATTTCTTTTTATATGATATTTGCATGTGTTAATTAATTAAATATTTTTCTGCATTGACTAGTATACTTCTGGCATTGGGAAACGTAACTTTCAAAACCGCTTGTTCATAAGGAAGCCAAATATAATCAAGGTGTTCATGAGAAATTGTAACATCTTTTTCTGAAGTTTCAGCCAGAAAAAAGGTTACTTTCTTCTCTATCAGATAGGGGCCCCGATGAAATTGATAAGTTAGATGTTTCTCAAAGTCATCAAAAATATTGATTTGGGTAATTCCTGTTTCTTCGTGTAACTCCCTTTTGGCAGCGGTTAGTTCATCTTCTCCGGCTTCGAGATGTCCTTTGGGAAAATCGTAATGTCCTCCCTTATAATGTAGCAGCAAATATTCTCTTGATTCCTGATCTGAACGAAATAAAATAAAGCCTGCTGAATACTCTTTTTCCATGGTTCTAAATAAAATCTGTTAGTTATCATATCCGTTTTTACAAAGATCTCCAAACTAAAATGACTCAATTAACAGGTAAAGAAAGGCTTTCTACACTTGTCAAGAAATGGCCGCAAATTAATAAGGTTATGACTGAATTGGCAATAGAAAATTGCTTGAGTGAGTCTATTGAAAATGCAGCGAAAAAGAATGGTATACCGATTATGATTGCCTTGAATTCTATTGCTCAATCCATAGGGGCAGAGGTGATTTGGAAGCAAGAAAAACAGGCCAATTTGAAGGAGGTTAAAAAGATTTTAGGTTTTTATAGCGGCAAAGGCGGCGTAGGTAAAACCACTTGTGCTGTCGGGTTTGCATTGAAAGCTGCTAAAATGGGTTACAAAGTAGGTTTGATGGATTTGGATATAGATTGTCCCAATGTACTGAAACTAATGGGGGCCAAGGGGCGACATCATGCATCAGACAAGGGGCTAATTGAGCCGCTTCAAGTTGAAGGTGTGAAGGTGATTTCCATGGCTGCTATTGTGGAGAATGAGACTGAACCTGTTTTGTGGCGCGGCCCGATTTTGGCAAAAGCTGTACAGCAACTTTTAAATGAGAGTTATTGGGGTAAGCTGGATGTTTTAGTCATAGATTTTCCTCCCGGAACAAGTGACATTCCTCTAACTGCAATGCATCAATTGCAAAAACTACAAATGGTGATGGTCACAACCCCTCAGGAACTAAGCATTTTGGATACCCAAAAATCAATTGCCATGTGTAGATCAATGAATGTGCCGGTAATTGGTGTGATAGAAAACATGACTGGCGAGCTTTTTGGGCAAAGGGGCAGTAAAAACTTTGACTTAAAATTTTACAGCTCAATAGCAATGTCCAATAATAGCTTGAATGAGGGCTCAAATGCTTTTGAGAAATTGGCTAAAATAGCACTTTAGCTTGAATATCTTCTGTGCTAAAATTTTCCCATGTAACCTATGCATATGCCACGTGAATCATTAGGAAAAACTCAGCGTCGCTTTGGAATCAGAGTTTTAGTACTGCTGATTATTGTAGCTTTGGCTTTCAGTGGCTGGTATTTATATGACAGATATTCCAGCAATGATGAGATAGCAATTGAAGTAACGGATAATTAGACCTGCTCACTTGGTAATTGGATATTTTCCCATTTTTTAACTTTAAGAGCGTTCTTTGCGGCGTCCAATTCTGCTTTTTGTTTGCTACTACCTTTACCTTCAGCAATTTTTTGCTTTTCGATATATGCAGCCATGGTGAAAACTTTTTGATGATCAGGCCCCTCTTCACTAACCATGGAATATTCTGGTGTTATACCTAATAATTCCTGAGCAATTTCCTGAAAGCGGGATTTGGGATCGATATGGGCACCCTGATCCAGAATATCGCTGAGTCTGACCCAGATAAATTTACTAATGAAGGCCTTTGCTTTTAAATATCCCCTATCTAAAAAAATAGCACCAATCAAGGCTTCCAAAACATTGGCTAAAATATAATTTTTGGTCCTTCCACCTGACCTTTCTTCACCTTTACTGAGATATAAATAAAGCCCCAAATCAAGTTCCTTGGATATTTCAGCTAAGTGCTTCCCTTGAACCAAAGCTGCTCTCCAAGCTGTCAGAGCCCCCTCATTTTGTTGGGGAAATTTTTTGAACAAGAATTCTGTAATACTTAGTTCCAGGACGGCATCTCCCAGGAATTCCAATCTCTCATTGTGCTCAGGACGCTTGTTCTGATGCTCATTGAGATAAGATTTATGAACAAAAGCAGTATCAAGAAGCTCCAAATTCTTAAATTCAATACTAATGGCTTTTTGTAGTTGCTGATAACGCTGCTTTAGCATTACTTGGATTTCTTAGTGGACTTTTTAGCGCCGGCCTTCTTCTTCACCGGAGGCTTTTTGGCCGTAGTTTTTTTGGGAGTTGCTTTTTTGGCCGTAGGCTTTTTGGCGGCTTTTTTGGCCGTAGTTTTTTTGGCGGAAGCTTTTGTGTTCGACTTTTTTGAGACTGCTTTTTTCTTGGTTACAACTTTCTGAGCAGCTTTTTTGCCGACCTTTTTAGGCTCTGTACGATTGTTTTTATTCATGACAGTGCTTAAAACTCCATTAATAAACTTACCGCTATTGATATCTCCAAATACCTTGGCAACTTCAATCGCTTCATTGATAGCTACTACATCAGGGATATCATCTCTGTAGACTATTTCATAAATTCCCATCTCTAAAATCACTCGATCAACCGGAGCAATCTTTTCGACAGGCCATTCAGGTGCTTCTTTGGTAATGATTTTACGAATTTCAGTTCGCTTTTCAATTACACCATCCAGAAGAGACTCTGCGAAAGAGAGATCAGTTAACTTGTCGGCAAATTCCTGGCAATTGGATTTCAAATCCGGTTCTACGCTGCCCTCACGAAATTCATAACTGAAGAGAGTTTGCATTACAGCGATTCTTGCTAAATGCCTATAACTTGCCATTTTATTGTAGTTAATGATCAGTCTGCTTTAACCGTTTTGACCAATTTTTTCTTTGGTCTTTCTCTGAGTTTAAGATTTCCTTTCAGTTCCAGATTTTTCATCTTGGTAACCTTACCCATCAACTTTTCTCGAGTCTTGATCATAAAAGCGGAATGCCGCTTTTTAGACTTGGTTCGTGAGGTTTTCTGTTTGGGTACTGGATGCTTAGCCATACTGTAATTATCTTAATAGATCTTTTAAATTTGCAAAAGGTTTGTACGTATCATTTTCAGTGGCATTTTCAACTTTTTCTTCCAAATTGCAATTGGAAAGGTGTTGATCAGTTTTGTTCAAATTGATTCCACAGCCTGTACAAAGCCCTCGACAGCCACTAGAGCATACTGCATTCAAAGGAAATTGCAAGATAATTTCTTGTCTAAGCATATCGGTAATATCAACCGTTGAATCCTTGGTATTAATCATGAATTGTTCAGTTGGATCAACCGTATCCTCGGGAGGCTGATAAAGAAATTCCCGTTCAGCACCTTCGACTGTGATTTTAAAGGGGTATTTGATTGTACATTTGTCGCATTCAAGCTCCACTGCAGTAGTGAGTTTTTTGATCAAAACAGCTATGGAATCTGCTAATCTAATCAATTGTAAATCAACCTTAACCGGTTTAATAAGATGGGCTTCTGGGGAGAAATCATATTCCTGCTCAATTTGTAGCTTTTTAGACGTACCCTTTCCAGAACGCCATAAATCGCCAATCTGTATGATAGACATTTGGTTTCTAGTTTCTGTTTAAAGCCAAGATAAGCCTTAAAATAAAGATGAATAAATTGAAGATATCCAAATATAATTGCAAGGCAGCATCGATATATTGGTTTTCTCCATAAGATTTGAGCCTTTGGACATCATACATAGTGTAGCCGCTGAACAAAAGCACACCTATGCCGGCAAAAATCATCTCAAAGGCATTTCCCCAGGGAATAAAAATGCCAATGATTGAGACTACAATCATTCCGATTAATCCCATCATCAGAAATCCCCTCAGTCCTTGCAAATTGAAAGATGTGGTGGCCCCAAAAATGGCACAAGCGCCAAACATCAAAGCTGTCGCTGCTAAGGCCTTAATCACCAAATCAACTCCTCCGGCAACTGTCATTACATATGCCAATAAGGGAACAATAGTTAAGCCAGTAATAAATGCGAAAATACCAAACAGAACATAGTTAATTGGCGCTTTCTGGCTCCAGGCACGACTAGAAATAATAAAAATCAATTCAACGAAAAATAGCCCGTAAATTACAAACGGTGATGCCAACAAATAAGAGGCTAAGTAATTTAAACCGACATAAGCACCTGTTGCAGAAAGAAAGATCGCCAATCCAAAGGCAAAGTATACTTTAGAAAGAAAACTCATGGCAAAATCCTTTTTTTGCGAGATTGTGGTCTCTTGTTGAAACATATTTTCAAGTGGTTAATTCCTTTTTTTTACTCTAGCAAAAATAAATCTTTTTGCAATATTCTTATAGTGTCCCTAAAATGCATCCGATGCAAAAAGACAGTCTGACTATTGATGGAATTAAGGTAGTTTATAATTGGCGGGGTAAAGGACGACCCGTGCTGTTTTTGCATGGCTGGGGTGGCAGTAAAGATTCTTGGCAGGAGTTGTGGGGAGAAATGAATGATGGCCTATTGATCGCTCCCGATCTTCCGGGCTTCGGTGAAAGCGATCAGCCTGATAGACCATATGATGTAACTGCTTACACCCGTCTTTTGAACAAGTTTATTGTTCAGGTGTGTGAAAAATTAAAATGCGGAAATAAATTTGATATGGTGGTGCACTCGTTTGGAGGCCGCATTGCTATTCGCTATTTCAGTTTGTTTTCACAAAATGCACCCCGAAAAGTGGTTTTAATAGCAGCTGCGGGAATCAAACATACTCCCAGTTTGAAGATGCGAATTGGTAAAGTTTTGGCTAAAGCGGGAGGGTTTTTGAAGAAATTGCCGGGAAGTCGACTTTTGCAGAAAGTGCTGTACCGGCTGATGGGAAGCTATGATTATCTGGAAGCCTCCGGTGTGATGAAAGAGAGCTTTTCTATGGTGATTGCCGAAGATTTGAAACCTTTGATTGAGCAAATTTCAGCCCCTACTTTGATTATCTGGGGCAGTGAAGATCGCTATGTTCCGCTTGAAGATGCTCATTATTTGGCAAAACACATAGGTAATAGTAAATTGGAGATTTTGCAAGGGGTAGGTCATCGTATTCATCGAGATCAGCCCAAACAAGTTGCTAATTGGATTAACAAATTCTCAAATGCTTGAAATTTTAGAACAATACTTCTTGGTATTACTTGCCCTGGGTGTTATTAACGGGACAATCTATTATACCTATTTATGGCAATTGAAAGAATATCGCCTGGACAGGTTTATCGATATGCTGAAGATGAATTCGGGAGCAAGAAGACTATTGGCTTTTCAGTGGTGGGGTAAAATGGCGATTTTTGGCGTGGCCGTGCTTTATTTTGTGGTAACCAAACAAGCGTTAATTACTGAAATAATAATACTATTAGGCTTTTTGATTGATCCTATTGATGTAATTATCAGAGGTTATCAAAGAAAAATATACAGGCCCGATGCAACAGTCAAAGCAATGATGCTAATGGGAGTAAATATAGGGGTTATGGGCGGATTAATTTATCTAGTTGAATTCAGACCTACCTTGAGTTTCGTGATTTTGATGCTGCTACCCGTAATATTGTCGCTAATTGTAATGTGCTTTTATCCTGTTACTACATATATGAAGCAATTAGTGATCAAGAGAGCGAAACATAAAATTATTCATAATCCGCAACTTAAAGTTGTAGGGATTACCGGATCATACGGCAAAAGTAGCTGCAAAGAGTTCCTGTCGACTATTTTGGAACAAAAATTTAAAGTCTTAAAGACGCCCGGAAATGTCAATGTCGATGTGGGTGTGGCAAGAGTTGTCTTACGAAATCTAACACCTCAACATGAAGTGATGGTTTGTGAAATGGGAGCGTATAAAAAGGGGGAAATTGCTAAGATTTGTGATATCGTCAATCCTGATATCGGTGTCATTACCGCAGTTAAGGACAGTCATTTGTCACTTTTTGGATCGCTGGAAAAAATTAAAGAGGCTAAATATGAACTAATTGAGGCCTTGCCGGAAAATGGCCTGGGCATTTTTAACGCCGATACGGAGGGGTCAATGGCTTTAGCTAAAAAGGCGAAAAGTGACGGGATTAGCCGAGTTGTCACCTATTCATTGAAAGATAAAGGTAAATTAAATGCCAGAAATATTGAAGTGGAGGCGGAACGAATATTATTTGAATTTGGAAAGGCTCAATTTGAGGCTCAATTGAATGGGAAACAAAATATCCCTAATTTACTGGCGGCTATTATCGCAGCACGTAAGCTGGGGATGAGCTATGAAGAAATTGCTGAAGCGGTGAAAAAAATTGAACAGCCGGCAAAAGTGATGCAACTTCAAAAAGTTTCTGATGAGCTGCAGATTGTAGATGACGGTTATAATGCTAATCCGGACGGAGTGATTGCCGCGTTGGATTATCTATCGATCTTTGAAGAATACTATAAAATCATTGTATTTCCGGGAATGCTTGAATTAGGTGACAATTCTGATGATGAGCATCAGAGAGTGGCTCGTCGAATTGCCAAAGTCTGTGATTTTGCCGTTTTCACTTCTGAAGATTTTGAAAGACAGTTGAAATCAGGGCTGCAAAAGATGGGTAAGAGCAGCTATGCATTCATTAGTGATGATCAAGATAGCATTCTGGCTTTATTAAAGAAAAAAATCAGTCAACATCAGAAAGTGATTGTTTTATTCGAGAGTCGGGGGGCAGAAAAAGTTATGAAAACATTATGCGCTCAAAATTAATACATATTGCCTTAGCTCCAAATTTAAGCTGGGAAATTGTCTTGGCATCCCTGTCCTGGATAATATTTCCCTGGAAATGGTTGGCCTGGAAAAGAGGCCGCTATACGGATCAATTGGAGCATCAATTTGCAGGGCATTGTAAAGCGGTAGGATCAGGTCGTCAGGCGCTTTTTGAATCTTTGGGATGCCTAAAATTAAAAAGTGGAGATGAAGTGATAGTACAAAGTTTCACCTGCATGGTAGTTATCAATGCTATCAAATGGAATGGCTTGAAGCCTGTCTTTGCTGATATTGATCAAACCTATAATTTAAATGTCCAAACTGTAAGCAATGTTTTAAGCAAGCGTACGAAGGTTTTAATCGTCCAGCATACCTTTGGCATACCCGCGAAAATTCAAGCATTGAAGAAGTTATGTGATGAGAAGGGAATAGTTCTGATTGAAGATTGTGCGCATAGTTTGGGGGCTGAGGTGGAAGGTCGAAAAGTGGGTAGTTTCGGTGACTTAAGTATTTTTAGTTTTGGCAGATCCAAAGTGATTTCCTGCGTCAATGGCGGAATGGTGGTTTGCAACAACAGTAAATATCGACAAGCTCTGAATGAAAAATTGTCTGAATTGAAACCGCCTAGATGGTTCTATATCTTTCAAACTTTATTGCATCCGAGTACCACTATGAAAGCAAAATGGTTTTATCGCATACAGCTGGGAAAATTTATTCTGGTCTTGATGCAAAAACTAGGACTGATCAATCTGGAAGTCACACCGGAAGAGAAAAGGGGTAAAATGCCACCCGGTTTTCGCCATTTACTTTCTAATGCGCAGGCAGTATTGGCTCTAAAGCAAATGCGTCAATTGGATGCTATGAATCACAAAAGACGAATGATCGCCGCTCATTACATTACTGCATTTGACTTAAAGATGCCTGTAGATGGAGCAATTTTCTTGCGCTTTCCCCTGCAGATTATTGATCGAGATAGAGTTTTGGCTGACATCAAAAAAAAGGGATTGATTTTGGGTGATTGGTATAAAACCCCAATTGCACCACCTGATGTTGATATGTCTAAAACTGACTATCAAAAAGGGAGTTGTCCGGTGGCGGAAAAAATTTGTGAACGGATAATTAATTTGCCCACCTATTTCAGTTTAACCAATAAACAGGTGGAAAAGGTGATAAAACTAATCAAGAAATATGCTCAATATTAAGGAATTAAAATCAAAAATTGAATTTGATCAGGGATTGAATCAAATTCCCCAAAAGGATAGATCTTTTTTGCAGGCCTATGAATATGGTTTGATGCAGCTGGATGTAGGGCATAAGCCAATTTATCTGGGAGTTTTCGAGGAGGAAAACATCGTTGGAGCCTTGTTGTTGATTTTATTTAAGGCCAAGCGCGGCACCTATCTTTTTTGCCCTTATGGAGTTCATTCCAGGGAGCAACTTGAGGTTCTGATCCCCTATCTGAAAAAGCTGGGGCGTAAGCTGAAGGTTGATTTTTTGCGCTTTAGCCCCTTAATGGATGAAAATTCAGAAAACCGTGCATTATTTGAAAGCTTTGGATTTCGTGATGCACCTGTTCACATGATGCATCCGGAATTGGACTGGAGTCTGGACATCACTCGTGATGAGAAAGCTTTGCTAAAGGGTATGCGCAAAAATAATCGATATGGGATTAATAAAGCCACTAAAGATGGAGTGACTGTTAAGTCAGGAGCTTCACAAGAGCTTTTGGATTTGTTCTATGATATGCACCTGAACACAGCGCGCCGACAAAAATTTGTTCCTTGGAGCAAAAAATTTCTTGATGCTCAGTTGAAACACTTTGGGCCGCTGGATCAGTTCAAGGTATATTTAGGTTACTATGAGGGCAAACCAATTGCCGGAGCGGCTATTATGTTCTATGAAAAGAAAGCCTATTATCATCATGGGGCTTCCTTAAGTGAGTTTCAGCGCATTCCTGCATCTTATTTGCTTCAATGGGAGGCTATATTGGAAGCTCGCAGTCGGGGATGCCAGGTTTATGATTTTTACGGAATTGTGGAAGATGCGCCTAAACATCCCTGGTCAGGTTTAAGTTTTTTTAAAAAAGGTTTTGGTGGTGAAGCAAGACAGATTATTCATTGTCAGGACCTGCCTTTACGTGTTAAATACTGGCTAAATTGGGCTATTGAGAAATATCGCCGCTTTAGACGGGGATACTAATCTTGACGGTTGGATGGCTCCATCATAGAATGGCTCTACTACTAGCCAATTTATAGATATGGCCATTTTCAAAAAAACGGTCAAAAGAACAACTGGCAAGCCTTATTTAGCTTTGGATATCGGTACGGAGATGGTCAAAGCTTTGGTTTGTACTTCTGAAGGAGATAAAGGACGCATCCATGGTGTTGGTCGCAAGCAGCAAAAGCTGGGAGACATGAGCAGTGGAGCGGTGACTGATATTGCTGCGGTAATTAACAATTGTCAGGAAGCTATTCGGGTGGCGGAAAAAATGGCGGGGTTTTCCACTGAGCAACTGATTATGGGAATTGCCGGTGAATTGGTAAAAGGGGCTACAACTACAATTTCTTATACTCGTCGTGAACCGGACACCAAAATTGATTTAGCGGAGCTTAAAAACATTGTTCATAAGGTTCAGTGGAAAGCTTTTGACGAGGTGCGTAGCGAAATGGCTTATGACACCGGATATAATGAAATTGATATTAAACTGGTTAATGCTGCAATAGTTGACGTGAGAATAGATGGATACAAAGTAACTAATCCGCTTGGTTTTCAAGGCAAAGACGTAACAGTTTCAATTTTTAATGCTTTTGCCCCCCTAGTGCACTATGGCTCTCTGCAAACTATTGCTGCGGAACTTGATATGGATTTGATGGCAATTACCGCTGAACCATATGCAGTCGCCCGCTGTCTGAGCCATGAGGACGGAGGAAATTTCAGCTCAGTGTTTATTGATATTGGTGGAGGGACTTCGGATATTGCTGTTGTGAATAGTGGAAGTGTGATTGGAACTAAAATGTTTAATTTGGGAGGCAGAATTTTTACCAAGCGACTTGCCCATTCCCTTTCCATCAGCTTTGATGACGCTGAAAAGATAAAACTGGCCTATTCAGATGATAAGTTGGAAAAGCAATCACATCGTATTGTGCGTGAGGCTATGAAAAATGATTGTGATGTCTGGGTTTCTGGGGTGGCTTTATCATTATCGGAATTAAAAAATATAGATGCCCTTCCTACCCGAGTGCTGATCTGCGGAGGTGGTGCTCTGTTACCTGAAATTAAGGAAGTTTTATCGGAGAGGGAGTGGATTCAAAATCTTCCTTTTCCCAAGAAGCCTCATATTAGCTTTCTGGAGCCTAAAATGATTACTAACATGATAGATGAAACTAAAAGCTTGAAAACATCAATGGATGTCACTCCTATGGCTTTGGCTAATATTGGACTTGAGTATGTCGGTGAGGAGCAAATTTTGGCGAAATTGCTCAAAAAAGTTGTTCGCTTAATGCAAATTTAATGGCTGAAATCAAACGTAAAAAAATTAGTCCTTCTAAAAAAACCGCAAAACCGGCTAAACCTCGGACTACTAAGAAAGTTCTGTTTATTGAGATTGACGACGAAATTACTAATATTTTTGAGAAGATTCAGAAATGCAAACATAAGAATATTTACTTAGTTATCCCTCATCGTGCGGTAATTTTTCAATCTGCAATTAATTTAAAGATTCTTAAGCGCAAGGCTGACGATTTAGAGAAAAATATCTACATAATCACTAATGATCAAAATGGTATTAATTTAGCTTCGCGCCTAAATATTGAGTGTTATAACAAACTTGAAGGAGAAGAACATCCTTCATTGGTAGCTTCTAAATCGACCTCAGGTGAAGACATTTCTCCGCTTAAGGCTTCGATTAATAGTGTTGATGAGGAAGCCCCGTCACGTCGCAATGAAAAGAAATTTTCAATTTCCGATTTAATTAAGCGTGGGAATCGTGGTTTTACCATTTTGCCACGCAATATGAATCTGGTTAAAGCTGCAGACAAGAATAAATCTCCGAAAGAAAAAGGTAATGGGCCTTCGTTTGTGCTGACAGCACCAAATAAGAAAGCCCTATTTTCATTGTTAATAATTAGTGCTGTGATCTTCTTGGTTATTTCTTATATAGCTTTGCCTGGTGCAACCTTGGTTTTAACTCCTAAAGCAAATAGTTTAAAGGTTTCAACTAATGTTGTTTTGGCTGATTATGAGCGCAATAGAGCGGAGCTGGATACTCGCCCTCCGAAAACTATACCCAGTTATCGTGTTAGCACAGAAATCGAGCGAGTTTTTAATTATCAAGCTACGGGTAAAGAGTTTGAAGGGACTGATGCAACAGGTTTGATTATAATCAAAAATACCAGCTCAAATGACTGGCCTCTGGTGCCGCGGACACGTTTCCAAACTTCTGACGGCTTAGTCTATCGTTTGGACAGACAAGTCTTGGTTCCGGCAGGTTCGGAGGAAAACCCAGGCATTTTGCAAGTAGAGGTTAAAGCAGATCCTATAGATGCTTTTGATCAGCCGATAGGAGCCCGCGGTAATTTGACTGAAGAAACACAATTTTTCTTACCGGGACTTTCCGCAGAAAATCAAAAGAAACTGTTTGCGGTTAGCGCGGGCGAATTCACCGGTGGTGAAACTTTAGTCCAAAACTTCATTTCTGAGCAGGATATTGAAGCTGCCAGAGCTAAAATGGGTGACGAATTGCGAGCAGCAGCTGTGCCGGAACTGGAAGTGATGCTGGAAAAGAAAAATAAGGAACAAGGTACAAATCTGGACATTCTGGATGAATCCGAGTTGATCTATACCAGTGAGCCGGACATTACAATTCCCCAAAGTATTGAGGGGCAGAGATTGGATTCTTTTGAAGTGCAAGGGCGAATTGTGGCCAGCGGTGTTGCCTATGACAAAGAGGAGCTGCTCAGTATCTTGAACACAGAGCTAAAATTGAAGAAAAATCCGGAAAAGACACTTTCATATATTGATGAAGATTCAGTTACTTTCGATGTTGTAAATTTTGATGATTCAGTAGGGAAAGTGACCATCACACCAACAATTCAAGGAATCGAAGAATTTGAGATCAGTCCAAAGAAAGAGAATGGCCAGCGTTTGATCAAGAAAATTAAAGAGCATATTGTAGGTAAGGACGTGGATGAAGCGCGGACATTTATTCAGCAATTGCCGGAAATTGAAAAAGTAGAAATTATCAGTTGGCCGGCTTGGTCCCCTACTTTGCCTTCAGTGCCGGATAATATCAGTATTGAGATTCGTAGAAAAAGTTAAACTGATAGTGACTTTAGTCTTCTTCTTACTTTCTCCATAATACTTTCCTCCTGTTTGTACGCTAAATGATTAATTGGTAGCAATTTTGAATATGCGTGATGAATGGACTTTTTTTCACCTATCAGTGGCGCAGTGATAGGCTACTTAATTCTTGACTTTTTTACTTTTTCATGGTATGGTCTGCTCTTATAAGTATCCTTATGAAGCGCATAGTACTCACAATATTGACGATAATGCTGATTACTCCTATTGCCAATGCACAAAATATGGAGTCGCTTTTTAATGTCCCCAGGGTTCGATCAACCGGTCAGGGTGCGGAAGTATTTCAGCCTCAAACCGGTGTCGGCTATACAGGATTTGTTGCTGACAATGCTGTTGGTGACGGCTATTCGAAAATTCCGGGGAATTTTGAAAGAGCAGGAATAGACCTTCGGGGAGGGACAGGACCAGTACGTAATCCCGGATTTGGCGGAACTCACATGCCATCAACAAACGAGCGATTTACCCCTGATCCGGCCTATAATCCTACTCCCAATTTTCCCCTAATCACTTATTATAGACCACCGCTTTATGACCCATTCGAAAGTCTGGAAACTCCGCAATTGCCCGAACAGCCTCGTCTTACCTCCCCTATTGCTGACTTTACTGTTAAGAAACAGGGGTTCACAACCGGCGACAATTTGTCCGGAACTCCGCTTAATACTTTTATTTTCAATGCTCAACCAAAGTCAGACCATACACCACTGCAAAACTTGCAAGTGCGCTGGGACTTTAACTCTGATGGAAAATATGAATCTTATTACTCAGGGAACAAAATGATCACTTTTCAGTTTCCTAAAGCCGGATATTATGATGTGACTTTGCAGGTGTTGGATCAGGCCGGCAATACTACAACTTCGACCAAAACCATCAAAATCGTCAATAGTACTGCTCCAACTCCTATTTTTACAGTTGATAAAGTTAAGGCTCCGGTCAACAGTGTGCTAGCATTTAACACTTCGCTAAGTACCGACAATCAATATCCGTCAAATATGCTTTTGTATCGCTTTGATTGGGATGGAGACGGGCATTATGACACACCATACGATGATAAGACTCGTTGGAATCATATGTTTAGCGAGATTGGTACTCAGACTGTCAAGATGGAAGCATCTGACCCGGAAGGCAATACGGCGAGGGCTAAAATCTTGATCGAAGTTCTAGAAGATGCTCCACCAAAGGCACGTGTGCAGGTTAATCGGCAGAAGGGTACACTCTTTTACTTCACAGCGGGAGAATCTTCGGATGACTTCACCGAGCGACTAAAATATCGCTGGGATTTTGATTATCAAGGCGAAACAGACTTGGTCTGGAATACTCAATGGTCCGGGTCAGCACTAATCAGCTACAATTACCAAACTGCAGGCAAAAAGCGTGTGCGGGTGCAGGTCCAGGATCAACAAGGCTTCACTGACTCAGCTGAAATCGAAGTCGAAGTGGATTGGACCGACGAGAAACAGTCGGATATTTTTAAGAGGATAAGTCGGATCTGGGATTAAACTTACTGCAAGTTGGCCTGTGCTCTTTCAATTGCTTCAACGCATCTTTCAAAATCCCGACCTTCAAGATTGTCACATACACTAGTGTCCATTTGTAAAATTGCCTCTTTTGTTTTTTGAGCTTCTTCTTCTGAAGCAACTTCGCCCTCTTGATTAAGAATTCTAAATTGAGGAGTTTCCTCAACAACAGGTGTGCTCTCTACTTGAGAAATCACTTCTTCAACTTGAATCTCTTCAATGTTTTCATCATTTGAAACTTCGGGAATATCAGTTGCACTATTCTCAGACATTTCAGAAGAGTCGATTTTTACTAATTCAGGACTGTCTTCTATAGGTGCTAGCTGAGGAGCTGAAGTCTGACATGATGCAAGAAATAAATTGGATGTAATGACTAATAATATTAACAGCTTTTTCATAGTGATTTTTTTTAGTTTTTTTTATTATAGCAGTTTAAAGTATTTTTTTAAACTTTATTGTCTAGAATCGGAAAAGAGTTTATAATAATAAGATTTATTTACATATACAAAACAAAAATGAAAAACAAAAAACTTATACTATTGATCGGCACAGTATTGACTCTTAGCATGCTGATGCTAAGTTCTCTTATTGCTTATGCTGTACCTACAGGTGTCCCACCCGATGCCAATCGGCCGAATGCTAAATTCAATAGTGTGGAAGTAGGCACAGATATTAATGTATTCGGAAGAATTGTAAATGCACCAAGTTGTAATATGCTTACAGATGGAGAAGTTACCACATTCACTGGTAACTGCGACGCATTTGAAGAATGTAAAGCCGCGGGCGGTGATGTTGTTATTGAATCGCTAGGTCCTACTTTTATTAATCAAACCTGCTATCAACCTGCTGAAGTTTCTCACGCATTATTAATTCAGAATCAAGATGGCGCTCAACCAGTTGGTGCAGCCCTAGATGTAGAAGTGACTTCCGGTGGGGCGGCTACGATTGGTTCAAGTACAAATAGCGCAACGGGAGATTATGCTATTGCGATGGGTAGTGATACTAAAGCTAGTGGTGCTAGATCAACCGCGATGGGTAGATCTACTACAGCCAGTGGTAATTATTCAACTGCGATGGGTTGGGCTACTAAAGCCAGTGGGGTTTATTCAACTGCGATGGGTATAAACACTACAGCCAGTGCTTATGGCTCAACTGCGATGGGTGCTAGTACTACAGCCAGTAGTTCTTATTCAACTGCGATGGGTGCTAGTACTACAGCCAGTGGTTATCATTCAACTGCGATGGGTGCTAGTACTACAGCCAGTAGTTCTTATTCAACTGCGATGGGTGCTAGTACTACAGCCAGTGGTAAGAATTCAACTGCGATGGGTAGTAGTACTACAGCCAGTGGTGAGAAGTCAATTGCGATGGGTTTTGAAACTACAGCCAGTGGTTATAATTCAACTGCGATGGGTTTCTATACTACAGCCAGTGGTAATAATTCAACTGCGATGGGTTTCTATACTAAAGCACAACCCTATGCATCTACCGTACTAGGCAGGTATAATATAATCAGTGGCACTACTGATAGCTGGGAAGATGATGAGCCCTTGTTTGTTATTGGAAATGGCGATTCTATGACACCTTCCAATGCCATGACCGTCCTAAAGAATGGTAATGTCGGAATCGGGACGACTGAGCCTGATGTAGCCCTGGATGTAGAAGTGACTTCCAGTGGGGCGGCTACGATTGGTTCAAAGAAAAATAGCGCAACGGGAGATTATGCAATTGCGATGGGCGATGAGACTACAGCCAGTGGTAATACTTCAACTGCGATGGGTACTGCTACTACAGCCAGTGGTGCTTATTCAACTGCGATGAATTATGATTCTTTAGCCAGTGGGGATTATTCAACTGCGATGGGTGACAGTACTAAAGCCAGTGGTGAGAAGTCAACTGCGATGGGTGACAGTACTACAGCACAATCCTATGCATCTACCGTACTAGGCAGGTATAATGTAATCAGTGGCACTACTGATAGCTGGGAAGATGATGAGCCCTTGTTTGTTATTGGAAATGGAACTTCTACGACACGTTCCAATGCCATGACCGTCCTAAAGAATGGTAATGTGGGGATTGGGACGAGTTCGCCTTCATATGATCTTCATGTTGAGGGCTCAGCATATGTTAACGGTAGTACGTCCCTTATTTACATGAACACTTATGGTGTTACTTCGCCTTTTTGTGACTACTGGGGCTCTTGTCCTGCAAATGGCATTGGGAATGCGATAACTGCTAGTTCCAGTACACAAAATAATGATTCTGTTGGAATACATGCTGGGGCTGCAAATTCAAATGGTTATGACGCTGTGGGAGTATATGCAAATGGCTATGCATCTGGTGGTGGGTACGGTTACGGAATATATTCAGCAGGTAGTTTGGCAGGTGGCTACTTCAAGGATAGTGTTGGCAGCACCTCCGAGGTTCTTGTTGCTTATGGGGGTTACGGGATATTAGCAAAGGGAGTAGGTAGCTTTAGTGGCAATTTGTCGACCAGTTCAAACTTGTATGTAAACAATAGTAGAATATATACGAATAATGGAGACTTGGTTTTTGCACCTAACAATAACAATAGTGCTCGTTTTTACGTTACAGACGAAGGAATGTTTACAATAGTGGGAAATAATGGATTATGGTTAGTTAACTCTGGTTACGCTGGTAAACCAGGGGGTGGAACATGGACGAATTCATCGGATATCCGATTAAAAGACATTCATGGCGATTATGTAAAAGGTTTGGATGCGATTATGAAGTTGAATCCCGTTAAATTTAATTATAAGGCAGACAACCTAAAAAAACTCCCCTCAGATAAAGAATATATCGGGTTCATTGCTCAGGAAGTTCAGCCTGCTTTCCCTGAAGCAATATCTCAGGACACGGATGGTTATCTTAATTTTGATATGCATTCCATTAATGTAGCCATGGTTAACGCAATTCAGGAACTCAAAGCTGAAAAGGATGCCGAGATCGCCAGCCTCAAGGCCGATAACGCGGCTATGAAGCAGGTACTTTGCCAGAACTTTCCGGAAACAGCACTTTGCAAATAATACTTTAATTTATTAACTCAATTCGAAAATAACCAAGTAATTATGAAAAAAACTATTCAAATCAGCACTCTTTTTACCTTGAGCCTAGTGCTGTTGACCGCTTGCAGTAATTTTTCCATGGATGAAAAACCATCCGCCCAGAAGCCTGGTATAGAAAAGGTGGCTGAACAGGCCGAAGACGCCGGTGTGCAACCCGAGGCTGTTGAACCTGATATTGAAGATCCTTTTGCCGCTCGTTTTGATAAGGAAATCGATTGCGGAATGTTAAAAGATGAGCAGGCTCGCACGGATTGTAAATTTCAGGTGATGGACATGGTCGCACAGCAAATTTATTCTGAAGCGGTTCGTTATTTTGACCTGAAAACCTGCGCCAAATTACCGACTACTTTCATGGAACGATGTGAACGGCAAATCAAGGATGCCGGGGTCAAGGGGCCAATTTCCGATGCCGAAATGGCGCTATACCGTGACGCGCTTCAGCCCAAGTATCCTGAGCCTGTGGAAGGTGTTGAACCTGAAATTGAGCCCGTTCCTACTTTCGATAAGACCAAATGCAGTCAGTTGACGACACCCGGTTATCGTGAATACTGTGAAAAAGGTGTCAATGAACGAGTGGCTCGTTACGAACTGGAAACCATCTTCCGTGGTGGCGATTCCAGCAAGTGCGCCACTTTGCAGGATGAGCGTGTAAAGACCGAGTGTGAGATGTTCTTTGGTATTTTTGAACCACCATTGCCAGAGGAGGAGGTAATACCTGTAGAAACTGAGGAGCTTGTTGTTCCTGCGCCGGAGGATATCGAAGAAGCTCCGGTTGCTGAATAGTTGTTTTTTCTTTTAAATTGATGTTATCAATTAACACTTAATTTAGATTTATCATGCGTCATTTCTTTAATAAACATTCTGCCTGACACATTGTGCTTATTATCTGGCTCGTTTTGGCAACTGCCTATGTTGCTTACGGCGAATACAACCGTCTGAATGTCTATGTGGCTCAGCGGGCTTACAACCAGGGTATCACTGATTCAGTGGTTCAATTGATGAACCGGTCAGGGTGGAACCTTACAATGTAGCGGTGTTTGTTACTGGACCACCGATGCTGTTGTACTGCAATAACAAAAAAAAGAATGCCAAAACGGTTACTAATGCCCCTTCTGACAACACTGATACCGTTTATACCAAGCCCATTCTAGAGACCTGTGGCTACTGTAAAGCCGGTTATTTTGATTCTATGCTAGATAGGTGTTTATTTCAAACTTTTATTCAATAATTGAAACTCCCCGAAATTTTGACTAATAGGAATTTTTAGATATAATCTATTAAAAGATTAACAAATATAAAATGAAAATAAAGCTCCTCCATTCCCTCCTAATTGCAGTGCTAATTGTATCAATCGGCTATTCGGCGTTGGCGCAGACAGGCCCTACTGCGACTCCTCCCGATGACAATCGGCCGAATGCTAAATTTAATAGTGTGGAACTCCCCAATACTGAATTCGGGATAGGATTCAATGAAAGTCCGGATGGTAGTGATCGGACCGGGGAAGGTGCTCAGGTGTATTTGTATTCAAGTCCTAATAGTTCTACTGCTAATAAATTCAATTCTGCAGTTGATGACTCTATTGCTTGGTATCTTGATTTCTTGGTGTTTGAAAAGACTGACGCGAACGGGAATGATCCGGATGGAGGTTTTCTGTTTGTGAATAAAGGAATTGATAATATCGCTCAAATAGCCTTGCGTATTTTTGGCAGCGGGTCAGTGCGATTTTATAATACAGACGGTGAACCGAGCGTGACAGTCTATAATAATGGGGAATTTCGTGTTCATAATGCTGACACAATTTCGGCTAAAGCTACTCATTTTAATTATCAAGGATCATCTCCTCATGGGAATTATTTGAGGGGAAATACTTATTTAGCTGATGATGGGAGCAAAGTAGGAATCGGGACGAATGAGCCTGAGGCAAAATTGCATGTATCGGGTGGAATAAAATCTGAAGATAGTATTGCCTTAAATCCGACTGATTTTGGACTTCCAAGTGATGAAACTCTGTCACTGGATGGGAATCTAAGTTTCGATATAAATAATGGTTTAACAAGCGATAGTTACATGAGTCTAAACGGATCCAAATTTTTAGAGTTGCCTTTTATGCTGTCATCAAGCGTTGGCATGTTTATTACCAATGCAGATACTTCATTTGTAGAAATGTTTAAAAATGATTTTAACTTTGATGACCAGGCATATATCTATATGTCTCATGATAGTAGCGAAGTTGAAATTGGAGGATACACTTCTATCACGACAGTAAATAAAAGTTCTGGACTGGATATTGTTATGCTTGATGGAGATGATAGTTTTACCGAACCCCAAGCCTTGACCATTAATAAAAATACAAAGGAGGGCTCTAAATCTTACGCTCGTACATTCAGTGTTTCTGAGAATGGTAATATTCAAGGGGGCAGCTTTCATGGAGACACTGATGAACGGGGGCAACCGGCCATTAAAATTGTAGGAATTAGTAATGAAGATTCCGCCTCAGCCGGTAAAACTAATAGCTTTGAAGAGAGGAGGGGCTTGCTGCAAATCGGTGCACTTTATCAGGATCATCTGATCCTAGATAATAATGAGATTCAAGCCAGAAGGGCTGACACTGGTAATGCTGCGCATTTATACCTTAATTATGATGGAGGGGATGTTACTATCGGAAGCTATACTTCCCAAATAAACATCAAGGGAACTCAGTATACCCCTTCTGATTCAAGTCTCAAGCACAATCTGGCTTCAATTGAACCAGTGCTGAAACTTTTAGCTAAGCTTCGTCCAATTACTTTCAATTGGATTGAAGATCAAAGTGAAAAGCTCCATTATGGTTTGATCGCTCAAGAAGTTGAAACTGTTTTGCCTGAACTGGTCGATACTGATTCATCTGGTCTGAAAAGTGTTAATTATCAGGAAATGATTCCTATTTTGCTGCAGGCAATCAATGAGCTGAATCAACAAAATTTAGAGCTACAAGGTAAAGTTGAAAAACTGGAGATCAGAATTTCCAAATTGGAGCAATAGTTCTTATTCCTCCTCACTTGAACCCTGACTTCTTTGAATGATTTCTTCTTCAGAAATGATAGAGTAATCTAAAGTTTCATTAGTGGGTGGTAGTATCCGGTCAATCACAAGACCGTCTGTCTGAACAGGTTGGCTTGGCTGCTTTGTCTCAGACTCAAGAATGGTAATTCCAGCTTCGACTTTGCTTTGACCAGATATCTCGAATTGATCAGTCTGCATTTTTGAAGAATTTTGTGAGGCGGGACTTGTGTAATTCTGACAAGCTGTTAGCAAAACAGTTATAGACAACATAGCAAAAACGGTGCTGAGTTTTGACATATTTAGGTGGTTATTATCTTTGATTACAATCCCAATGACTTTCTGATCTCATCAGCTTTATCTTGATCTTCTTCTTTTTTGACTGACTGAGTTTGTTCCATTTCCAAGTCCATCCAATCCTGATAATGCTGTTTGGCCAGCTTCTCAAGTTGTGGAACATGCTTTATAGAAAGTTGTGAAAATTTGAATTTCTCCTCTTCAAAAATGCGAATTAATTCGTCAATCTGCTCTTGTCTTAGTTTAGGTATGGATTCAATGATGCGCTTTTTCTCGTCCTTACTAAGAGAAATTGAGCCGGCGAGCAGACGCAAAAACTTTTCAGTATCAAAATTGAGCTGATGATCAGGTACGTTAACTTTAAGTTCAGGTGGCAACATGGTGCCAAGCTGAAAATTAGCCGGCGTTTTGTCTTCCTCTTCCTCCTGTGGAGGGGCAGCTGCAGGAGCTGCAGGCTGTGCCGGCGGCGGAGTTGGTGCTGCAGGAGCTGCAGGCTGAGCCGGCGGTGGAGTTGGTTCCGCAGGGGCTGCAGGCTGTGCCGGCGGCGGAGTTGGTGGTTGTGACTGAGGATTTGGATCCTGAGGCGCCGGTGGATTCGGCTGATTTCCTTGGTCTTGCATATTAGTTATTAGTTAGTTCTTTTAAGAGTTTTGAGATAAGCATAAAGACTTAAGAGGCTAATAGCCCAAAAGATCGATACAAGAATTGTATCAAAGTAAAGATAGTTTTGGAAATTTATCGGCAAATCCATTTGAATTTTCTGTAGATTGGAAATGAAATTGCCCGGCAGAAAGAAGATGATCATGAAGAAATAGAACCATTTGTACTTCTCTGGCTCTCGGACAGCATGAAATAAAAGTAAACTTGACAATAATGCGAATGCTGCAGCGATCTCTAAAAGAAATACTGAAGCTATATCTTGCTGAAATGGCAATGTGAAATATGGCTCAATCAGATTAACACTAGCAACAATGCCAATAAAAGTGATGACAGCAAAAATTAGATAATAAGCCCCAATTAAGAAAAAAGAGACTCGGGCAGGAATAAACCAAATTTTAAGAGTCTCGGCTTCCTTGATTCTTGATTTAGGTTTGGAAGCTTTGTTGGTCTTAGTCGATTTGGGAGATGTCTTCTTGGTAATTGCTTTCTTAAGTTTATTGATACGGCTTGTCTTTGCAGGCTTGGTCTTACTTAAACTGACAGTAGTGCTGATCTTACATTTGGGGGATTTCTGTTTGGAAGATTTTTTAGTGGGCATAGTTTATTTATTTTTTAACTTTACTTAATGCAGGTTTGTCAGGATTGTAGCAAATATAATTATTGTGTACTAGCGAAAATTGAAGATTTATAAGGCATTTTTGGACATATTTTTCCCACTAAGATGTGTAAGTTGTGCAAAAGAAGCAAACTGGATGTGCAATGATTGTATTTTTGGTCTTAAATTAAAGCATATCCAAGAGTGTCCCTACTGTTACAAGGAAAGTGAACTGGGGAATTGTTGTGTGAATTGTAAAGGGGAAGGTAAAATTGATGGACTTTTGGTAATGACAGATTATCACAAGGAGCATCCACTGATTGTTCTACTGCATCTGCTTAAATATGAATCATTTCTGACTACCAATGCAGCTATACGCTTGATTATGCAAAAATTCTTGATGATTAATCATATTAGCCTGACCGGTAACTTATGTCCTATTCCAATCAGTAAAAAGAAATTATGGAGAAGAGGTTTCAATCAAACGGAAGTGTTATTAGATTCGTATACGCCTCTGCTTAAGCGGGTGATTGATCGTAAGGCTCAAATGACGCTGAATTACCAGCAAAGAAAGGTAAATCTGCAGGGCGTGTTTGAGTATTCCGGCAAAAATCCTCCAAAAGAGGTCTGGCTTTTTGATGATGTTGCTACTACACTTTCTACCTTGGAAGAAGCGGCCAAAACACTTAAAATGGCAGGTGTCCAAACAGTGAAAGCTTTGGTTTTAGCACGTCAAAAAATCAACTATGACTAAAATAGGGGTTGATGCCTCAAGATATAAGATTAAAACTCCCACAGGAATTGAATGGTATTCTTATCATTTGCTGAATAATTTGATTCCGAGACTGGGACGAGAGCATAACAGCAAAGTGCTACTGTTTCTGAGACAGCCGCAAAAGTTTAAAACCAGACTACCATTTAATGTTAAAAAGCGGGTAATTCCGATGCGTCGGTTATGGACTTTGGCTAGATTGTCTGCAGAAATCTTGAGATCTAGGTTAGATCTTCTATTTGTCCCCTCTCATGTATTGCCTCTGATTACTCCACGTAAAACAGTGATAACCATTCATGATTTGGCCTTCAAAGATCCTAAACTTAAAGATACATATAAATTTAAGGAAAGATTATTATTAAATATCAGCACCAGAAGGGCGGTCTGGACTGCATCAAAAATTATTGTCCCCAGTGAAGCGACTAAGGATGACTTAATAAAATACTATCGCTGCAAACCGGAAAAAATTAAGGTGATTTATCACGGTGCTCCAGAACTTAGCGGAAAGCGTAATCCGTTGCTAAAGAAATGGAAAAAGACAGAAAAGGAGGAAATGTTTAAGCGATTAGGTCTGACCGGAAAGGACCTGTATGCACTGTTTGTGGGTAGAATTGAGAAAAAGAAGAATTGCGTCAATTTGGTGGAAGCTTTTGCCCGTTTTCTCAAAGAATATCCGGATTGGAAGTTGGTGTTGGCTGGTAAAGATGGTGTGGGGGCCGACAAGATTCATGCCAAAATTGCTGAACTCAAGTTGGAGGAAAGTGTAATCCGGCCGGGCTACATTACGGAAAAAGAGAAGGATTTTCTTTATCATCATTGTCGCTTGGTCACCTTCCCCTCCTTTTATGAAGGTTTCGGTTTGCCAATTCTGGAAGGTTTTGCTTTTCGAAAACCAGTGCTGACTTCTAAAACAACTTCAATGCCTGAGGTGGGAGGAGATGCAGCTTATTATGTGGATCCGGAAAAAGTGCCGGAGATTTCAGTGGGGATGAAAAGACTTGTTTCAGATGGTATGCTAGTAAATCAAATGATAAATAAGGGTGAAGAGCAATTGAAAAAATTTAGTTGGGAGAAGGCGGCGGAGGAAACTTTTGAAGTTTTATTCGATTGCTTGTAAGATCATTACATGGAAGGAATAATATCAAAACTAAATTCAAACGGTGGCCTGATTCATGCTGAAGATTCTAAACATGAATTCAATTTTTCTGCATTGAAAGATGTTGATTCTAAAGACCTTAGGGAAGGAACTCGGGTTCATTTCGATACGGATGAACACTCCGGAGAAGTCTTACGTGTTTGGCTTTTAATGGGCGATGAACTGAGCTCTAATACTGAGGACGGCTATGAAAGTTTGGATGATGAAGATGATGATGGAGAAGATTAGAATTTAACCATACTTTGATGAATGCTGATATCGGTGTAATAGGTTTGGCAGTTATGGGTGCGAATTTGGCCAGGAATATTGCCAGTCGAGGTTTTAAATGTGCGGTTTATAATCGCACCTATGAAAAAACCACTGACCTGATTGATAAACATGGTGATGAAGGCCTAATGGGTACGAAGACTACTGAAGAATTCGTTAATTCATTAGCCAAACCGCGTAAGATTATTTTGATGGTTAAAGCGGGTCAGCCGGTTGATGCTGTAATTGAAAGTCTAATGCCCCTGTTAGAGCCTGATGATGTACTTATCGATGGTGGAAACTCATTTTATAAAGATACGGTAAGAAGGCAGGAGCGTTTACAAAATCAAGGTGTGCATTATGTAGGAATGGGTGTTTCGGGAGGTGAAGAGGGCGCGCTGAAAGGTCCTAGCATTATGCCCGGTGGGTCTGTTCATTCCTGGAATTTGCTTCAGCCTATTTTGGAAGCAATTGCGGCTAAAGACTTTCATGGCGCCCCCTGTGTAACTCATGTTGGTCAAAAGGGAGCGGGGCATTTTGTAAAAATGGTTCACAATGGGATTGAATATGCAATTATGCAGATGCTTGCAGAAATTTATGATTATATGCGTAAAGCTCAAGGCAAAAATGCCGCGCAAATTGCCATGTGGTTTGAATCTGTGCAGGAAGGACCGCTCAAGTCTTATTTAGTCGATATTGTGATTCCGGTTCTGAAACAGGAAGACCCTGAAACCGGCAATAAATTGATTGATGAGATTTTGGACAAGGCCGCCCAAAAAGGTACAGGGGCATGGACGTCTATTGACGCTTTGGAAAGAGGAATTCCTGTACCCAGCATTGCTACAGCTGTGATGGCCAGAGCACTCTCCTCTCAAAAAGACCAAAGAATTAAATTGGCATCAGAATATGGACTGGGTGTAGATATTTCCGACAAAGTGTTAAATCTGGAGAAAGCACTATATTTGGGAATGATTTTAGCCTATGTTCAAGGGCTGCATTTAATTGCAGCCGCTTCCAAAGAGGAAGGATGGTCGGTCAATTTATCTGAGGTTTGCAGAATCTGGGAAGGAGGATGCATTATTCGTTCCAAGCTCCTGACCATGTTTACCGAAATTTTTAAGGAGGAGCCGCAGCTGGAACTGATTTTGCATTCAGATAAATTGCGGGATTTGATTCGAACGGATTTGCCTGAGTTGAAAAAAATGGTAGCCGCAGCTTATGAAGCAAACATTCCTATTCCTGCACTTTCTTCAGCCCTTGATTATCTGCTGAGCTACATATCCAGAGATTTGCCGGCCAATTTAATTCAAGGATTGCGTGACTATTTCGGGGCTCATACTTATGAAAGGAAAGATAAAGAGGGATCTTTCCATACTAATTGGTCTAATTAAAACTAATGAAAAATCTAATTAACAATCCGTTTCAATTCATACTTTTTGGTGCCACCGGAGATTTAGCTGCTTTGAAGCTTTTCCCGTCTATTTATGATCTTTTCATTCAGGATAGATTTCCCGAAAATTTTCAAATTATAGGTTTTGGGAGGACTCCACTGACCAGTGAGGAATTCGCTCAAAAAGTAAAAGACAGTGTGCTGAAAAAAAATGGCGGTGAGGCTTCTAAAATTGATCAATTAATACCCCATTTGCATTACTTTGCCGGTCAATATGACCAGGTAGAGTCTTATCAGGAATTACAAAGCTTTTGTAATGATTTGGCAGGCGGCCAAAAGATGGAGCAAATTGCCTATTTTTCAGTACCACCCTCAGTATTTGAGGATATCATCAAAAATTTGGCGGAAAATTTTCGACAGCCAGACCAGCGGCTGAAAATAGTATTGGAAAAACCATTCGGTACAGATGAAAGATCCGCTAATCATTTGTTTCTGACCCTGTCCACCTATTTTGAGGATAAAAACATCTTCCTGCTGGATCACTATTTAGGGAAAAGACCTATTCAAAGCATATTGAAGTTAAGAATGGAGAACAATGTGATCAATATGCTGCTTAACGGAGAGGAAATTTCCAATATACAGATTACTGCATTTGAGACTGCGGATGTAGGCAAAAGAGTGGGATATTTTGATCAAGTCGGCATAATGAAGGATATGGTGCAATCTCATTTGTTACAGGTGCTTTCCTTCATCACGATGGATATTCCGATAATCCCCAGCATCGATAGCATTCAGCGGGAAAAAAACAATATTTTGGAGGCTATTAGATTTTCAGGAAATGAACAAGATGTGGTGTTCGGGCAATATAAATCTTATCAAGAGGCACAACCAAACTCCAAAACTGACACTTTTTGCGCTCTGAAATTTTTTATTGATCGTAGACAATGGTTTAATGTACCTGTTTATATTCGTACAGGGAAAGCGCTCAATAGAAATAAAATGGAGGTAGTTATTGAGTTTAAACGAATGCCATTCCAAAATGAAACAGTTAAATGCAATCAGATGGTTTTCGAGACCAAGCCGGGTGAGCAATTGCGACTTAGACTGGTTCAAGATCAAGAGATTGGAGGTGTTTTCAATTCCTCCAATGCACAAATAGTGGAATTATCCGAATCTATTACCTGTAAGAACGAGCATTGCCTCTCTGAATACGGGAATTTATTGATGGACGTTTTTCTGGATCAAAGGATTTACTTCCTCAGTTATCCGGAAATCAGTTCAGCTTGGAGACTGATAGATCAAATTGAATCTGTTCGAAAAAGCTTGGAAATTAAGCCGGAAATCTATGAAGACGGAGGGAAAGGTCCGCTGACACATTTGAAGATGCCGGAAATTGATAAATTTTGTTGGAATGAACATTAGAAAATTTCAGACCGAAATTGAATTTGTAAATGCGGTAATTGAAGATTTAACAGCTGAAGATTTGCGCTATTTAGCTTTGAGCGGCGGAAGTACGCCCGGTCCGATTTATGAAAGGCTGAGTCAATTCATCGGCGATACTGAAGTTTTCATCGTTGACGAACGTTATACTGAACTCAACTCACCTGATTCCAATTATCGGTTGATTCGGGAAAAACTATACTGTGGTGAAGAATCCCGGCATCTGCACTTTTGGGACACCTCTCTTGATTTGAAGAAATGTGTAGAAGACTATCGAGAAATGCTATCGCAAATACCCGAACGAGTTTTTGATGCAGTAATTTTGGGCATTGGTCCCGACGGCCATTTCGCCTCATTTTTTCCGGGTTGTCATAATAAGGATCACTTGGCTTTTCACACTCAAACAGAAAAATTTTCGGTCAGAAATCGACTAACTATGTCGCCGGAGCTGATTCTTAGAGCAAAAAAGCTGATAGTTATACTGAAAGGTGAACAAAAACAAGCTGTTTTGCATGAACTTGAGTCAGGATCAAAATCCTGGGAAGAATTCCCTGCCAAGCTTTTAACCAGTCATCAAAATTTAAAAGTCTTCCACCTGATATAAATTCTGCTCAATTTCCCGCTTAAGTTTGTCCAGACCTTCACCTGTAATTGTTGTAGTAAAAACCGGATCAAAACGCTCATATTGACGTCGAACCTGCTGGTGATTGTAGTCTTTGGGGAGCAGATCAATCTTGTTAAAAACGTATATAATCGGCTTATCATGGGCATCGATATCCACTAGGACCTGATTAACCACATCGATTTTTTCTTGCCAATGAGAATCACTCAAATCAATTACGTGCAAAAGCAGATCGGCATAAATAGTTTCCTGTAGAGTAGATTTAAACGAATTGATTAGAGTAGTGGGAAGATCCTGAATAAAACCAATAGTGTCAGTAATCAGAATTTCTTTGCCAACATTTTTAAGATAGATTTTGCTGACTCTAGTGTCTAATGTAGCGAATAATTCATTGGCGGAATAGACGCCTTTACCGGTTAAGGCATTGAGTAAACTGGATTTGCCGACATTGGTGTAGCCTACAATACTGACTGTTTTGAATTCCATGCGTTTGCGATGCTTGATATGTAATTCTCTGCCCTTTTCGCATTTCTCTAATTCTTTTTCGATTTTTTTGGCATGAACCTTCAAGTGGCGACGCATGATTTCAATATTGGTTTCACCAATACCTCTGGTACCGATTCCACCTGCCTGTCGGGAAAGCTCTATACCCATACCGTAAATGCGCGGCCCCATATGTTTGATGCTGGCCAACTCAATTTCTAGTTTAGCTTCCTTGGTTTTGGCATGTTTCTGGAAGATTTTAAGAATTAAATCGATACGGTCCCAAACCTGAATATTTTCTTTGCGCAAATCCTCTCCTAAATTATAGATTTGCATTGGCTTGAGCTCATTGTTGACTATAATAATATTAGCCCCCAACTCTTTGGCTTCCTGCTTAAGTTCATTCAATTTTCCCTTGCCAATATAGGTTTTATAATTCGGGGAAAACTTACGTTGCACAGTTTTCAGTAATACCAAACCACCATAAGTTTTGATCAGACTTTCTGCTTCAAACATGCGGTGCTTGGCCTCGGATTTGTTCATTTCCAGAGGTATGCAGTCAATCAGGATTGCTTTGATTTCATAATTATTATTAATGGCTTTATAGTTTAGTATATTGAATCTGATGTCCTAGATGTGCCAGAAACTGATTAAAATCCGCCATAGCCACTTCCAGGGTGGAGTCATTGCGAAGCGGATGAAAATTAATATAATCTTCTTGCATTAAGTCCTCATCAATAATGACTTTGATTTGATGATCCGGATCATTGATTAAGGCGAATGCTGTCACTGATCCAGGTTTGACTCCAAGATGACTGTATAGTCTTTCAGGTGAAGCAAAACTAAGTTTACTGGATTGTAAAAAAGCTTGAACTGCTTTTAAATCTGCTCTCTTGTCGGCATCAATAACAATTAAATAGTGCTGATCCCCTTTTTTATTACGGACAAATAGATTTTTAGTTTTGCCACCACGCAGGTTTCTTTCGTATTTTTCAGCTTCGGCAACGGTAAAAATCGGCGGATGTTCATGCTTGTGATAATTGATATTTAACTCTTGAAACTGTTGATATAAGTCGGCGTCGGTTTTCACTAATTTGATTTTTGTTTAGAGGAAATTTTTGCTAAGTTTATCCATATAAAAATTATATCATTTCCAAACAATGGTCTACATCTTTTTTATCCTAGGATTTGTATTGCTGATAAAAGGCGCAGACCTTTTAGTAGACGGATCGGCAGCCATTGCCAAAAGATTCGGGCTCTCGAATTTAATTATCGGCTTGACGATTGTCTCATTTGGGACCTCAATGCCGGAGTTGATTGTTAGTACTTTTTCCGCTTGGCAAGGCGCCAGTAGCATGGCTTTTGGTAATGTGATCGGTTCAAACATAGCTAATATTTTGCTGATTCTCGGTGTATCAGCAGCTATTTTCCCACTGGTGGTGCATTTCAATACGGTTTGGAAAGAAATTCCCTTAAGCCTTCTGGCTGCCCTGGTGGTACTGGTTTTAGCCAATGATGTAATGCTAGATGAAACAGCACCAAATTTAATCGGACTAAGTGATGGGCTGATTTTGTTGGCTTTTTTTACAATATTCTTGGCATATATCATTAGCATGTCACTGGATGAGAAAGGGGTGAATAAGAAGAAAAATATGGAAGTGGATGAAATTCAGAAAATGCCATTGGGGAAAGGAATTATTCTTGTGATTCTGGGAATGGTCGGTTTGGCTTTGGGAGGTAATTGGATTGTGGATGGTGGTGTGGAAATTGCCCGATTTTTCAATGTTAGTGAGGCAATGATTGGATTAACCATTATTGCTATTGGCACTTCCCTGCCGGAATTGGCAGCATCAGCTATGGCGGCACTAAAAAAACATAGTGATATTGCCATTGGAAATGTTGTTGGTTCAAATATTTTTAATATTTGTTGGGTACTAGGCCTTACTGCACTAATCAGGCCTGTAGGTGTCGAACTAGGCTTAAATGTTGACATATGGATTATGATTTTAGCCAGTGTGCTTTTATTTGTGTTCATGTATATAGGCAAAAAGCATATTTTGCAGAAATGGCAGGGTTATCTGTTTATTGTCATGTTTGTCGGGTATATAGGATTAAAAATTATTACGGCTTAAATTAATACAAAAAATCAGCTATAATAAAAAGATTTAACTGATTTATGGAAATATTAAGAATTATAGTTGATTATATTGAACTTTTATTAAGTATTTTAGGGGTTATTTTTGTGACCTGGGGAGCAATTTATGTAGCTATAAATGTGGTGTTAAAGGAGTTTTCAACCAAGACAGAACCTGAAGTTATTGAAAGTGAATATCGGCAGGAATTCGCCTCAAAACTGGTTTTGGGCTTGGAATTCTTTATTGCAGTAGACATTATCAAATCTGTTTATGCACCGACATTCGAATCACTGGGTATTCTAGCGGCTTTAGTAGCAATTCGCACACTGCTTAGCTATTCACTTAATCAAGAAATTTCCGAGGATGAAAAACTGCTAGGTATCTTTAAAAAAAGTAAAATTCCCAAGAAAAATAGAAAACGGGACAAACAAAGTTAATCCCGTTTCCCTAGGCAGGTATCTAAATTTTATTCAGCGATATCAATTAGTGGCATTGGTTCAGGAATTCCGTAGTAAAGTCGTCCGGCATCACCTGCCAATTCAACTGAATTAACTTCTTCAATCGTATCCAAATCATTGGCTTTGACCATATCTTTGGAAATTGTATAAAGATTTTCGCCAATGTAGAGAGCTCGTTCGATTACTCTTTCATAGTCAGATATCCATCCTTGCTCTTGCATTTCTGTCATATCTGCTTCACTGAAATGTGAAACTGTGCCTTTAAGTGTAAAGCCGCTTTCCAAGTCGATATCATAAACATATGCTCCGGAGAATGCTAATTCAGGCTGTTCAAAACTAGGTTCAATACAACTATCCGGTCCGTCGCAATCGGTTGTACAAATTTTCACTCCATCTTCATAGGTACATACTGATGGAGCGCAGAGTTTGGTACAACCTTCAGGACAGGTTGAATAGGTATAGTCACGACATTGTAATTCGCTTGGGCTCTCATTAACTGTAATTGGAAAGGCGAGAAGGCCTTTTTCCCGATCAAATAGTAAGGCTTTATGATTGCGCAATAATTCTGATTCAGTTCCATTATCTCCAATGACTTCTACAAATTTCTCTTGGGGCGAAGTTGGATCAGTTACATCGAATAATCCCATTTTAAAGCCTCGAACCGCATCGTAGTATACAAAATCAGCATTAGGATCAACTTCTTCCGGATCGACATCCTTACCGAATCCAATTAAGTGATTCTCATCATATGGATGCAAATAATCGCTAAATCCAGGTATTTTTAATTCACCTAGCATTTTAGGAGATTGAGCATTACTCAAATCCAAGACAAATAGCGGATCAATGCGCTTAAAGGTCACTAGATAACCTCGATCGCCCATGAATCTGGCTGAATAAATCTTTTCGCCGGGAGCAAGTCCTTCAAGTGCTCCAACCTGATCTAAATCCTGATCAAGTATATAGACATTATTACCTCCTTCTACACCATCCTGAAGGTTATAGTCCAATACTGTTGTCGCAATACGGAAGTAATTGCGGAATTCGTCCATTGAGAATTGATTGAGCACTGTTCCGGGAACTTCACCTTCCGCCTGATATTCAATTGAGTTGTCACCCAAGGCGAATCTATAAAGCTTTGTGCTGGAATTGTCACGATACATAAATCCGCCCTTCCAGTCTGTCAGAGCAACATAAAGATTTTGGCGGGAAGCGTAAATCTTCTCAGAACTACCCATAATCACATCCCGATCAATTTGTGCTTCAGTGTCTGCTAGTGGAATTGCTGCAGTAATGATAAGACTGCTAGTGCGATGTTTTGGCATAATTCTAACTCCATTACAGCTGACTATCGGCATTTCCTCAGCTTGTGAAGAATCCTTCATAACCGGTAGGACATCTGCAAAACTGACATCGGGATTATTTTCTAATTCTCCAAAATATGGATAAAAATCAGCATATAGATTCATCACCAGATAAAGATTGTCATCTATTTTTCTGGATGTCTGGTAATTTCCTTCAAACTCAACACTTCGATCTACCTTTGGTTTGCTGCGATCAGCTATATCCACGATGAAAACCTGGGTGCGATGCCAAGATGGAGCATATGAAACTCTTTTGGCAGCATTGTAAGTATACTTGCTACCGATTACTGTTAGTTGATCTCCATCAATATACATTTCTGTCGGTTCAAAGCTCTCATTTTCAGCCCCCAATTCAAAACTGACCAATTCTTCCATTTGATCGGCGGGATATGCATCAATGATGCGGATGGTTGAGCCTTTGATTAAATAAATGTACTTGCCATCATTCTTTATCACATCTGCTTCGTCTACTCCTTCTACCTGAATATTGGTAGTAGAATAATCATCTGTCGGTGCAGATTCCGCTGACGAATCAGCGCCAGAAGTGGATTTCATAGCAGGAGCTGAAGTTGGCTCGGCAATATCCATTTCCATGGCATCTTGCATTATTACTTCTATACCTCCTCCACGTTCATAATTGAAAGAGAGTGAATTTTCGACTCGATCTGCCAATTCATTACAGGAATTAACTGTCACCAGTCCGCTCCCGCCTAATTCAGCAAAAGTTCGGGAGGTCTTGTCATCTATATCAGCTTTTAATCTCCAAATCATCTCCGCCATTTCATCTCTGGTTACAAATTCGTCAAAATATTCAACAGACAGCGGAACAGCTTTGACATTTTCCATTGCTTCAATGTATTCGCGAAACCAAATGGCTGGGTCTTGATCTGTTTCACCTTCAGGTAAATTGAATACGTTTGCTATAATTTTCGCTGCTTCGGAAAAATTAATCTTTTCGCCGGGTTTGAAAGAACCGTCAGGATATCCGTCAATGAAGCCTCTGTTTTGAGCTGTACAAATATATGGTGCAAACCATTGCTCATTGACGTCCGGAAAACAATTACTACCGGTAATTTCTTCCGAGTCAGCAATAGCTCCAACTAAGATTTTGGTAAATTCAGCACGATTAATTGATGAAGCGGGCTGATAAGTACCATCCGGGTAGCCCTCAATAACTGCTGCATCTTTTAAATAAGTAATAGCCTCTGAGTTGGGATGACTATCAGTAACATCCGGAAACGTTTGTTCCTGAGTTTGAGCAGAAACAAAAGATGTTGCTAGCAAGGAAAATACCAGCCCGGCAATTCCCAGCGTTAGCAAAGTTTTTTTACTGAATTTCATGTGCAATGGGTTATTTTTTGTACACCCAATTTAACCTATGAAGTCAGTAGATATTACTTTTCCGCAAAATTTAACCTTGTCTGATTAAAATTTATCAGTATGGCTATTAAAAAAGCGACGTTTGTTCTTGAGGAGTATCCTTCTGAATAGGCTCAGGGGGGACAAAAAAACCATTATCAATTAAAACTTCCAGGCATCTCACCGTGGCTTCGACATCCTTGATGGCATTGTGAGCCTCTTCAAATGGCTCTCCCACTAGAAACTGATGTAATTCCATCAGCCTTGGTGACTTATAATTACCGTTCCGACCTGGTAATTTACAGAGTTGCTTGGTTTCCTTCATCGTGTCAAAAATATGAGGGGGAAAATAATTCAAAGGTTTTTCCAAACGCTTCAACTCAATATCTAGAATGGTTTGATCAAATTCAATGTTATGAGCTACAACCAGGTCAGATTCCTGAAATAAATCGATAATTTGATCAGCTACTTCAGCAAATGAAGGCATGCTTTGAACTGTTTGATCAGTAATACCGTGAATTCTGCTCGATTCAGCACTAATTGGAATTGGAGGCTTGACCAATAAATTTAATCGTTTGAGCTCCAACAGTTTTCCTTCCTGAATCTGATGCATTATTGCAGCAAATTGGCAAATATGAGGCTGTTTTTCCAGAGGTTGTCCGGGATCTGGAAATCCAGTCGTTTCAGTGTCAAATGTAATAATTTTCATGAAGGAATTCACTTGGCCTGTCCTAAAGGACAGCTATTTTATATAGTTTCAAATGCTATTCGGCTTTGCCGGCATTTGAACTGTGGTGCCAAGGGGCAGAATTGAACTGCCGACGCAAGGATTTTCAGTCCTTCGCTCTACCACTGAGCTACCCTGGCGCTTAAATTTCGAAAGCCAGCAAAATTTATCGTAATTCACTCCTAAATGCAACCTCAAACAGAATAATTTTATAATTAGAACACTTGAGCTTCCTTTGTACAGGCTTTTTGTGTATATCTTGGCTTAGAAACTTAATTTTTGAGGCTTTTTGTGCTATTATTTGAAGATTTCAAAACTAAAATCAAAAAAAATGGAGAATAAAGAAACACAATTTGACTCTGGAGAAGTGAACATAGACGAAAGTCAAACCTCATTTCTACCTGATACAATGGAGGAAACTCCAATAAAACTTGATATAGACTATCAAGAACCACCAACTGAAGAAGGTCCCTTTGACAAGGTAGAAACCGAAAACATGACCCAGGAGGATGAGGGAGAAGAGGTGCCTAGAAATACAAAAATGAAAGTCATTGCTGCAATAGGGATTCTGGTTGCTGCAGGTTATTTGGCTTATTGGGTACAGGAACCGGTGGAAATTCAAGCTGATCTGATCGCTCAGGCAGATACAGAAACTGAAGAAATTAGCGGACCTGTTGAAGATATTGATTTGTCACTTTTTGGTTTTGATCCTGCCGTTTTAACTATTGACTCAGGAACTACAGTGCGTTGGACAAATACAAGCTCGGAAGTTCAAACTATTATCGGTGAAGCTACAGATGGAACAAGTTTTTCTTCTCCTGAATTGGAAAGTGGAGATACTTATACATACACATTTGATAGTGATGCCGAAGTCGAATACTATTCCACTTATAATCCGGCATTAAAGGCGTTACTTACCGTAGGCGAGGGTGAAGTTGTGATTGCGGAAACCGAAGATGAAACTGAAGCAACTGACGTTTTGGAAAGCACTATTGAAGATGATGCCACAGTTGAAGATTTGTTTGGTGCTGCCGAAGAGGTTGATGATTCAAAACAAATTGTGGAACCTATTGCTGAAACCATCGAACCCATCACTGAAATTGAGCCTATCGTTGAAACTGAAAAACCAATAATTATAGCCGAAGCTAATGCTGCTCCGACTGGGGATATGACTTCAGGACGTGGTTTAACCGAATCTGACTTGGCAGGCGAAGCAATTGATGACTTTACTGATTTAAAAGGTGCCGCACCTGGTGAAATGTCTGATACCGGTCCGGAGCATGTGCTTTATGCACTGGTTTTTGGGGCAATCCTTTACTTCAATCGTAAAAAACTAGCCGCTTTCACACGTTAAGCTGCAGCTAGATTCATAGTCAGAAAGCCACTTGTAGCTAGGTGGCTTTTTTGATTGAGTTTGTGGGGATCGCGAGTAGAATAGGGATATGGAATTTCTCGCCAATTCAGTTGCTGACAGTATTATTTATGTAGCCAGTTTGGCCGGTGAATTTTGGGTGAATCTACAATTTTCCAATGTGACTTGGTGGCAGGCAGTGCTTGATATTCTGTTGGTTACCGTAGTCTTGTATTATATTTTTGCTCTGCTGCGTGGATCGCGAGCGGTGAAAGTCTTGTTGGGGCTAATCGTAATTTCGGTGGTGTTCATTATCAGTAAATCTCTGAACTTGTTGACTTTAGGATGGCTTCTGGACAGCTTTTTCACGATGGTATTAGTTGCTATACCAATAATTTTCCAAAAAGAGCTACGCATGGCATTGGAGAAATTGGGGCAGAATCCGTTTTTCGGCGGCAATGGTGTTTCGGTGGAGCTCGATGCTTTCATCAATGATCTTGTGGAAACTTGTGCAATATTAGCGAATAATAAGGTTGGAGCCTTAATTGTCCTAGAGGGTCAAATTCCGCTTAAGGAATATATTGATTCTGGTGTTCGAATTGACGGTGAAAGTTCGCGAGAATTGCTGATTTCTGTTTTTCAAGGCAAGGGACCTCTGCATGACGGCGCGGTGATTTTGAAAGGACGACGTGTAGTGGCAGCTTCTTGTCTTTTGCCAACTAGCTTTGAGGCAATGGATTCTGAGCTGGGTACGCGTCACAAAGCGGCAATTGGAGTCACTGAGCACACCGATGCAGCGGCCATTGTCGTGTCTGAGGAGCGCGGAACCATCAGTTTTGCCCGTGGTGGGAGGCTAGAGAGAGCTATTGAGCCTGCCAGGCTGGAAGAGCTCTTGTGGGCTGTAATTTCTCCTAAAAAACGCCGATCATGAACAAAAACTGGCAAATCAAGGCCTTAGCTTTCTTCTCAGCGATTTTGTTATGGGTATTTGTGGTAGGTGTTGAAAACAATGTCAGTATTTTCCCTCAGGGTCTTGAAGTGCGCGTAGCTAGTTTGTCTGACAATTTGAGTATTATTGGAGAAAAACCAACGGTAAAATTGCGAATCAAGGCCCCCAATGTGGACTTAAAGGATATTAATGTTTCAGATTTCGAAGTATCAGTTAGTGGTGAAGGCCTAATTGAAGGGCGTAACATTGCTGAAGTGACTGCTATATCCAAAAACCCTTTGATTTCGATAGTGGATATTGAGCCTGCTGAAGTGGCTGTAGAACTTGAGGCAGTCAGCAGCAAGGAAGTGCCGGTGGTTGTAGAAGTGAGCGGTTCCCCTGCTGATGGATTTGAGTATGATAGCTTATTTGTAGACAGCGACATTGCTTTGTTAAAGGGTAAAAGCAGCCAATTGAACACTATTGACGAGCTGAGTTTTGTAATTGAGCTGACAGGCAAAGAAAATTCCAGTTTTTCTCGTGTTTTGCGACCTGATTTGGAAGGAGTGGAGATTTCACCTGAGCAGTTTTTTGCCAATGTGACAGTGAAGGAACTAGTAATCGACGAGGAAGTGAATGAAAAGGAGGTGGTATCTGAGCTTGTTAGTAAGAAATTTATGGTAGAAGTAAATATGTCTCAAGATTCTGAACTGAGACCCAGAGAAATTGTACCTAAAAATGTAGTAATAGAATTGGAAGGCTCTTTAAATGATTTAGAAAATGTGTCAGAAGATCAGCTATTGGTGTTACTGGAAGAAAAACTGCTTAAAGATGGTAAAATAAAAATAAATCCGAATGATATTGCTGTACCATTCGGATTAAGTGTTATAAGTATAGAACCTCAGGAACTAGAAGTGAAACTATGATACCCAGATGCCGATTCTAGAGAATTTCTAATTTCCTTAGGAATTTTACTATAGACATCAACGTATTCAGCTCCAGGTGGAAGATCCGGTGTTTTCTCCATTGCATCGGCTGTTTCTTGTGAATTGGCCGGCGCCTTGGTTTCACTTTCACAAACTGCTTATTTTAGCCCTTCAGCTGGGCTGATGAAGATTAGTCTTTCTTCGAACAAACTATAAGGTCAAAATTTTATAATAGCATCATCAGGAAGAGTACCTTCTCCAAAGTAACCTTCTTCTACGTCTTCAGGTTTTAGAATTCCATTCATTCCAGATTTGCGGGCTTCTTCCATTTGTCGATTTCTTTCAGCTTCAGGATCAACTTTTACTTCGTCTTCCGGCATAACCATATCACCTGCATTGTTTTCTAATGCCTGACCGGCAACGTCAGCATCTTGGGCAACTTGTGTTTCTGCTTCATTGGCCTCGATGTTTCCATCTTCGGGTCCGAAAAAGACTAAATTTTTAATTGATTCTTGATCTAATAACATTTTTGTTTAGTTAAGTTTTACATCATTAAATTATACCTTTATTATCCGATATTTTCAAGCTCTAGAAGTATTTTTTCCGCTTCGGCTTCATCTTCACGTTGCTCTTTGATTTCCATTTGGCGAAGGCGTTGTTGCTCCTTTAAACGATTTTCAGCAGATTCCTTAGCCTTTTTTTCTTTTTCAGCTTCTTTGGCAGCTCTTTTGGCATCACTGTTTTTGACTATTTCTATACCTTTTTTGACTTGAGCGTCTGAGACTTTTTCATATTTCTTTTTGAGCTTCTCAATGCGCTCTTTGGGCAAATCCTGAATAACAGGAGATTTGTCCATCATGTCATATAGCTGCTGTAAGAGGGCTTGAGTAGGCATAGTTTATTATACGAGTTTTTGAGCTCGCCAATTGTTTGAGTTGTTTCCGAGTCTAATCAGTGAGTATATTGCTCCATCGGTTGTTGTGACTCTTAGCCGAGGTGCATTTGTATCGGCAATTGTTTGTAATGACTCTTTATCCAATGGCAGTGTTTTACCGTCCACACCTACTACTGATATTTGACTAGTAGGTGTTTCATCGCCGACAGAAATGGTGGTTTCAGGCAGATTCACTTCAGTGACTCTTTGATCGTTTGGCTGATCTGCAGCTTGTTCTTGAGAAGCCATGTAGTCAGTAAGCCATTCTGGAGGATTCGTCCCGGTCTCAGCTGATCCTAAATCTGGGACTTCAGTATCCACTTCTACTCCTGATCGCGCTACTGCTGTAGGTCCTGCCACCTTTTCCAGTTCATTTAAAGCCGCTTGAGCTCCTTCTTCCAAGGCGGCGTAGTCCGGGTTACTTTCTGCACCTTCTGGTCCATGAAAAATATTGCTTGGTTTGTGTTCAAATAGATTCATTGTTATTTTTATGAGATATTATTTTATATTTAACTATTTATTATAGCATTTTTTAATCTGATTTGCTAGTCTTGGCGCAAATAAACTTTAGACTATGAAAATCGGCATAGTGGGGCTGCCCAATGTAGGGAAATCAACTCTTTTCAATGCTTTAACCAAATCGGCTGGGGCGGAAGCTGCTAATTATCCCTTTTGTACGATTGACCCTAATGTGGGAGTGGTGGAAGTGCCAGATAAGCGTTTACAGGCTCTAGCTGAATCTGTCAGTCCAGAGCGGGTCTTGCCGGCTGTGGTTGAATTTGTAGATATTGCCGGATTAGTTAAGGGAGCTTCAGAAGGCGAGGGGCTCGGCAATCAATTTTTGGCGAATATTCGTGAATGCGATGCTATCGGTCAAGTTCTACGCTACTTCAAAGATGACAATGTAGTGCATGTGCATGGATCTGTTGATCCACGCTTGGATATGGAAGTAATTGAAACTGAGCTTATAATGGCTGATTTACAGACTTTGGCTAAAAGGCTAGGAAAAGCTCAAAGTGATGCGAAGTCCGGGGACAAAAAGAAGATGGCATATGCCAAATTATTGGAAAAAGTGAATGAGCAGATGCAACAAGGGAAAAAAGCGATTGATTTGGGTTTAACCGACGAGGAACGTGCAGAGATCAAGGATTTGCATTTACTTACTGCTAAGCCGTTTTTATATATATTAAATGTTTCCGATCAAGAGCTAAAAAATGAGAATTGGAAGGAAGTTCAAGAAAAACTGGGCTTGTCGAATAAAAAAATGATACCGATTTCGGCTAAAGTTGAAGAGGAATTGGTGACTTTTAGTGACGAAGAAGCGGCAGAGTTGTTAGAGGACCTGGGAATCTCAGAGAGAGGGCTTGATACCTTAATTCAGCAGGCTTATGACACTCTGGGCTTGCAGACATATTTTACAGCAGGGCCCAAGGAAGTTCGGGCCTGGACTGTCAGAAAAGGGGCTGCTGCCCCGGAGGCGGCAGGGCGAATCCACTCAGATTTTGAGGCTAAATTTATTAAGGCTGAGGTTATTGGTTGGGACAGTTTCGTGGACTGTAAAGGTGAGGCAGGAGCAAAAGAAAAAGGCTTAATGCGCCTTGAGGGTAAGGATTATATTGTGCAGGACGGTGATGTAATGCATTTCAAGCACGGCTAGGTTTTCTTGCCAAGCTTGAGTAGAGTCCAGGTTTGACCTAGTAAATAGGAATAGACCCCCAGGGCCAGACCGGCGATGAGTAGCCAGTTCAACTCTAAATCAAAGACTATATTTTCAGCGATAATAGTCAGAAAAACGAAAGTACTTAAAACATAAGCGGAGATCCAGAGCCACTTGTTTTCTCGAAGGTCGGGATAAGTTTTTAGAGTGTGATTTTTAAGGTAGAAGAGTATAACAAATAGCAGAATAACTCCGCCAAAAACAGTGATTTGAGAAGCGTAGATTCGATCAGCTAGCATCAGGTTTTGCTGATTATAGGTAAGGGATAAAATTAAGGGGTGTATCGCCCAAATTAAGAAGGTGGCCAGTAGGCTTATCACAAATGAGGTTTTTCTGAAACGGAAAACACGTTTGACATTTTTGACACCATCCACATGTTCTAAGTCGGAGCAAATTTTGGAAATGTCATTATAGTTTTTGGCATAAAGAGTGGAAAGTATGGTCAACTCTTGGGTATTGAAATCTTTGCGCAGTTCGCTGTTGCTGTGAATAATTACATCCTTTTTTTGCTGAATCATCTGTATCAATTTGGGAAGATCAACAAAGGATTCACATTGAATTTTTAAGTTAAAGCGTAGCAAATTGGCTTTATGTTCAATTCCCTCTAGTGAGCGTTTAGCTTTTTGAAGAGAATTAATATCTGAATCCTTATAGATTGTATTAAGAAGATCCAGGGGAATGATAGAGCCTTCCGCGATATGTACTAAAACGTCATCTAGAGTTTCAATTTTAATATAAGGGTGTTTTTGAGCAAAAAGATCCACACGCCATTTGGATATATTGCTAATTAGTCCCAAGCCAGCACGATCATATTCTTTTTGGAGCATTTTGCGACCTACTTTGATTTTAGAGGTGCGTGATTCTTTTTTGAAATAATTACGCATACGCTTTTTGGCAAAAGTAGTCTTGGCAAAAGAAAGCCACTCATATGAGGGGCTTTTGGGATAATCTGTAGTGATGATTTTAACTACATCGCCTTTGGATAATTCATGACTTAAGGAGACATTGAGTTGATTGACAATGGCTCTGATTGAACGATGTCCGACCTCACTGTGAATATTATAGGCAAAGTCGATACAAGTTGCGCCCTGAGGCAGATCAACAGCTTTTCCTTTGGGCGTAAAAACTGTGATTCTATCCTGCAGAATGTCTGATTTTAGATCATCCAAATATTGTTCACGATCCAGCTCGTCTTTTTGAATCTCAATCACTTCTTCCACCCACTGAGAACGCGGATCTTTAAATTCTGTCAATCTGTCATTGGATTTGTCCTTAAGGAAATAGCGGCCGGCAACTCCGTACTGAGCTTCATAGTGCATATGATGAGTACGGATATGAATCTTACTGACTATCCCGTTATAACCAAAAACTGAAGTGTGCAAACTTTGATAACCATTGGATTTTGGAACTGAAATATAGTCTTGAAAACTAGAGGATATCGGCTTAAATAAACGATGAACCACCCCGAGAACCTGATAGCATTCGGGGACAGTTGTCACCAAAATATTAATTTTAAAATGATGTTCAAAATCATTAATACTTTTGCGCTCTCGAAGCAGAACTTTGTAGATTTCATAATAGCTGCGTTCCTGACTGTAGACTATACTTTCAATCCCCTTTTCCTTTAGTTCTCTTTCAATTTGTGTGGTCATTTTCTCCAGATCCGGTTGATGCCTTTCTTTAGATTGTTTGATTTTGGCAACTAGATCTTCATAAATATCCAGATATAAAAACTTGAAACACAGATCTTCCAACTCAGCCTGAATTTCCTTAATACCTAGCAGACCGGCTATAGGAGCATAAATCTCTAAAGTTTCCTTGGCTTTTCTAGACCTTTTTTCCGGAAGATCCATATATTCCAGAGTACGCATGTTGTGAAGACGATCAGCCAGTTTGATGAGCATTGTCCGCGGATCTTGAGCTACGTGAATAAACATTTTTTTTAGACTTTCGACTTCACGCTCTTCCATGTCATTGCGGTAGTGAACTGCAGACAGCTTGGTAATTCCTTCGACCAGATACTTCACCTTTTTGCCGAAACGTTTTTGAATATCGTCCAAAGAATAGGGGGTGTCTTCCGGTACATCATGAAGCAAAGATGCTATTAAAGTGGTTTCGTCCGCATGAATAAGCGAAAGAATTTTAGACGTCTCATAAGGATGAACAATATATGGGGTATTGGCTTGTTTACGCATTTGACCTTCATGCGCTTTTACAGCAAAGGCAAAAGCTTCACGGAATTTTTCGGCATTGAATTCAGGTAGATATGATTTAATCTTACCAATCAACTGTTCAAAATCGAGACCGTGTTTGGCACGAAGATCAGCTATCATTTGTACCTCTTTGACAGTCATTCTAAATGTTTTATAAACATGCCTTCTATTTATAGATAATAACAGTGAAAGCAGTCAAAAAACAAGCTAAAATTTGCCCTATTTTTGTTTTATGGTACCTACTCCAAGGCAAATCCCTTCTGAATAAAATACCGCGAATTGGCCAGAAGCCAAACCCTGATCATTACGATCAATTTTCACTTCACCATCTCTGAGGTTTTTCAGTTGCAAATCAGCAGAATAGCTATCTTCACCATGTCTGACCTTAACTCGTAAGGATTGCAGTTGCTCTGTTGTCGGAGGTTCAGCTATCCAATGAATGTCTTCAACCTTGAAATTGTCTCGGGGGGCATCCAAGCGATGATATTGATTGGAAATATAGACCTGATTGCGGGCAATATCTTTGCGAACTACGTACCAGGGACCATGACTTAATTCGATACCCTTGCGCTGACCAATGGTATAAAACCAATATCCATTGTGTTCTCCAACTTTCTCGCCGCTGTCAAAATTGATTAAATCTCCTTTTTTGATTCCCAGATGTTCTTTGACAAAGTCATTGTATCTGATTTTCCCCAGAAAACAGATGCCCTGACTGTCTTTGCGACTCTGATTGGGCAAATCATATTTTTCAGCCAATGCTCGCACCTCAGCTTTAGTGTAAGGGGTAAGAGGGAAAATAGCTCTTTGGAGTTGGTTTTGATTAAGATGAGCCAAAAAATATGTCTGGTCCTTAAAAGTATCCTTTGGTTGCTTTAACAGATAATGATTTTTTTCAGTCACTTTGTCGGCATAGTGGCCGGTGGCTATTTGATCATATTCACTGCCGATTTTGTCGTAAAATTTGCCGAATTTAATTTTGGAATTGCATAATAAATCGGAATTGGGCGTTCTTCCGGCGCGAATTTCATGTAGCGCATAATCAACAACTATATCCCAATACTCTCTTTGCATATTTACTATTTGCAAAGGAATTTGCTCGCGCTGACAAATTTGCTCAAGATAGCTTAAGTCTTCTTCCCAAGGACAATGCCCCAGGAAACTAAGCTCATCCTCAAGCCAGATTTTGAGGTAAAACGCAGTCACATCAAATCCCTGCTCTTTCAAAAGCATTAGAGCAACCGAACTGTCCACACCTCCTGAAGCTAAGACGGCAATTTTCATGCCGGAATGATATTAAACTTAAACCTGACGGGCAAGTATAATTAGTCGATTAATATTTGTGCCTACCGGAGTACACGTAATCAGTGTTAAGCGATCATCACCCTTCTGCGTTAAGACTTCCACTTGATCGGGTTTGACCACTTTTTTGTCATAGACCACATAATTGTATTTTTGCTGATTGTGATATACCTCAATCTGATCGCCAATACTTACCTGATGCAATAAAGCAAAGACATCCTTGAAGCGGCCCGGATCCCAGGGGAAATAAGAGCTATGTCCGGTTATAACTACATTGCCGTCCTGACCGGGCAGTGCTGTTCCGGGAAAATGAACTACACCGCTACGCAATGCATCCTGAATTTCATTTTCCAGGGCTTCCCAATCACGTTGAATCAGTTTTTCGGTACTTACTCGTACGATGGGAACATTTTTGGAGATTCGCGGTATATTAACGCGGGTATCAGGAGGCGTTACTTCAAGTTCCAAAGGAGGAATCTGCTTCTTTTCCTTTTGCGAAGACTTGACTATAGGTAAAGGTTTTTGGGTTTCTTCCGTCGCTACTTCTCCATTGGTTTCGGCAGCGGATCTGCGGATTTTTGAGTATTGCTCTTCAATAGCAGGATTAGATCTGATATCGGATTTAAGTTGATCCATTTTGGAAAAAAACAGCTCACTGTAGGCCTGATAATTCATAATTAGAAATAGAACCAAAAAAATTGCCGCAGAAGTGGTAATCCATTCTAAAATACTCCATACCTTGGGGCCTAAACGACCTCTTTTGGTTTTGGTAGTTGATTGATTCGAAGTCTGTTTAACCGAATTGATTATCTTGTTCTCGGGTTTTTGATCGCCATTTTCACCGGCTGCACGAGGTACATGGATGCCCAAATCAAAACTGACATCAGAGTCAGTTTTATTGGAATCCTCAATGGGGATTTCCTTGGTATCTTGTTCGTCTTGAGGAAAAGCAAGCATTAAATATCACTTAGTTTTGCTAATAATTCTTCTTCTACTTTGGATTCCTGTTGCTCGGATTTTGCTTCAGCTTTGCGAATGGTTTGTCGCTTCTCTTTGGTTTCAAATTCTTTCCATTCCAGCATGTGTTTTTCATTCAACTGCTTCAATTCTTGTTCATATTCCTTATCTAATTCGGCCAATTGTCGCTTTTCTGTTTCCAAAATGCCTTTGAATTTTTGAACTTGTTCTTCAGTCATAATGGGCAAAACCTGAAACCAGTATTCTCGCTCCTCATCATCCATAGATTCAGTCTGCTTGATCAGTTCAACTAAATCAGGATACTTTTCCTTAACTACTTTAGGAATCAAGTACCTTTCCGGTTTTTTGCCGGAGCCGGAAGCATTTTGAGCGTCTTGAAGCAAGGCAGCTCCACTTGATGGTGGCGCAGGCGGTGCAGGCGGTGCTGGTGGGGCAGGCGGTGCTGGTGGCGCAGGTGCGGGTGGCGCAGGCGGTGCTGGCGC
>CAYRGY010000003.1:0-29961 GCA_964424075.1 uncultured Candidatus Peribacteria bacterium
CTTCCAAAACAAACTTTCTATCTCTCCTTAATTCTTCTGATGCATATTGAAAAGTTTTTCCATTCTTTTGAACAACTTCCAAAACAAACTTTCTATCTCTCCTTAATTCTTCTGATGCATATTGAAAAGTATCTCCATCCAGTTGAACAACTTCCAAAACAAACTCTTTATCTCTCCTTAATTCTAAAGAAGATTCCATCTGTTCAAGGGCAGCCAAAACAACCTCTTTATCTCTCCTTAATTCTTCTGATGCATATTGAAAAGTATCTCCATTCTTTTGAACAGCAGCCAAAACAAACTTTCTATCTCTCCTTAATTCTTCTGATGCATATTGAAAAGTTTTTCCATTCTTTTTAACAGCAGCCAAAACAAACTTTCTATCACTCCTTAATTCTTCTGATGCATAGAAAAAAGTTTTTACATCCCGTTGAACAGCAGCCAAAACAAACTCTTTATCTCTCCTTAATTCTTCTGATGCATAGAAAAAAGTTCTTCCATCCAGTTGAACAGCAGCCAAAACAAACTCTTTATCTCTCCTTAATTCTTCTGATGCATAGAAAAAAGTTCTTCCATCCAGTTGAACAGCAGCCAAAACAAACTCTTTATCTCTCCTTAAATCTTCTGATGCATATTGAAAAGTTTTTCCATCCAGTTGAACAACTTCCAAAACAAACTCTTTATCTCTCCTTAATTCTTCTGATGCATATTGAAAAGTGTTTACATCCCGTTGAACAGCAGCCAAAACAACCTCTTTATCTCTAAATAATTCTTCTGATACATATTCAAAAGCACATCCATCTCGTTGAACAGCAACCAAAACAAATTCTTTGCATTGCCATAACTTTTTATCAACACTTTCTATATCAAAATCCATCATTTCCAGACCTTTTTCAATTTGCCTTTTTGTTACTTGACCACCATTATCTTCAGCATCATAAGCTTCTCCATTCGATCTTCTATAGTCATCTGCAAACTTAAAATATTGTTTCTGTCTATTTTTAGGCAAATGCTTTAAAACATAAAGTATCTCATCGTGTACTGCTAATTGATGCGCACTAATCTCCTGTTCAATACAGCCTTCTTCAGATGTATGATGAATTTCTCTTAATTCATGAAACATCATAACCTCTTTAAAATCTTCTGGCACATCAGCATCCTGAAAAATTCCCGCATTCTCCATCAGAACTTGTTCTATTCTTAAAGATTGAGACATAGCCACCCCAGAAGCACCTCGGCTCCCTAACATAAAATATGATTCATCACCCAAGTGAATCTCACGAATTTCTCCATCATACTCAACCGTCACCTGATCGTCTTCTTGCTTAATAATTCTTAATTTTGGAAAAGAAATCATTCTCGATATAATGTCTTCCACAGACGATCTTTTTTTCCTTTCATTGTCCTTTGCCTTTGATAATTTTTCCATAATTTTTATTAAGTTAAAGAGAGGATTTTACAAGCGAATTGGCAAATTGTCAAATAAAATATGCACAAAGCAATTCATCAATAAGAATTACTAACAATAAATGCTTTTTACTCGCATTTATGAAAACCAATTTAAACAAACCTTTTCCTTACATCTTGCAGTGAAAACACTGGATAAATAGAAAACAGATTATGAGAGTCTAAAAATTGCATAACATTTCTATAAAAAAACATTTTTGTCTCTTTACAGAAGTAAAACAACAAAAACATCCTTTTTGTTGTCATTGGCAAATAGATGTCAACGGGTTTGGCAAAACTGTTGACATGCCACGGAAAATACCCCGCCTCCCCGCTAGCAAATGAGCGCCCTATCGCTTCCAATCTTTGGAGCCATTAAAAACAATCCCCTTTAAATTCAATTCAATTGTTAAAAAACTTTGTTTTTTTAATTTGAGCTGATAAAGTATCAATATTGATTGATACAACTGGAATTGAATATGAAAAATAATCCCTGCTGCCAAAGCGACTCACAATCAAAAAAGAATTTACAAGCAGTTGCTGATTTTTTGAAAATTATCAATGAACCGAATCGATTAAAAATACTTTGTTTTTTACGTCACGGTGAACAATGTGTGTGTGAGATTTGGAAAACACTTGATTTACCACAAAATCTCACCTCCCATCATCTCAAAGCTCTTAAAGAATTTGGCTTAATCGATTCAAAACAAGAAGGTCGAAAAATCATTTATTCATCAAATAAAAAAGCGGTTTCAAAATATGCTTCACTTGTAAATAATTTTTTAATTTCAAACCTATGAAAATACAAGTTCTCGGATCAGGCTGTGCTACCTGCAAAAATCTTCACAAAGCAGTGGAAGATGTAGTCAAAAAATTAAATCTCGACACGAAAGTTGAATATTCCACAGATATCACCAAAATAGTTGAACTCGGAGCAATGAGCAGCCCTGTTTTTGCAATTGATGGGGCAATAGTTGCATCAGGAAAAGTTCCTTCCAGTGATGAGATTGAAAAGGCTATCTGTGAAAAAACAAAACAAGGAGGTTGTTCTTGTGGTGGAAATTGTTAACATAAAAAAACATGCATAAAAAAATTATTAGCTCCATTTTTCTCTTGTTTGCAATCTTAATCACAGGTTGTAGCAGTGAAGCCAGCTTTTCAAACTCAAATGAAGAGACAACAAATCAAGTTTCCGCAATCTCAGAAGTGGACAAAATAGAGATTATCGACTTTCACAGCTCTCGTCGCTGTTATTCATGCCTGGTAATGGAGAAACTCACAAAAGCTACTCTTGAGGAGCATTTTCAATCCGAACTCAGAGACGGAAAAATTACTTTTAGTTCTATCAATGTAGAAAAAGCAGAACACAAAAATATAGTACAAAAGTATCAAGCTCGTGGTAGCTCGCTTTTCATTAATGTAATTAGTGACGGGAAAGACAATATTTCAGAAGAAATACAGGTTTGGAGATTATTGAACAATGAACAAGCATTTAAACAATATTTGAAAAATAGAATTGAAACTCTGATGAAAAAATAACCGCTCATATTAACTAATAAATTTCATAATCATGAATAATTCTCAAAAAATAATCATCTACTCCACTCCGGATTGCGCTTATTGCTACACCGTCAAGGATTATCTTCATGAAAAAGGCATTCAGTATGAAGAAATCAATATTTATGAAGATGAAGAAGGGCGAAAAAAAATGGAAGAACTTTCAGGCCAGCAAAATGTTCCTGTCACGATCATTGGCGAGAAAGTAATCAACGGATGGAATAAAAAACTATTAAATGAAGCTTTAGATATTCAATAATGAAAGATTTAATTATCATCGGCGGAGGAGCAGCCGGTTGCTCGGCTGGAATTTATGCGGCAAGAAAAAAACTTAACGCAATATTGATTGCTAAAGATTTTACTGGACAAACAGGCATTTCTTCATGGGTTGAAAACTATTTAGGCATGGGAAGAATCTCCGGTCTTGCTCTGGCACAAAAATTCAAAGAACATTTAAAAATATTTGATTTGGAAATTAAATCTTTTGAAGAAGTTTTACATCTAAGCAAAATCAATAACGGATTCGAAGTCCAAACTGATGAAAACATCTATCAATCAAAATCAATTATTATTGCGACCGGATCCATCCCAAAAAAATTAAATGCTCAAAATGAAGAAAAATTTATCGGGAAAGGCATTTCTTACTGCGTCACTTGCGATGAAACCGCTTTTGAAAATAAGACAGTTGCCGTCATCGGTGCGGGCAATGCAGGACTCGAAGCGGCAATTGAACTAACTCGTTTTGCTAAAAAAATTTATGTTTTGGAATATCTGGAAAAAAGCAACGCAGATGGTGTTTTGATGGAAGAAGGGCAAAAATTACCACAAATTGGAATGATTTATAATGCAGAAGTAAAAGCTTTTGAAGGAGAGCAAAAATTAGAAAAAATTATTTATCAAGATAGAAATAACAAAGAACAAAAGACGATCATGATCAATGGTTGTTTTATTGAAATTGGTTCAACTCCGAATACGGATTTTTGCAAGGAATTAGTCAGTCTGAATAAAACAGGCGAAATTATCGTGAACTCTAAAACAATGGAAACAAGCTGTGAAGGCGTTTTTGCCTGCGGAGACACCGTGGAATCTGAAGACAAGCAGGCAATTATCGCTGCAGGGCAAGGTGCGATTGCCGCACTTTCCGCTTTTAAATTTTTAACTCAACCAAAATAATGAAAAAATTAATACTCTACATTTCATTTTTTTTCCTTGGATTATTTATTTTTTCAAGTCCAACAACTTATGCCGAGTCTTTAAAGGCGGATAATCAAGTTAATGTTTATTTTTTCTGGGGCGAAGGATGCCCGCATTGTGCTAAAGAAAAACCTTTTCTAGAAAAAATGGAAGAAAAGTATCCGGAAGTGGAAATAAAGGATTATGAAGTTTGGGGTAGCAATGAAAATCGTAATTTGATGGTTGAATTTGGCAAGAAATTAGATGCCACGGTCAACGGAGTGCCTTTTACGGTGATCGGTGAAAAATACATTGTCGGCTGGATGGATGAGGCCAACACTGGCGCACAAATCGAAGATGCGATTAAATGTGCCATAAATCAACAGTGCCGCGATATTGGAGAAGAAGTAAAAACAGGACATCAAAATATTAAAAAAGAAGTTGGAGAAATAACTCCAGAAATCCCCAAAACCCTTACACTGCCGCTGTTTGGAGAAATTCAAACCAAAAATATTTCTTTGCCGATTCTGACCATTATTATCGGAGCTTTGGATGGATTCAATCCGTGTGCCATGTGGACACTTTTATTCTTAATCAGTTTGCTTCTCGGTATGGAGAATCGAAAACGAATGTGGGCGCTCGGAATCACTTTTATAGTGACATCCGCTGCGGTTTATTTTCTCTTTTTAGCCGCATGGCTTAATCTTCTTCTTTTTATCGGATTTATTTTGTGGGTTCGAATTTTGATTGGACTCGTAGCGCTTGGTGGAGGTAGTTATTATCTCAAAGAATATTTCTTCAATCCACACGCAGACTGTATTTCGACCAAAACAGAAGAAAGAAAAAAGGTTTTTGAAAAATTAAAAAAGCTAACTCATGAAAAACATTTTTTAATCGCCTTAGTCGGAATTATTATTCTTGCCATTGCGGTTAATTTGGTTGAACTGATTTGCTCGGCAGGATTACCTGCGGTTTACACGCAAATTTTGACCCTTAGCAATCTCGCAACCTGGCAATATTATGGTTATCTTTTGCTTTACATTTTTGTTTTCATGCTCGATGATCTCTTAATATTTTTTACAGCGATGATTACGCTTCGAATGACTGGCATTTCAGATAAGTACAGTCACCTTTCTCACCTCATTGGCGGTATTGCGATGGTCATTATCGGTTTATTGCTTTTGTTTAAACCTGAACTCTTAATGTTTGGCTAAACTATGGAAACACTTATAAATTCTCTGATCGACAATTACAATATCCCACTTCTGACAGCATTTCTTTTGGGTATCTTGACCTCGATCAGTCCTTGTCCGCTAGCAACCAATATTGCTGCCATCGGCTTTCTATCCAAAGAAATTAAGACGGCTAAAAACACGCTTTTTAATGCAACTTTTTATATTATCGGTCGTGGAATTTCTTATACTTTGGTAGCAAGCCTGATTTATTTTGGACTGTCTTCATTTATGGTTTCAGGGATTTTTCAAGGTTGGGGCGAGAAACTACTTGCTCCAGTTTTGATTGTGATGGGGCTTTTTATGCTGGGAATTTTTAAAATAAAATTCAAAATCAAAAACGATAAATGGGCGAACTTCAAGAATTGGCTTGCTGGCAAAGGCTATTTGGGATCGCTTGGACTTGGAATGATTTTCGCTTTGGCTTTCTGCCCTTATAGTGGTGTTTTGTTTTTTGGAATGCTTATGCCTCTGATTTTAAAATCAACAGAAGGCATTTTACTTGCTCCAATTTTTGCTCTTGGCACAGGAATACCGGTCGCAATTTTTGCCGTCTTGATGGTCATTAGTCTGCAAAAAATGAGCAAAGCTTATCATATCACTCGCAAAATTGAAAAATGGCTGCGTTATATTGTTTCTTTTCTTTTTATCGGAGTTGGCTTCTATTATCTCAAATACACCTTTGGCATTGAAAATTTTGACATTTTTTATCCGCTTGAGGCCCTCTCCAATTGGCTGACATTTTCCGTGTTTGGCATCGAGCAGGGTTCACACCTAGGAAGCAGTGTGCAATTTTTCTTCTACGATACTTTCAAAATTTTTGCTCTTATGTTGGTAATTACTCATTTCATGAGTGTTTTGCGCCATTATCTTCCCATCGAGAAATTACGCGATTTCTTAACAACAAGAAAACTCTATGGACTCGATTACTTTTTGGCGACAATTTTTGGAGCAATAACTCCATTCTGCTCATGTTCATCAATCCCTCTTTTTATAGGATTTCTGGAAGCTCGTATTCCACTTGGAGTTACCTTTGCTTTTATGATTACCTCACCATTGATCAATGAAGTAGCGATTGCTCTCTTTCTTGGTATTTTTGGTTGGCAAGTGACAATCCTTTACGTTGTAGCAGGAATTTTGATTGGAATGATGGGTGGTTTCATTTTAGGAAAACTGAAAATGGAAAAATATGTGGAAGATTTTGTGTGGAAAGTTCACTCTCAAAAACAAAACCAAGAGCAAAAGAAAGAAGAATCGTTTTGGAAAATACTGCCGGAATTATCTCGAGAGGCGTTTGGAATTATCAAAAAAATCGCTCTTTACATTGTAATTGGTGTCGGACTTGGAGCGTTTATCCACGGCTATGTTCCTGAAGGATTTTTTGAGAAATACTTGGAAAGTGCAGGATTTTGGGGAGTGCCTCTTGCAACTATACTTGCCGTTCCGATGTATGCCAATGCCAGCGGAGTAATTCCAATTATTCACTCACTCGTGGTCAAAGGAGTGCCACTTGGAACGGCACTTGCCTTTATGATGGCGGTTGTCGGGCTTTCTTTGCCTGAAGCTTTGATCTTGAAAAAAGTTCTTAAATGGCAATTACTGGCCACCTTCTTTGGAGTTGTGACAGTTGGGATTATTTTGATTGGCTATGTGTTTAATTTACTCAATGTAAACTAGTTTTATCTGACCATAATCCATTCGCCTGTTTCATTGTTTAAGCGTTCCTCCAATCTTTGGAAAGAGTTTTATATCTTGTTATAGTCCAATTTGAATACACTCCAAACAAAATCATTCTACTAGAATCGATCAGCGGCAACTAAGCACAGAAAGTCAGGGCAATCCCCTTTTTTTCACCTCGTCCGGTTCTACCAATCCGGTGAATATAGTCATCCTGTGATTCAGGCATATCATAATTGATAACATGACTGACATCATCAATATCAAGGCCTCTGGCAGCAACATCTGTAGCAACCAAGACTTTTATTTGCAGTTTTTTAAACTTGTCTAGTGCACGCTGTCGATTAGACTGAGTCTTATTTCCATGAATTGCATCTGCCTTAAAACCGCTTTTGGTAAGTGCCCGACAAAGCTTATCCACTCCATATTTAGTTCTCCCAAACACCAACACTTTCTCAAATTCTCTCTGATTTAAATACCCCTGTAAAATACTAACCTTATCCTGATGAGCAGCAATTCTTACTATTTCTTGATGAACATTAGCAGACGTATCTCGAGTTTTTACCGATACCTTAATTGGATTATGTAAAAACTGGCTAATTAATCCTTCTATTTGCTTGGAAACTGTTGCCGAGAAAAATAGTGATTGTCTTTTAGCAGGCAAATTAGACAGAATTTCTTTGATTTCATGTATAAAGCCCATATCCATCATTCTATCAACTTCATCTAAAACTACATTTTGATAGCCGGAAAGATTGAGCAGTCTTCTTTTTTGCAAATCTTTAATTCGACCCGGAGTTCCAATTACAAAATTAAAATTTCGCTTTAAACTTTGGATCTGACTGCGCATACTGGTTCCACCAATACAAAGAATAGAATTCAAAGACAATCTGTGAGCAAAACTTCTGAACTCTTCTTCAATTTGAAAGGCCAACTCGCGAGTAGGAGCCAAAATCAACACTTTTTGTGATCGATCTCTTAATACTTTATTGAGAAGCGGAAGAATAAAAGCTGCAGTTTTGCCTGTTCCTGTATTCGCGATTCCAATTAAATCACTGCCCTCAATGGCATGTGAAATCGACTGATCTTGAATCGGAGTAGGATTCTCATATCCCTTCATAGCAATATTCATCTTGATTTTCGGATCAAAATTGAAATCATCAAATTTATGCTTACAAACGTATACTTCAACTTTATCATTTGCTGAATTCGCTTGACTACTAATCAAATTTTGAAGATCAAATCCCTTGTTTTTCTTTGAAGAATTTCTTTTCGGCTTACGAAAATTAGACGGTCTTCTTCTACCGCCAGATCTATATCTCATGGTTGTGAAAAATTATACAAATTAAAAATACAACAGAATTCCAATCCAGTCAAGCATTATCTTTGAGATTTTTTTTAAAGCAGTACAAAGTCAGTTTTCTAAGCATCATACTCACCCACCTGCAAATCCCATAAGTCCCTTTCTTAATTATTCGTCCCTCATTCAAAACAATTTATACCTGCAGTACGTCTGCCAGTCACTACCGATCAGCCAGTCGTAACATTCAGAAGTGTTGTAAACAAGTCGTTTCTTAGAGTCTTGATTTTTACTAAATTTTGGGTTAACAATTCCTAAGCTATTTGCATTTTCCAGCATTCAAAAGCTATTTTTGTGATGTAGAAGACATCTAGCTGCTATTTGATAAGCAGGCTGCAATCACTTTCTCATGGTTTTTCGCTCGCTCAGCGAGTGTATTAAAGACAAAAGCTTCCAGCTAGGAGTAGATATGCAAAAGTCGACAAGCCTAATCCCACCTTCGGTAGCTGAAGCTGCCAAAAAGGGACAGGACTTCCTCTTCCAAAATAGTGGATTCCTGATTGCCGGAACTGTGGCAGCCCTGATCTGGGCGATCTATGATTACGATTACTATCATCAGCTGATGCATAGCGATCTAGTCAACACAAGCAACGCACACCACGGCGAACACTCAACCGGGGCCCATTTCAACTTCCACTTCCTGGTCAACGACATACTGATGTGTTTCTTCTTCGCCATCGCGGCTAAGGAAATCTGGGAAGCATTGCTACCCGGAGGAGCACTCAGTTCTCCACGAAAGGCTGCTACCCCACTGATCGCTACTGTGGGTGGAATCGCCGGACCCGCAGGTCTCTACGTGGGACTGGCGCTGTTCTTTGGAGCTCAGGAGGCGGTACGGGGCTGGGCAATTCCCTGTGCAACGGACATTGCTTTTTCCTATTTGATCGCCCGACTGATCTTCGGAAAGGATCACCCGGCCATTCCGTTCCTGTTGTTGTTGGCCGTCGCAGATGACGCTGCGGGACTGATTATCTTGGCGGTGTTCTATCCGTCCAAGGCAATCGACCTCCCGGCTTTCCTCGGATACGTCATCGGAGCCATCAGCTTCAACCTCATCGTCCTGCGCCAATTCAAGGTCAAGAATTTCTGGGCCTATCTGGCTGTTGCGGGTCCGCTTTCTTGGTGGGGTTTCTATCAAGGTGGCATTCACCCCGCTTTGGCTCTGGTGCCGATTATTCCCACCCTACCACATGCCGACAAGGATGAAGGGCTCTTTGCAGAGCACCACAAGAACGATCCGCTCAATGCGTTTGAGCACTGGTGGAAACGTCCCGTCGAGCTTATCCTGATGCTTTTCGGGCTGGCCAACGCTGGCGTCGTCTTCTCCAACATGGAGAGCACCACCTGGTTCGTCACTTCCGGTCTGCTCATCGGCAAACCGGTCGGAATACTCCTGTGTACCTGGGTAGCAGTCAAGCTGTTCAAGCTAACGCTTCCCGATGGTATGAACCTAGGTGACGTCCTTGTGCTCGGCTGTATGGCCGGGATCGGATTCACTGTGGCTCTCTTTGTGTCGACAGTCGCATTCCCACCTGGGGCCACTCAGGACGCAGCTAAGATGGGAGCACTCTTCTCCTTCGCCGCTGCCGGAATTGCCTTTGTCGCCGCCAAGATCACCGGCGTCGTCAAGGTGGACTATACAGCTTCACCTAAACCTCAACCTGACCTTTTGCCCAAACTCGCCGACGCGGAATAAGCATCAGGCCCTAACAACCATGGGTGAGTGATAAGCAGCCTGCTTGTCATTCCCCAATAATCTGATATGTATTCCTAGTTTTAAATTCAAATTATAGTTAGCTTTCCACTTACATTATTGCTATAACTGCAATATCACCTATCTAATCCAGAATCATGAAAAAAGTATTAATTATTATTTTTGCAGTACTAATTGCAATTGCGGCTGCATTTCTAGTCTTCCTTAGCTACATGGGAGCTTTCGACAAGATTGAAATCCAAGAAAAATCCATGGGGCCTTTCACCTATGCTTACATCGAACATATTGGGCCTTATCACCTCATTGGTGAACCAATGATGAAACTGGACGAAGAAATGCGCGCAGCCGGATTCAACCCAGTCGATGGAATCAGCATTTACTACGATGATCCGGCCAAAGTTCCTGCCGAAGAATTGCGCAGTGAAGTAGGCGGTATAATTCCTGAAACAGAACTTGATATGGTGGAAGAAAATCAAGATAAGTTTAGCTTTAATACCTTGCCTGCACAAAACTATCTGGTGGCGGAATTTCCAATTCGCAACACACTTTCCTATATGCTAGGGCCAATTATGGTTTATCCGGCATTCACTAAATATCTGCAAGAACAACAAATTGAAATACCAGACAAAGGGATTGAATTTTATGACATGACTAACAATAAGATTTACTTCATGATGGAAAAACCTGAAACTACCGATGAATCGGTGGAAACTGAGGTTGAATCTACAGTAACAATCACAGAAACTGAAACAGACACACTACTAACAGAGAATGATGATCAAACTCCGATACGTCTTGGATATGACAGATATGGAGATAAGGTAATATTAAGTAGTGGACAAATAGCGGATTTTGACCTTTTACAGGAAACAGTTTTGGAAGAATTAAACTCTACTCTTTCCTATTTATCCTTCCCCTATTCTGACAACAATCCCGATTTGATTTACACAGGCACACTTGAAACCCGTTACGAAAACCAAACTGCTATCAATCGTCTTATCAGCTACAATTTGGTTGATAATACTTGGCAAGAAATCTACATGGAAGAGGCAGAGAGTTCTGAAGGAACATGGGCTAGTGTTATCGACAGCTTAGCCCTCCAAGGTAATAAGCTAATTGTGGTAAAATCCATTCCTGATTACTCTCCTGGAATATGTTTTAATATTTGGCTGGCAAAAACACCGGCAATGAGTTTACATTATCTTGACTTGAACAATCCTGAGGAAGGTCTCAAACCTTACACAGTTCCGGAATGGAAAGTGGCAGAAGAACAAATATTGTTCGAACAATGTGAAGCAGAATATTCATAATATACATAACTATGAAAAATAATATTTATCAAAGCAGTCCTTGCAACGCGGTTTACGGACTGGGATTCATCGGAGCAGTCATCTTCTATATCGGAACTGCAACCTCATTTTGGATGGGAGTCGTAGGATTCTTAAAAGCCATTGTTTGGCCGATTTTCCTGGTTCACATGGCCCTACAATTTTTGACTAATGCGGTTTAACAAATAAAATCATTACCTCCATTCTTATCAGTCATGATAGTTCCACTATGAATCTGCCTCTGATTTAGACTGTAATTCCTCCTTTTTCTGATTAGTCACTGCTCTAGAACCAAATACGCTACCAAAAATAGACCGAATTTTAGAGATGATACCACTTTTAATAAGTGGTAATTTTTAAATTACAGCCCTTTTTTGTCAAGCTAACGTCGATTTTAGTAAATTGCTCTCAGTTTTTCAACAATTTCCTTTGCCAAAGCCTCTTGCCTGGATATCTGGTCAGCTGTCGGCGAATTACCCATACCCACATTGAATTTTAACTGAAAACTTGCATCACTCTGCGCGTCATAAACGCTTAATCCGCCGGCCAAACCTTCTGTTCTATAAGCCTCTGTCCCAATTCCATCAACTATTTGATATGCATCGGCTCCTTCAGCAAACATGGATCTGGTAGTATCAAAATTTTGTTTAATGGGTACAGGCAAACGATCAGCACCAGGATCTTGAATGGCAATTTGTCCAAAAGATAAGTCTTCATCATCAGTACTCTCATAAAAACATATTTTTTGCCAGTCCATTAGATTGTATTCGGCATTATTCTCATCCTTGATTAAATCATAGCCTTCACCCAAAACAGCTTCAGCTTCTGCCTCAGTCATAATTTCGCAAGGATCAATTTTGGAAGCAATTTTATTATTTATTTGTCCTTGTTGATTGGAATTGTTACCACCAACATCACTATTCTGCCCTACTTGACTAGTAGCACAACCTGACAACAACAAAACTACAACTAAACTTGAGAATAAATAATATTTCATTTTAATATTTTAATAATTACGCCAATATCTTAATTTGAGCCCCCTGAAATTGCAATCTAAACTATCATTCCAGCACATACAATTCAAAGGCTAAATCTGCTTCTGCGAATTTTTCTTGAGAAAGAATAACTTGATCAACCAATTCATAATAACTATTCAAGGCTTGATCATCCTGCCAGGTTGGGTTCCCCTCACTATCAAACTGATATAGTCCAAAATTGTCTTTTAAAAATTCCAGAAACTCAATCTCTTTATCAATCTTTAATTTTAAAGCACTTAACCACTTACGTTCTTCATTCAACCTTTGATCCATTTTTTCCCTTAATACCTGCTCCACGTCGTCATCAAGAGGCACTATTTGGGGTCGCACAGTACGATACAATTCAGCAAGATCATCTACATATTTTTTTTCCGTCTCAAAAGTTTTCTGACTTCCCACAATCAATTCCTCCACAGTCTCCAATTGATTCAACACTTTGTAATCCTCTAAATCATAAAAAGTTCTTTCTTCCAATTGATTAGCTGCATTAATAGCATCAGCATCAAGTTGATATGTACTAGTCACTAAAAAATTGATTATTTCCGCTTCTTCGGTCAAAAATGTTTGATCCAAAAAAGGTAATGGCTCATCTGTCACCACACCTTCCTCAAAACGCTTTTCTAATTCTACCTCCAGCTGAATCTTATGCTTTTCAATCAATACAAGATCCTGATCAAAATCATTTTCCCAAGCAGCATAATTTCCATAGCCGGCTAACCCGCCAATTATACTAAAAACTACATATATACCAAACAAACCTCCTACTACACTCCCACAACTTTTTCCCGATTTCTTTTGCGTCTTTTTATTTACATTCATGGATTCCTCCAATTGCTTCACTAAATCTGATTTTTGCGCTGACTCTGCAATAGACTTTGACGAGTTTTTTGAAGGGTCTTGAAGAAACTCCGAAGACCCAAACTTGGGCGTATTCTTGGAAGGCCCAAAATTCTGGTCATTTGACATATTGAATGTTTTTAAATTAATTTCAATATACTTAATTCATCTTTTAAAGCAAATTTGAAATTAATTCTCGGGTCATCATCCAAATATCGACAAAAAATATTACACGATATGGGATTTCAATTTGAATCCTATGCTCCAGATATAGATGAAAAAGCTATTCGACATAACAACCCAAAAACGCTGGTTTTAGCCATTGCCAAAGCCAAAGCAGCAGCACTTCAGATCAAATTGGGTAAAATGGATGCTGTGCTAATTACCTCAGATCAAGTAACACTGTACAAAGATGAAATTCGTGAAAAACCAATCGATATGCAGCAAACACGTGCATTTATCGACTCATATTCTGGTGACAAAGCTTCAACCATAACCGCTATCGTCATCACCAATCTAAATAGCGGGAAGCAATTCGCAGAGACTGACCTAGCTACTATTTACTTCAAAGAAATCCCAGAAACAGCCAGAGAAACTATAATTCAAGAATGCGACCTGCTAAACTGTTCCGGTGGATTTGTCATCGATCATCCCTTAGCAGAACCATACATCGAAAAAATCGAAGGTGAATCCAGCAGTATCATTGGACTACCGGAAAAGTTGACTCGAGAACTTTTACTTAAAGCAGGATATGATCCTAAGAATTAAGCTTTTCTACAGACACTCCCTCAACCGGGAAAAAAGCCCTTTCAATACAAATTCCATACCTGCCGTTCAAATTCTCGATCAATCGGCCAATAATTTCATTACCGACAATCACTACAGATGTCTCCAATCTCCCTCCATGTTCCCAAGGAAGAATCTTCACCGGCAGATCAAATTCCGCTTCAGAAAACCTCTCACTTTGATCGCTTAAATCACGCATCCTGATTGTCTTAGTTTTTTCAGGAAGCCATATTTCTTTTGAATTAAAAGGATTGTCGACAATACGACACTCCAAACCATTTTCAGCCTCAAATCTATTGATCGTTTCCCCACTCTTTTCATCTGTAGTTCTAATTAGATGACCAAGTGTTTGTTGACAATATTTATGATCCACCTGCCAAACCTGTTCCGCCACTTTATCAAGAACTCTCTCAATTTCAACCTCCGCACCAATATAAAGTTTGTCCTCTTTTCTTCTGCTCTGATGTTTTTTGAGCAACATCAATTTATCATAAGGCTCAATAGTGTTCATAACGTACGTTTAATAAAATTAGTAGGAAGTTCTATCACATGGTTGCTCCAGAATGCAAACCAAAAATCATGCCACTAAATCCCTTCTTTAAGCTGCCTATCCAAATCAAAAGGATTGATTTCCACTTCTTTGATTGCTCCGTTTATCTTCATTTTTACAAATGTTCTTAAATCCACATGATGAGGATAAGAGTCCTTATTCTTCTTTCCACTTCCACCCATCATTCCCAAAACTTGAAACTGATCTATTTTATTATTCAAACAATCATCCTCGTCGAAACTCCATTTGGCAGCATGTGAATAAGCCTGATAAACTCTATACTTTTGACCTCTAAATATATAAAAAACATTAGTCTTAATAATAACTCTTTTCCCATATGAAGCGATACCAATAGACTTATTGAATCCATCGGTTAGTTGATAAATTTTACCTCCATACCAAGCACGAATTTTTCCGTCTTTAACTTTGTAGTCTATCCCAATATTCATTCGAATACGACCTTCACAATCATTAGTATCCAGTTTTCTTTCAAGACAGTCTTCATTAACACAATAAATTGCCGGATACTTGCCACAGGTTTTCCTACTGTGAGCACCATCTTTTTCCATATACCCACTGGTAATTTTTATTTCTCCAAGTTTCAAACCTTTCATAGTAATATGAGCATGATTGCAATCCCTGGAACTTTGCGGATTGCGACAAAGAATTTCTTGAGGAATAAAACTAATTTCAACAGGTGAATTCTCACTACCGGTTCTAGTTTTACTATTTACTTTAGCCTCAACAACCTTCTCCGGTTCATTTTGCTTAACCTTAATAATATATTCATCTTTTGGGACATAGCCAAAACGCACAAAGTTGTCACTGCATTCGACAAATTTCGACTGCTTAATTTTGCTGACCAAAGGCCTTACCAATCTGTAAAGCTCAATATATCTTCTGGTTTCACTGGCTACCTTTTGCTCTGTGATTGAAGAATCAATAAGTTTATACCAATCAGGCCCGATTTTTGAATAGTCATCTGACTCCAAAGCTTTAATCATACTCTTTTTCGGATTTGAATTTCCATGGTTGTATGACGCAGCCAACAACTCATCAAACAAATCTGGTCGTTCCTGCATGATTTTCTTAATTTCAGGCTGATTACCGATCAAATTTTTTGTATCATGATCAATTAGAGCATAGGCAGACTTTCCGGCCTCCAGGTGATTTTCCTGAGCCTTAACAAAGTCATGTGGTAAATGCTTAGCGAAAAACGGTTTTTCATCCTTATTATTTTTCAAACCGTCATAAAGGCTTGTAAATTGAAATAAACCTCTGGCCGCCATACCTGAAACTGCATAGTTATATGCCTTCCAAGGATTGGAAGCAATTGAAGACAATACTCTCGCCACATGTTGATCAGTGTTCTGCTCATTTACCAAGTGTGGTTCCAAATGTTCAATAACAGCAAGTGTTAACCAAAGATCTTCTCTCACAGTATCTCCCATTTTCCTACCTTCCAAACTTTGAGAAGGACTTTCAGCCATTTGAGCTTCGACTTGAGCGAAAACATCTCTCAAATACCTCATACCGGAATATTGCAAAAGCTGATTATTAATATTGTGATTTATCGGTGTGTAAACCACTTCTCTTAAATAGACATCCTCTTTATTTTCTGCCATTTTCACCGGCCTTTTATTGGCCAAAACTTTATGCCCTTTCGGCACTGTAATTCTAAATGAAGTATTAACACCATTACTGGGGCCGTCTCTTAGAACTCTGAATCTTCCGTCTTCCTCTACTTTCATTTCAGCCATAGCCAAATGATCTTCATCATCTTCTACCTCTTCAATTGAAGAAAACTTAATTTGCTTAAAGCTAATCTTTCCGAACAAATCGCTATGTGCAATCCAGAAAACCCATTTATCTTCATTAAAGGGGTCTGACAAATCAACACACTTGTACTGATCGGTATTTAATTTCTCTTTGGCTTCATCAACCTGATTCGCATATGCTCTAAGTTCAACTAGACGTAATTGATCCACGAATTCTATATCACAAGGCTCAACTGAGGATTGCGGTGGAATTAAACTTGGCTGCACATTTTGCTTCTCTTCATTTTTGCAAGCTACAACAGCCATAGCTGACATAGCGGTAAAACTTGCTATTGCAGAAATGCTTCTAAGATACGACGCTACTTGCTCACAATTCTTTCCTAGCGAAAATCTACCAAGTTTTGACAATGAATTCTTCATAATTTAATTTAGAAGAAATATTTATAATATTAATCGCCCGCTTTGTCAATATTTATATGTATTTAAAAACTACACTTGATAAGGGAATAAAATCTCTGTGCTGCAACGAATTATCATCTTTGTCATATAACTCTATCAACTTGCCCAATATTTCGTTTTTTATCACTACAATACCCGTTTTGAAATCCCCCTCTTTTCGCCAAGGGATAACTCTTACAGGTTTATTAAATGCTCTTTCACTTGGTCCTTGATAAGTTTCCAGGCTGGACATAGAAATTCTCTTATTCTCTTGCGGCATCCAAATTTCCTGCTCATTAAAAGGCCTTTCCACATATTTAACCTCTAATTCGTCAATAGGATGAAATCGATAATACATATCGTCACCAGGCTTTTCCCGAGCAATAGATAATTCACCCAACAATTGACCATATCTTGAAAATAATCTGTAAATCTTTAATTGAATCGATTGGCTAACCTTTTCCGCCATCAGATCTGCACAAAATTTCAACTCATGCGCTATAACTCCATCCCGATATTTTACATCGATGGGAGCGATCATTAGACGATCATAATTAACTTTTCCCAGCATAAAAAATGTTAAGAACCATTCTTAACATATGTAAAACTGACGAACAAGTCTTATTGCTACTTCTTTTCGTTAAATTCAAAAGCAAGTTCCGCCCCAAACAAGAAGATTTGCATGGAAAAGAAAATCCAATACAGTAAGGCCACTAGTGAAGCTGCCGCACTATAAATACTAAGAATTCCACTCACACTAAAGAGAACTGTCACTAAATATATACCGATTTGTAAAAGCACAGCCGCAAAGACACCCGCCAACAGTACAGCCGTCCAGTTGAGTTTAATTTTTGCCAATACCTTATACAAAACCGCAAAAACCAGCACAATAATCACAGTACTTATTAGCAAATGATAGTAATAACCAGGCAAGATCATATAACCTCTCAACACCTCATCCATTAGCGTAAGTGTAGTTTGAAGAAAAACCACACTTAATAGCAAAACTGCCACACCCAGAACCATTAGAAAGGGAAGCACAAATTCACGAAAGAATTTTTTCCAACCCTTAAACTCAATTTCGTGCGTATTAAAAACACGATTTAATGCCCTCTTGAGTTGTACAAAAAAACTGCTGGCCACAAAAATCAAAACCAAAGAACCGATAATAATAGCCCAAATATTATTGGAAGTATCAAAAGTTTTTTCTATTACTTCCATCCAAAAAGGAACTCTATCCGCTCCGATAAGCAAACTTAATTGCTCAAAAATAAAACTCTTCACTGCATCAGTCTCTAGAAAAAATCCTGATATTCCCAAAGTGATTACAACAATCGGCACCATAGCAAAAGTTGCATAAAATGCCAGAGCTGCCGCGAGCTGATCAGCGTTATCCTTTTGAAAATTTTTAAATGCTTGAACAAGAGCTTTTGATATTTCCACTGCTGAAGTTAATTTCATTCATTTTAACGACTTGAATTACTATTCACAATACTATTTAAACTGGTAGTATGGTGCCCGAAAATAAATTCTCAATTTGCAAATTTTAAAATATTTTGGACTGGGTATGTTTGTCAAAATAACTACCGGTGTTGATGACACACTTACTCAAGTCCCCGTAATTGCAGCCATAACCAAAAACCGAACAGAAAAATTTGCCTTTGCTATAGGTATGTTAGGGGCTATTGCCGTTGCAACCATGATTGCTTTCTTTTTTTCCAGCATAATTGTTAACTTTCCTTATTACCGCTACATTACCGCCGGACTAATTTACCTTCTGGCTATCAGTATTTACTTTGACTGGTTCGTTCATGAACCCAGAAAACAAATAACTCAGGAACTATTTAAATATAAAAAAGTATCCATTAAAAGATTTTCCAAATTGATGGTAATTGGATTTGTCGCAGCTTTCACAACAGTATTAGATGACACTATCGCTTATTTGCCTGTATTAATTAGCGATTATTACATCTGGGGAATGTTGGGGATACTGGTCGCCACACTACTTCAACTGACCTTTATAGTTTTCTTTTCAGAAAAAATCTCTAATATTAAATATAAAGAAGAAATAACTGCGGGAGCACTGGTTATCCTCGCAACATTAATTCTCTTTAACATTTTATAAATGAAATTCTCAAACAGACCTCCTGCAGTAGACCCAGCTTCTTCAAGAAGTTCAATTCTACCAAGTGAAAGAGACTCAGAATCTTTACCTTCCTCATCAAACAGAGGAAGCGTTTCTACACTACCGCCTACCACAAGAAGACCTTTCAGGCGAGTACTTGCCGATAAAAGAAGAATGCTCTCGAATCCCCCACCTGCCAGATCGGAAGAGTCCGCATTACCGACATTTCTTGATTGTAAAATTGACGACACTGTCACCCCCATCTATGAATACGTGAACAGCAATCAACTCCCTTTTTTAAAATTCTACGGCAAACAAGTACTACTTAGTCGAGAACCAAATTACCAATTTCAAATCATAAATCCGTTTGAAGCTGACCTCAAAATGACCTTTGGGGCAATCAGCAACCATCCACCTGATGAATATGCCCTTTCAGGAGAAGCTCTGTTTGAAAAGTTGCAAACTTCAGATGAAATTCCTAAAGCGATTGGCCATTATGTCCGACAAATGAATGCCATTGGAATAGATTTTTCCCCGCTTTGCGAATTGATTCAAGCTTTTCAAAGGCATGTGGGACGACTTTCTCTAAATGAGGTCACAGATCTAATCGGCATTATGTTGCGTGACAATGCATTCACCTTGATGGATCTTAATGATCTTTTTACAGCAGAAGAAAAAGAGTTTTTGCTTGGTGATTTAGACAGCAAAGCTCAAGCCAGACTACACATTCAATGCACACAGGCTCTGAGTCGTGGAACAATTCACACAATCGGCAGAGGGATACTAAAACATGTCAAGGGACGGGACATCCACTATAAAAACAAAGAAAAATATTTCGAAATAATCAATTGTTTAAGAATAACTTAATTTGCATTCAGCTCTAAAAATCTCTAAAATCATTTTTGAAAACCCAAATAAATCTTAATCCCTACCATTATGAAAAAGTTTTCAAGATTTCTTGCTACTTTGGTTGGTGGAGCCCTTTTAAGCATGTTTGTATTGGGGAACATGCTTGCTAGTGCAGCTCCTACACCTCCTGAAGCCGGCAATCCTACTGATTGTGCTGAATGTCAAACCATTCAGGACGATTTAGACCAAGCCTTTGTAGAATTAGCTTTATGGCTTGACCAATTTGATGCCGCAAAAATTGAAACATTGCTGGCAGACACCACTTCCGCAGTTTTTGCAGATGACAATGCTGCAATGACATCTGAATTACAAGCTGAAGTAGAATTAGGCAATCTGCTTATGGGTGAATCATGTGGAGACAGCGCTCCAACTTTCAGCGCCTATTCAACTTTCACTTTCAATAGTGAAATGTATTGTTTCGAAAATCCTGCCATGCTCGCAGGTGAAAACATGGAGTACATTGGTAATTTCTATAATGACATGACCACTCTGACCGATTCTTATGACGAAGTCAGACTACAATGGGAAGTACTGAATGTTGATGCTATGAACCTTCTAATTATAGCTAGTAATACTAATCGTGAATACACTCAAGATCAAATCGCTGAAGACTGGCTGGATGATCTATTGGTTTTAATCGACGATCTAATAACTCAATTAGAAGAATGTGAAGACACCAATTGTCCGGTAGACACTCCTGCTGATGAATGTCCTGACTGCGCAACCATCGCTACTCAAATAGACGACAAAGTAACTGAAGTTCAAGGCTACAAAGACCAAGCTGCAACTCAAGGTGATGAACTGGACGCTATTGATGAAGAAATCACTGCCGTTGAAGACAAATTAATGGAATTGGAAGCCCTACGAGACAAACTTCGTGAAATGGTAAAAGATGCCGGTGGTATGACCGATGCAGATTGTGACGATTTCCAAGTTGGACCAGGTCAAGCTTGGGGCATTGCTCACAACTTCGGTGATGTGCAATGGTGTTTCACTAACGAGGGGCAAATCGAAGAGATGATCAAAAATCTCGATGAATATTGGGCTACAAACAAAAGCTCACACTTGCCAGCAGAAGAAAAACTTCAAACAGAACTAGACGATTTGATGAATCAATATTTTGATAAGTTAAATGAATACATAGTCACATTAGATATGATTGATCAAGCTTATGATGAAATAGAAAGATTAGTAGCTGAATTAGAGGATTGTATTGAAGCTTTACAAACTCTTCAAGATTCAGGAGCTTGCCTTGATCAAGATATTGCCGAACTGCAAAAATCCATCGATGATGCTAATGCAGAAATCGAAGCCGGATATGAACATGCAACTCCGGGAGAAAAACAACCGCCGGTTGAAGAAACTCCACCAGCTGATGAAGGAAATAAACCTGAAGTAGATTTTGGTGATGTAGAAGGCCACTGGGCTGAAGATCACATTGCAGACCTAGCAGCAGGCGATGTTGTATCAGGTGATGCTGATACAGGCAATTTCCGGCCTGACGAAACAATCAATCGTGCTGAAGCCGCTAAAATTGTTTCACTTGCTCAAGGAGACGAAGAAGCTACCTGTGATGCTACCCTATTCCCTGATGTTATAGCAGACAGTTGGTTTTGTACTTTCGTTACCAATGCGAAACAACAAGGATATTTCAGCGGATATGAAGACGGCACTTTCGGACCTGGAAACGAAATCCTTCGTGCTGAAGCCGCTGCAGTAGTATTGCGTGCACTTGACTTCACTATTCCAGAATATGACAGCTATTCTTTTCCAGACATCACTGGTGATGAATGGTATGCCGACTATGCTGAAAGAGCATATGCTTGTGGAATCTTTGAAGGACGAACAGTTGATGGTGAAAAGATTTTCGCCGGTGACCAATCAATCACTCGAGCAGAATTCGCCAAAATAATCAATGTCACAGTTTTCAATTCTGAATACTCTGAAGCTGCCTGCAGCTAGAAACTCACACATAAAAAAAGCCCGAGAGCAGGTTCAACCGCCTCGGGCTTTTTTTAACGACGACCGTTTTTAGGTTTATAGTGATTGGCAATGCGTGATTCAATAAATGCAATCAATTTAGGAATTGCAATTTCCACACTTGATGACACATCCGCATAAACATTATAGTGATGAGCCGGCCTGAATTTCTTTAAGTAATATTCTCTTACATATGCTGAATTATTACCAATACCATTGACCAAAAAGCAAATATCACGATCATCCTCGATTTGTCTAATTATAGGTTCAACTGCATCACCGGTTCCACCTCCGTCAGTTATCATACAAAGAATCTTTAAAACATTCCTTTGCCCTAATTGCATTCTCCTTAACTCAAATTTTAGAGCTGTCCGATCATCTGTTCCACCACCATTTTTTGTCTGCATATATAGAAATTCCAACCCCTTCATTAACTCCATCATTGTCAGGTTTGCGGTTAATTCCAAACCTATCAATGGATTGTAATCAAATCCAACAATTTCTAACTGTAAAGGCTTCTGCTTCATTCTCCTAAAATCATATTTGCGCCTGTTTTCTCTCATTTCCTTATGCACTTCCATAATGGCCATAGACAAAATGACATAAAAATTTTCCGTTCCTTTCAATTCTGTTATCATACTACCAGATGTATCTATCAGAATTCGTATTTCCGTAGCCCGTGGATTAACAACATTCTTACGATTAATATAAGTAGAGGGGTAGCGTTCGCCATCAGATTGACGGGAAAAAGTTTCCACCTCCCTCCCAGGGGTAATTAATCCAAACTTTTCCCCCTTCACCTGCTCCTTACGATATTCTCTCAAAATATAGTTAATAAAACACTTTTTCAAACTTTCAATTTCAGCTGCATATTTCCTGGAAATTTCCAAAAATCTTTGTGCAGTTCGTGGAGTAACATTATAAGTCATTACCAAAGCAGCGATTTCCTTTTCATCATGATATTGAATCGCAGCCTTAAATTTTTGATTCATCTCATCTTTAATATCTCTACCTTTCTTAATTGGCTGCAACTTTCCTGGACCACCTGGCTGATCACCAGGATTATCTCCTTCATTTACTTCATCAACCGGTTCAGTAACTTTCTTGAATTTCTTTCTCAATTTCTCCCATTCTCCAAACAAATCCTCCAAAAATTTAACAAAGTCAGGATTTTCCTCACTTTCCTCTAAATCCTTTTCCAATAAACTTTTGACTATTTCAGTATACTTAATTAGTTGATATGCCTGATGAGCTAAACTGATTTGCGGATTTCTCAACTGATTCAACAAGTTCATTAATTCAGGTATCACAGCAGCTACATCAGGATGTAACATTTCTACAGGAGGGTATTGATAAAAAGGAGCAACTAGAGTAATCAAATGTAATTGACCATATCGACTTTTAGCCTCAGAAAACATACTCTCTCTCCATGGAAATACTTTTCTTCCGGATGCCTCATATTGCTCAATCAATTGATCCTTTTCTTCTTCGAAAGTTTCCATAAAGATCAATGCCCGATCTTGTTTTAGAGCTGCTTTAAACAAATCTCCAGTCACAATTTTAGCAGATCTGGGTACAACATCCTCCAAATAAACATCAACTAAAACATTAATCATATAATCCACAAAACCTGACCTATCATTCATAAGTGGTGGCAATAATCCTTGAGCCAAAGGTTTCATTTTAATCATAGCATTGTGCACCTCCAAAACCTGTGGAAAATGATGTCCCAATTCATGAATAAAAACACCAAAAACTCTATAGGGCTGCCAATTTTTTAAATGGTCCTCATTATAATAAATAATCTTTCTCACCAAATCAGTGGCAAAAGTATTAGCAGCAGGTGAACCGGGAGGATGTGGACGCAAAGAAAAATTTGCTGTTTCACAAATTTGATTGAGAATTTGCTGCTCAATCGGAGAAAAAAGATGATCCAAGCTACTTGGTTGCTCCGGTGATGTATTAGTCGACTCCTGATACATATTATATTAATGCTTAATAATCTCTAAGCGGTGGCAATGGCACTTCCCTGACTCTAGACATCATGGCAATTGATTGATTCAAATCATGACCTCTTATTTCAGATATTAACTGCAATAAACGAATATAAGGAATATTAAATTTGAGCTCAACTTGCTGTTCTACCACACGATCAACAATTTCTTTAACATATAGAAGCAAATCAGCTATATCACTAATATCAAGCAACTTAATAGCAACCAAATCTCTAGCCTCCTGCAGCACTGCAATGAATCTTGGATAATGTTGCTCAAAGAAAGTACATTGTTCTATACCCTCCGGCATTGGTCTGATCGGAATATATTCCACATTACGCTTTCTTCGTAATGATTTCCTTGGTTTAAGAAATTTTTCTTGCGGAGCCATGGGTATATATTCTCTTAATTTAAACAATTCCACCCTTTTTTTAGCAAAATTATTAACTACCTTTGCCTTAAATTTATTAGTAATTTCATTCTGATTAAGCATTTCTAGAATTTCCCCCTCTTTAAATGCTCCTACTTCTTCCGCCATTCTAAGCATCTCTAAACTAGGATTAGTAGTAATCATCTTGGCAATTTCTGCTTTAATTTCATCTGGAACAATCACACCAACTTCACACTCCTCCTTATCAATTCTAAGTCTTAGTTTTCTAATCAATAAATATGTTTTGATAGGCTCCTCTAAAGAATCATTATCATCTTCATCGTTGGCAACTCGTGCAATTAATCGAGACTCAATCTGCTTAACTACTTCCAAATCAAGTTCCCTCTTAAGTATCATAGACTTATCTAAGGCTACCATCACTGAAGGAACAAATTTTATTAAACCCTCATCGGATTCCTTAACATGATTCAACTTATTATTCACATATCCGCATATAGCAATTCTTTGCTCATTGCTTAAAATTTCTTGTGCAATATCTTGCCCCATATCTCCAATATAAAGTTCATGAAAAGCTTCAATATTTCCAGTTTCTAGTAACTTATTACTAAATGCCTGTAATTGTTGAACCATTCTCATATTTAGACCAATTTCAGACATTCTTTGAATATTATCCGAATATTCTTCAAAAGCTTTCATATCTGTTCCATGTACAGGACATCTGCTTACACCACAAATCGGACAACCTTCCTTTAGTTTTGACTCATCCTGTTCAAATTCTTTTTGATCAAATGGATCATTCAAATCATTAATAATTTGCTTTGCTCTCTCTGTACTCAGCTCCAATCCCATTGCCGAGATTTCATCGGTATACTCAAGCAAGAAACCGGCTCCGATCATTAGGGAAACCATAATTTTCAAAGACTCCTTGTGATTTAAAGCTTTGGCAGAACGCACAATAACCGACATCAGCGCCTCATCAATACTTACCTTTCTACGCATAAATTTTGGCTGATCTTTGAGCTCTCTACAAAAATCAATTATTAAACGAGTTGATAGATAAACTTTCTCATCATATACATTCTGCAATTGTTCATCCAATTTCGGAAACAGTCTGGTTACTAAAAAATGTACCTTATATGCATCTTGAGCAGATAACATAAGTTCACCCGTTTCCGGATTTGATAGATAAGGCCAAACAATACATCTGGCTACTTCTTCAGGTGGTAAAGCACCAACTTCAATAATATTATTTCTCATACGACTTTGAATAGCACCCGGCACGCTGGTTTGACCTGTATCAAGTCCAATATTACCAGTAAAACAAATTCTAAAATGTTCAGGTACTCTCATCCAACGATTAGTAATCGTATTAAAAAACCATCCTTTGGGATTTTGAACCTGACCTGCTTCTGAAGGAACATTTGTTGGCTCCGGTGCCGCTTCACTTTCACTACATGGAACAGCAGTTAACAGACCATGTAAAAAAGTCCATTCCTGCAATTCCACAAACTCATTAAGAATGACCGGTTGATTTTTCAACAATGCTTCCAGTACCAGCAAATATTCATAACCGTTATTTTGATTAATTGCCTCAACCATATCCACATAGTTGGCATTTAATCTTTCATCAAAACTATCCGCAATTTTCTGCCTAAAGCTTTGCGCTACCTCATTGGTATCCGCAGATGATTTAAGCTTCTTATGTTCTCTCACAAATCTTTTCACATCTCGCAAATTCAACATGAAAACTCTGGCAAATCGCTCCTCTTGACCCTTAATCATTTGATAAAGGGTTTTATCAGATTGATTTAATAAAATATCCTGAGCCCCCTTAATTTGCTTAATCCTATCATCTCTGGTTAAAACTGGACGTGCCATAATAGTAAAAGCAGATTGACCCGGATCAATATCCGCAGACAAAGCTTCTCTTCCAAAACTACGAAAATAATCCTGTAGCATCGATGTTTTCCCCCAACCTGGAGGTCCAACCAGCACGGGACCTGTCACCTTATAAGCTTCACTTCCATACAACATTCTGTGCAGTTGATTCATAGTTTTAACCACTGTAGGCGTCTCTAAGATTGACCTACCTTCAGCAATTTGCTGAATAAAGGATTCATGTTCCTGTCTCATGTGAGCCATTTTCACCTGCTCATCACTCCATAATTGTTTATGCTCTGCCTCAAGCTGACGTTTCTGCTTATTCAAATCATTATCACTATGCATAATATCCATTCTCAATCCTTCCAAACCATAAAGGTCCTGTTCAGACATAGAAATTGTCATAGCAGAGAGTACATCTTGCAAATGTTGTAATTTTCGTTGAATTCTCATTAATTCAGAGCGAACATACCTAAAATTTGCCAAAGTGGGTTCCTGAAAGAATCGCTCCGGACTATAAGTCACAACTTGTTCATAATCCCTTTGAGCCTCATCTTCCTTAATCAAATTTACCCCATACTTATTAATCACCTCCAAAATTCTTTGCTTAATAGCATCAGCGGTTTTTGAGCAAGTATCCTTCAGCAACTCTTTATCCGCATCTGAATTGCGACCATTAAAAGCCACTTCTTCATTTTCATGCATAAAGGAAAGAACACGTCTTGCTTGCGCAAATCTAGCCAACAAAGCTCGGAATTCTCTGACAACTGCATTAACCTGTAAAGCAGGTATCATCTCCCCCTTATTTTCAACCTGAGCAAAAACGTCTTCAAGCCCACTGCTTTTGGACAAAGCAAGTAAATCCATAGTTTGCATTTCATCTGATTGTATAACTGGTTTTATCGACATATTATGTATATTTAAATCCTGGTAAATAAATGTATTTAGTAATCTTTTGCTTAGTCAGCACTCTTTCTTTTGCCACAGACACCGGCAACTGAACATTATGCTTAGAAGAAAACAGATATTTGAATGCTGTTGAATCATTAATCACATTATCATACGATTTTCCTGCAAACTCTTTCCAAAAGATACTCAACTCTTCAGGCAATAGAGACTTAGATTGTAAATCAGATCTTAAATCTCCAATCCTTAGAATTTCTTTCTCAACATCTCCCTCTTCATAGTTTTTGCCGGCTATCAACATTTGCTCAACCAGCACAACAGCAGCTGCCAATACTCTCAAAATTTGTTGCTTTCTTTTCTCTGGATCAAGGTCTTCCAATCCCTCAGACATTTTTTCAAGTCTTCTAGCGATCGCTACATCTACATTCTCATTCAAATCTTCCTTACTGTTCAAACCAACAATCACTGTTTGTTCTTCTTTCCGAATTACAGCAAATTCACTTTTTTTAATCTGATTAATCTTTAAAAACTTTTTCACTCTTGTTTTAAAATCTTCCAAATCCAATTTCATTGCCACTGTCTCTGTTTGTGTTGATAAAACTGTCTTCCTAACAGTAGTAAAAAAACCCTCTTCGAAATCAGGTAAACTTCGGTCAAACTTATTACAAAGAACTTTCCACGCATGTTTCAGCTTTGGAGGAAGTAAAACTGACTCACTTTGATCAGCCTCTCCCAGCTTATATACTCTATGCGCATGTGCCAATCTTCCCATGATTACCTGAAAACGACGATCATTCATCAAATCACGTCTGTTTGTGGGTAAATTGTTAGCATTCATAAATTCAAACATTTCCTTTGACCACTGTTCTTCAAGTCTTCGTGGCAATCTGAAAATAATTCGCTCCCTACCACTAACTTTTTTAGGTATTACATTAACTCCCCAAATCTTGTAGTGATTTTCATCAACTTGATTTGTAGTTTTCTTAGGATGAATCTTAAAACCGAATTCTGCCAGAATTGACTCTACAACTTTTCTATCCTTTTTAGATAAAGCCTCAGTTCCCATAATCACAATGTCATCTGCATAGCGACCATAAATATGTGAAGCGGGTAATTTATCTTTAATTATATAATCAAAGTCCTTTGCAACCATATTTGCTAACATAGGACTCGTTGGAGCACCTTGAGGCAAACGACCATTGATACAACATAGTTGAGTAATAAAATTTGCTAAATCTTCAACAATCTCAACACTAAGTTGTGGACCACCACGCCATTTATGCAGTATTCTCAACAAATAGTTCAAAACTGCCCCATATACTTCATTTTCTTTAACACTGGGGAAGAAATTCTGAATATCAGTTGAATATACAGCTGCTAAATCTTCTCTATTCTTGTCAATCAATCCTGTCATTCTAGCAATACCGGTATAAGCACTTCTTCCTCGAGTAAATCCATATACTCCGTCAGGCATTCTATTATAATTCAAAACACGTAAAATAAGATGTTGATAATATTTCAACATATCACTGGGAGCTTCAATTGTTCTAGTCTTACCATTCCCCTTGGGAATTTCATCAATCCTATATTGCTTTTCGGGATCAAGCATCAATTGTTCATACAACGACAATGCAGTTACACCCAAAGGAGCTTTATTCTGCGCTTCCATCTTTGTAGGATATAGAAGTTGCTCCAGCTTTTCCACAACATCCGGTGATGGAACTCTAATATTCCTTAGCCCATTTTTGTTATCAATATTTTGCATACAAAATTTTAGATAAGATGTCATTTTAATACTTATTTTAAATCTGTCAAGTAAACTAAAAAGAGCCCCTTTTGACAGGGGCGTGCCTTTGATCTGTTCGTTCTCTTTCGAATCTATTCCGCTAGGAATCGATGCGAATCGAATCGAATAAAATCGATTCGAGAGCACTTCGAATCGATTTAATTCGATTCGAAACACTCAGTACACTTTCTCCTCCAGTACCAACGGTACCTTCAACGGAGCACACTACAAATGCAGTGTGGGCTACACGAATGCAACCTTAGCAACAGATCGCTTAGATTATAAATGTATATTATTTTTTGTCAATATTAAATTAGAAAAAGCCCCATTTACGGGGCAAAGAAATGATCTGTTCGTTCTAGGTTCTCCTGACCGTTGATGTGTTCCACATCCACTGTCAGGAGGACTGACAGCACCTGATCTCTTGATATCAGGTGCTGTCATGACCTTTCAAACTTTCTCCTCCAGTACCAACGGTACCTTCAACGGAGCACACTACAAATGCAGTGTGGGCTACGAATGCAACCTTAGCAACAGATCGATACTTTAGAAATATCACGATTTAATTTTTTGTCAACTCTTCCTTCCATATATCAAAATCTATAATTCCCATCGTCAAGACAATCCCCTTGGCTTTTGCTATTAAACTAGCTATATAATACCCGTTAGCTCTTTGAAATTTATCGAGAGAGACGTTTGTCTTTAATTAGTCACTTATAGTTTTTGGCCATTGATTGTCCTGAACACTTCAAGTCAGTCAATGGCTTAAAAACTGTCTGATTAGCTTTGAGGACAAACGTTCTCTTTCTCCCCCAAACAACAACACGTCACATTAGGAGATTTAAAACAAAATGCTCACGATTGGGCAGATTTACACGTACTCCCAGCTCGGTGCACTCATCAACGTCCTTGCCTATGAAGGCGTTCCACTCGAAGACGTAAGTCTCGATGACTGCACCATTCTAGTCAACGCCGATCTAGATTCTGACACGCTGGAGACCCTCATCCAACTCAGCAATGATCTCGACATGGAAGCGAGCATTGCCAAGGCTGAGTCCTCGCCCGCGGCCACCTCCGAC